>CANGWV010000020.1 GCA_947457875.1 Burkholderiaceae bacterium
AGCAAGGGTGACAAACCATCTCCAATCCCTGCTGCCATCCAACGCTCAACACCCCCAAATAGCCTACCCGGAAGTGGTTGCGGGAGGTGAGTGTTTTTAAGCGCTAGGGTAATTTATTGAGTTACGAACCCATCAATAATACCAGTTCGCAGACCCGCTTCCCGCCAAACCAGCCGCAGCCTTACTGGGCGGCGCAGCCGCCCAGTCCCTACTTTAATTTCCCTGTAGTTTCGGCTTTTTAGGGTCGGTTTTTTCTAAGCCTTTTTGGCGCTTTCCTGAATCACTGTTTTAATGTGGGCCAGTACTGATTGGTCTTCCATCGTACTGATATCCCCAGGATCCCGCCCTTCGGCAACTGCTTGCAACGCGCGCCGCACAATCTTCCCAGAACGGGTCTTCGGTAAAGCCGTAACAATGTAAACGCGCGCTGGCCTGGCAACCGCGCCCAATTGCGAGTCCACGGTTTTCATGAGTTCTGCTTCCAGATTGGCAACGTTCGATGCATCTTTTGGTATGGCAAAACCAATCGCCACTTGACCCTTCAATTTATCTTCAATACCAACGACTGCCACCTCGGAAATGTTGGTATGGCTAGAGATACTCTCCTCGATTTCGCGTGTGCCCAAACGGTGACCAGCGACATTGATAACGTCATCGGTGCGGCCCAGAATAAAGTAATAGCCATCCTTGTCTTTAATGCCCCAATCGAAGGTGGAGTAAATCAACTTGCCCGGAATGGTGCTCCAGTAGGTTTTCACATAACGCGCATCATCACCCCATACGGTTTGCATACAACCTGGGGGCAGTGGGCCTTCAATCGCCACTACCCCTTTTTGATCCGGGCCCAGCTCCTCGCCAGTAGCCTCATCCAAAAGCTTCATGTTGTAACCAAATACCGGCAAGCCAGGAGATCCGAATTTATGGGGCATGACCTCGACGCCGCGCTGAATCGCCAAAATAGGCCAGCCGGTTTCGGTTTGCCAATAGTTATCCACCACCGGCTTACCAATGGCTTCATGAATCCAGGTTGCGGTTGGCTCATCCAGCGGCTCGCCCGCCAAAAACAAGGTGCGCAAGCTCGATAAATCGTATTTGGTTAAGAAAGCAGGGTCCTGTTTCTTTAGCACCCGAATTGCAGTCGGCGCGGAGAACATCACCGATACCTTGTATTTCTCAACCAGACTCCACCAAATTCCGCCATCCGGACGTAAAGGAGTGCCTTCGTACATGATGGTGGCGGTGCCATTAATCAGTGGCCCATAAATAATGAAACTATGACCAACCACCCAACCAATATCGGAGGTGGTGAACATGGTTTCACCCGGCTTGCCGCAAAAGATTAGGCGCATTGCCGATGCCAGTGCTACAGCATAACCACCGGTATCGCGCTGCACGCCCTTAGGCTTGCCAGTCGTGCCGCTGGTATACAAAATATAGGAGGTGTGGGTTGCATCAACCCACTCCACCGGCACCTGTGCATGGAGATGGGCCAAGCGCTCAGCGGTGTAATCCAGATCGCGCCCATCGACCATCACAAACTCAGTTAAGCCGCGGTTGACGATCAACACTTTTGCGGGTTTGTAGTTTGAGAGGGCAATGGCCTCATCGAGCAGTGGCTTGTATGGCACCGCCTTGCCGCCACGCATACCCGCCTCAGCCGTAATAATCATTTTGGGCGTGGCATCTTCAATACGCGATGCCAAACTATGCGATGCAAAGCCGCCAAACACCACCGAATGAATAGCGCCAATGCGCACGCACGCCAGCATCGCAAAACTGGCTTCCGCAATCATCGGCATGTAGATCAATACGCGATCACCTTTGCCAACGCCATTGGCCTTCAAAATGGCAGCCATGCGATTCACTTCGGCATGCAGTTCCTTAAAGGTATAGGCTTTTTCAATATCGGTCTCGGTAGAAACCGCCACTAGGGCAATTTGATCGCCACGCTCGGCCAAATGCCGATCAACCGCGTTGTAACAAAGATTGGTTAGGCCGCCCTTGAACCAATGCGCAAACGGCGGCTTAGAGTAATCCAGTACCGTATCAAACGGCTTTTCCCAGTGAATGTGTTTTGCTTCCTCTCCCCAAAAGGCATGGGGATCTTGAATGGATTGGGCGTGAACGGTTTTGTAGGACATGATTTACCTAAAAAGGGGTGCTTAAATGGATTCGGTACTGCTACCGCGCAAATGCTAAATCTAACCTATTGCGGAGTGGTGCCTGCTTTTGCAGTAGTTGTTTTCGCAGATTTGGCGGCGTCTGTCGATACGGGCTTTTGCTGACTAGGCGGCTTAGAGGCTGTCTTGACGCTCGATTTTGTGCTGTTTTGTGCGGTTTTAGCCGGTGCAGGATTGGTTTTCTTGCCGGCGGTAGCGGGTGCCGCTGCCTTTTTCGCCGGCGCCGGCTTGACTAAATTAAGGCTGGCATTTTCGGCCAGGTGCTCGGGTACATCGGTCGACTTTGTGCTCGGCTTTGGTATCAAAACAGTCGATCCCGCTTTGATACGCATACCAGAAGGTATTGCATTGACCTCACGCAACACTGCCAAGCTCACTCCAAGCCGCTTTGCAAGCTGCTCCGCTGACTCCGTGGCCGGGACCCGGATGGCGGTCCAGGTGGATAGTGGTCCAGAGTAGTTTTTGAGATTCTCTTGAAATACCTCTGCGTGACCAAATGGCAAGAGGATTTGCTGATTAGCAGCACTTAAGATAACCGGCTTATTAAACGAGGGATTGAGATTGCGGAATTCTTCAGGCGTAAGGCCCGATAAGTTTGTCACCACCTCCACATCAATGTCGCGGGTAACGTCAATCGCTACAAAATACGGGTGGTTTTCGAGTTCCGGCAAAACAATGCCGTACGCCTTTGGATCCAAAACGATGGCTTTATACGCCATGAGTTTAGGAATGTATTCACGGGTCTCTCTAGGCATCTTCAAGCTCAGGTAATCGGTTGGCAGACCAGCGGCTTGATTGCGCTTGATTGCTTTGGCCACATTACCCTCGCCCCAGTTGTACGCCGCCAGGGCCAGTTGCCAATCGCCGAACTGCCGATGCAAACGTTGTAGATAATCTAGCGCAGCATGGGTTGACTGCAGTACATCGCGACGCTCATCGCGAAATACGTTTTGCGTTAACTTGAAATCTTTTCCAGTCGCCGGCATAAATTGCCAAATGCCCATGGCTTTTGCAGTGGATTTGGCTACCGGATTGAAGGCGCTCTCGACAAATGGCAACAAAGCGATTTCAGTGGGCATGCCGCGTAAATTCACCTCTTCAACAATGTAGAACAAGTAGCGCGATGAGCGCGCCATGGAGCGTTGAACGTACTCAGGTCTCGCCGCCAAACGGCGCGTCTCTGTAATCACCAGCGGACTATTTAGCTCGGGCATCGCAAAACCATTTTGTATGCGAAGCCATAAATTACTGGATGGGGCAGTTAAGCTACTAACAGACTGCTTGCTGAGGTCAACTCGGGGTGCTTTGGCAGCGCGCGGGTTAGTAGCGCTACTGCTATTTGCATCAGAAGACCAATCGTTGCCCATACTGGCGCAACCCGATAATGCCGCCACCATTGCCACAATCAGTAGCGATCGCCAATGCAAAAACCAGTGCCCAAAATTGCATTGGCGCAGTCGCATCAGAAACGATCCTTCCAAGCTCGAATTGCTGCAAGCACATGTGCTGAGCTTGGCAATGCAGCAGCGCCAGATACCTGCAATGCTGCCGCCACTACATCGGGTTGATTGGAGCGCATAAAGGGATTAACCCGTAACTCATGGCCAATGGTGGTTGGTACGGTGGGTTTATTCGCTTGACGTAAGGCCTGCGCCGTATTCGACCAGGCGATGAGATCGGAATTATTCGGCTCTACCGCTAAGGCGAAGCGGATATTCGAGAGCGTGTACTCATGGGTGCAATACACCGCTGTTTCTGCAGGCAAGGCCGCAAATTTCGCCAAGGACTGCGACATCTGGGTGGGCGTTCCCTCAAACAAACGACCACAGCCGGTTGCAAATAAGGTGTCGCCACAAAATAGCTTAGGCGCATTGCCAGCGGCAAAGTAGGCAATATGCCCCAGGGTATGGCCGGGTACTTCTAAGATGGTGAACGCAATGGCTGGTGCAGTGCATTCCACCCGGTCACCCTCCATTAAGGCCTGGGTTCGCCCCGGAATAGCCTCAGCTGCTGGACCATACACTGGCAGGGAATCCGTGGCGACATAGGCCAACAAATCCTGAATGCCGCCTGTATGGTCTGCATGGTGGTGGGTAATCAGAATGCCGGTGAGGGTCAGCGACTGGCGTTCCAGGTAGTCCAATACCGGGCCGGCATCGCCTGGGTCAACTACTAAAGCAGACTCTCCATCATGAATGCACCAGATGTAGTTATCGTCAAATGCCGGAATCGGCCAGACCTGCAATGTAGTTTTCGTTACCATAGGCACATGATACCAACCCAAGCCTCGCCCGAAAGCCCTATTTTGTCAGCGGATGGCTCCTGGGATGCGTGGCTTGCCTCGCCTCCAGGTCAATATGTTTTGCATCAAGAGCAGGTGTGGTTTGATAAAACGGTTGTGGATGTATTTGGCTTTAATGCGGTGCAAATTGGCTTGCCGCAACTCCACTGCTTGCGCGAAAACCGGATGCCGATGCGCGCCCTATTAACGCATACAGATCACTCCTTAGGCGTGCATTCCACTTTATCGACAACACCGACTTGGCACGTCATCGAGGGCTTGCCCGATGAGTTGCCTTTTGCGGCAGAGAGCGTGGATCTATTGGTATTGCCCCATGTATTGGAGTTTGCGGATGACCCCCATCACATTCTCCGTGAGGCCGATCGCGTCCTGGTGCCCGAAGGACGACTCATCTTGTCTGGATTTAATCCTGCCAGCCTGTGGGGTGCGCGGCAATACCTTGGCCGCTTAATTGGTAAGCCATTTTTACCAAGAGATGGTCAGTTTATTAATCTACTGCGCATCCGTGACTGGCTAAAGTTACTGAATTTCTCCTTGGATCGAGGCCACTTTGCCTGCTACAAGCTGCCCTTGCAAGGGGAGTCAGCCATTGCGCGCATGAATTATCTGGAGCCCATGGGCAATCGGTGGTGGCCTATCTTTGGCGCCGTGTTTATGATCTCTGCAGTGAAGCGCCATCCCGGCATGCGTCTGGTTGGTCGCGTAGCCCACAAACGGCCTGCGCCACTACGTCAACTCAATCCCGTGGTGGAGAGCAAAATACAGCCCATCGCTCCCCATAAACAACATGACCACCATGAGCCAGCCTGATCCTACCCTGCCCCATATCACCATTTATACCGATGGCGCCTGCAAAGGCAACCCCGGCCCTGGTGGCTGGGGTGCAGTATTGCGATCGGGCGAGCATGAGCGGCATATGCATGGCGGCGCTGAATTGACCACCAACAACCGCATGGAAATGAGTGCGGTTATTCATGCGCTGCGTGCCCTCAAGCAACGTTCTAGCGTTGCGCTGTACACCGACTCCCAATACGTGCAAAAAGGAGTTACCGAATGGCTGGAAGGCTGGAAAAAGCGCCAATGGCGAACCTCCAGTCGCGAGCCCGTTAAAAATGCCGACCTCTGGCAAGAACTCGATGCCCTCCTGCCCGGTCACCAGATATCCTGGCATTGGGTACGCGGCCACAATGGCCACCCCGGTAATGAGCTCGCCGATGCCTTAGCCAACCGCGGGGTGGAAGAGTTGCTCGCAAAACGCAGTGCCTAGAACCCTTTAGCGGGGGTATTTTTGGCTGCTTTTCAGGTAGGTATGCTTTACACCGAGCCTAAAGGCTTATGAGAGAATGGGGCATCCAAAAGCACCCAATAGCATCCTTGCTAGATACCTAAGAAAAACTGAGATCAATTGGCTGAAAACGCTCCAAAAACACCCTGGTTAAGCAAAGTTACCTCGTCGGTATTGCGGGTCGGTAATTACCTGCTATCAACTATTGCACGGCTATGGTCAAAAATTGACATTGCCAGCATATGGGCATTTGCTATCCGCCGCAAATGGTGGATCCTTGCGCTGGCAGTGATTCTATTTGCGGCTGATAAGGCCTACGATCACTTTAATCCGCCTGCGAGTAAAAAAGGCGGGCCACAAACGGTCAGTAGTGTGATTGCGGAACGCAAAGATGTTCCCTTTGTTATTGAAGCAACCGGCACCATTGTTGCTGCCAGTATTGTTGATATCCGCCCGCAAATTACAAACATCGTATCCAAGGTCAATATTTCGGAAGGCCAGATCGTTAAAAAGGGGGATTTACTTTTTACCCTCGATGACCGAACCGATAAAGCCAATTTTGATCGCACCCAAGCGCTGGCGAATGATGCACAACGTCAATTGGCGCGCGCCAAAGAATTGGTCGCCAAGAATTTCATTTCCAAAGCAGGACTCGATACAGCAGAAGCCAATGCTGCATCAACCCAAGCAGCGGCCCGTGCTGCCGAGGTTCAGTTGTCCTACAACTACCTGCGCTCCCCGATCGATGGCCGTGCCGGCATTATTAATGTGTTTCCAGGCTCATTAGTGCAAGCCAGTAATGTGGTGGTCTCATCCACCAGCTCGACCGCAACCTCAACAACCGGGGCAATGGTTACCATTACCCAGCTCGACCCGATTAATGTCCAGTTCACGGTTCCTGAGCGAGACATTCCCTTATTGCTCAAGTCACGCAAAGACGATGCGCCACTTCCAGTCAGCGTGAGCGTCGGTAATACTGAGACCACACAGTATCCTGGCTTGGTCTATGTGATTGACAACCAAGTTGACCCCGTGATCGGTGCAGTTCGCTTAAAAGCCCGCCTCGAGAATAAAAATGGTGCCTTGATTCCAGGCCAATTTGCACGGATTAAATTGCAGGCCAGTACCTTAAATAATGTCATGCTTATTCCATCGCAGGCAGTTGTCATAAATCCCAAAGGCCGCTTTGTCTACCTCGTTGAAAAAGACGACGATAAGGTGGTCATGAAACCCGTCAAAGTACTCTACGAGTATCAAGGCAATGCGGTGATTGAAGGGATTGATGCAGGCTCACGCGTTGTTGTTGAAGGCAAACAAAATCTGCGGCCCGGCAGCAAAGTGCGCGAAGCAAAGCCCGCCAACACACCTAAAGCACTGGCTAAGCCAGCGCCCACCGCCCCCGCGGCTCCCGAGAAAAAATGACGCTGTCAGAGCTGTGTATTCGGCGGCCGATTATGACCACCTTGCTGTCACTGGCGACAGTGATTGCAGGGATCGTCGCCTATACCAAAATTCCGGTTGCCGCCCTACCCAGTTTTAATACACCGGTTATTTCAGTCACTGCGAGTTTGCCTGGCGCTTCGCCAGAAAACATGGCCTCAGCGGTTGCGCTCCCCCTTGAAAAAGAGTTTTCGACGATTGATGGCATTGTCCTCATTAGTTCCGTGAACTCCCTTGGCAGTACTAGCATTACCTTGGAGTTCAATAACGATCGGGATATTGATAAAGCGGCGGTCGATGTGCAAGCGGCATTACTGCGCGCGCAGCGGCGTCTGCCAATAGAAATGATCATTCCGCCGTCGTATCGCAAGGTCAATCCCGCCGACGCCCCGGTACTCATCATCGGCATGACTTCGCCCTCGCTCGATCTGTCGGATTTAAATAATTATGCTGAGAATTTAATTTCACCCACCCTATCAACGATTGACGGCGTGGCGCAAATTCAGATTTTTGGTGCAAAACGCTATGCCATTCGCGTTAAAGCAAGGCCAGATGCCCTGGCCATTAATAACCTGACAATGGAAGACATTGCGCTTGCCTTAAATAAAGCCAATAGCAATACCCCCGTTGGCGTTTTAGACGGTCCTCGTCAAGCCATGACGATTTATGCCAATGAACAACTGGTCACCGCCAAAGACTTTAGTGACTTAATCATTGCCCAGCGCAATGGCCTGCCCATTTACCTCGGCAACGTCGCTGATGTGGTCGAGAGCTATGAAAACGTCCGCTCCCTCTCCACCACCAACGGCGAGCGCTCGATCGCGATTGCCGTATTACGGCAGCCCAGCGCCAATACCGTGAAGGTAGTCGATTCGATTCGGGCTTTATTGCCTGAGTTTGAAAAACAATTGCCCGCCTCTATTAAGTTAACTCCAGTTAATGATCGCTCTATCTCCATTCGTGAGGCGATTCACGATGTCAATATCACCCTGCTGCTCACCATTGCCTTGGTCATATTGGTTATTTTCCTTTTCTTAAAGCACGCCTCAGCAACCATCATTCCTTCGCTGAGCTTGCCAATCTCCCTGATTGGCGCTTTCTCTCTGCTCTACTACATGGGCTACAGCCTGAATAACATCTCCTTGTTGGGCATCACACTGGCCGTCGGCTTAGTGGTCGACGACTCGATTGTGGTGCTTGAAAACATCGTGCGCTATACCGAACAAGGGATGTCGCCATTAAAAGCGGCTCTCAAAGGCAGTAAGGAGGTGGGCTTTACGATTATTTCGATCTCACTCTCCTTGGTAGCCGTCTTTATTCCCCTCTTTTTTATGCAAGGCCCTGCTGGATTGCTATTTAGGGAATTTGCAATCGTAGTGTCATTGGCGGTCTTGGTGTCTGCAGTCGTCTCGCTAACGCTTGTCCCCATGCTGTGTAGTCGCTTTTTACCAAAGCCTGGCGCACCTGCAAAAGAGTTTGCGATTAATCGTCGCTTCGATCAGTTTTTTTCTTGGACTACTGAGCGCTACGTTCACTACCTCGATAAGGCCTTGATTTACCGCAAGCCTGTTTTACTGGGCTCAGTTGGGACGATCATCCTTACTGTGGTGATGTTTGCTTACAGTCCGAAAGGCTTTTTCCCAGAGGAAGATATTGGGCAGATCATTGCGACCATGGAGGCCTCCGAAGATATGGCCTTTCCATCGATGTTGGAGTTACAAGATAAAGCTGCGCAAATCGTCATGAATAATCCCAATGTGGCGAATTCAGTATCGATCTTGGGTGGCGGCAATAGCGCGGGCTCAAACACCGGCCGAATTTTTATTGTGCTTAAGCCCAAAGGCGAGCGCGACAATATGAAAGCAGTACTCGAGTCCCTCCGCAGAGACTTTAGGGAGTTGCCTGGCCTATCGGTATTTATGCGCCCGATTCAAAACCTACAGCTGGGTGGGCGCTCGAGCAAAAGCCGCTATCAATTTACCCTGCAGAGCGTTGGCTTTGATGGGATTAATGAATGGTCCACCAAGATTCTAGAAAAAATGCGTGCAGATCCGATCTTTCGGGATCTCAACACCGACTCCCAATTGCGTGGCCTCAATGTCAAGATTGATATTGACCGGGAAAAAGCAGCCACTGCGGGCGTCACGGTAGCCGATATTCGCCAAGCGCTCTACAACTCCTTTGGCGAACGCCAAGTGTCATCGATCTACACCAACGTCAATACCTATTCGGTTATTTTGCAAGCCGCTGATGATCAGCGCCAGTTTGAAACGGATTTAAGCAAGGTGTTTGTCCGGGGGCGCGCTACCGACCGCCTCATCCCACTCTCGGGGCTGGCGACCTTTAAGCGCGAGGTGGGTCCAACTTCTGTCAATCACCAAGGTCAAATTCCGGCGATTACCATCTCCTTTAACTTGGCGCCCGATGTCCCATTGGGTGACGCAACTAAAGCAATCGATGGTTTTGTGAAAGAACTTCAACTGCCAAGCTCGATCATTACGAGTTATGGTGGCGATGCCAAGGTCTTTAAAGAAAATCAATCCGGACAAATTATTTTAATTTTGGCAGCACTTGCCGTGATCTATGTCTTACTCGGCGTCTTGTATGAAAGTTATATCCATCCATTAACCATTTTGGCTGGACTGCCGTCCGCAGCAATCGGTGCGCTTCTTTTCTTGTGGGCGTTTAACTTGGAGCTTTCCATCATTGCCATCATCGGCATTTTGCTGCTGATTGGTATTGTCAAAAAGAATGCCATCTTGATGATTGACTTTGCCCTTGATGCGCAGCGTAATCAGGGCATGAGCCCGGAAGAAGCGATTCGGACTGCCTGTATTTTGCGTTTTAGGCCAATCATGATGACTACCTTTGCGGCCTTAATGGGCGCTCTACCCATCGCTTTGGGTTTAGGCGCAGGCGCTGAGCTTCGCCAACCACTGGGCATTTCGGTTGCGGGCGGCTTAATTGTGTCGCAATTTGTGACGCTCTTTATTACCCCCGTGATCTACCTCTACCTGGATAAATATGCCGGTAGCGGCCCACTGAAACTTAGTCCTGAAGACCTTGAAGGAACAGCTTAATGCGCCAAGTCATCCTCGATACTGAAACCACTGGCCTTAATCCAGCTACGGGCGATCGCGTGATTGAGATTGGGTGCGTTGAGCTCGTTAACCGCAGACTGACTGAACGAACCTTTCACCATTACATCAATCCAGAGCGCGACATCGATGCAGGCGCCTATGCGGTTCATGGTCTCTCACGGGCATTCTTATCGGATAAACCGGTCTTTGCGCAGATCGCCGAGGATCTGATTGAGTTTGTTGCTGATGCCGAGTTAATTATTCACAATGCACCGTTTGATTTGGGCTTCTTGGATAGTGAATTCGCCCTTCTAAAGCGAACCCCGTTTCGCGCCCATGCCAGTAATGTAATTGACACACTCGTCAATGCACGCCAGATGTTCCCGGGTAAACGCAATTCATTGGATGCCCTGTGTGAGCGCTTTTCAATTAGTAACACCCACCGCACATTACACGGCGCCCTTTTGGATGCACAGCTGTTAGCCGAGGTCTATGTTGCAATGACGCGGGGGCAAGAAGACCTGACGATTGACTTAATTGATTACTCAGCGAACCTCGATGCATCGGGGCAAACAAAACCACTACCAAGCAATTTGATGGTGCTCTCTGCAAGCGCAGATGATTGCGCATTGCATGAACAAATCCTGGCCGAAATTGCCAAGGCAAGTAAAAAAGATCCGGTGTGGGATCGCGCCCTAAATGCAGCGCAGTAATGACTGCAAAGGGTGTCTGTATTTAAGAAGGCCTAAATGAATAAAGGGGGATAAATCCCCCTTTATTACATTCCAATGCTTGCTATTGGTTTACGAGATTAGCGCTCGATTGCAGCCGCAATCGCTTTACCCAGATCATCGGTCTTTGCAGTACCACCCACATCCGGTGTCAGTGGCGCATGACCAGGGCCCGCCGAGAGTACATCTTCAATTGCTGTAAAGATGCGCTTGCCCGCTTCAGGGTAGCCCAAGTGATCCATCATCATCGAGGCGCTCCAAATTTGGCCAATCGGGTTGGCTATCTTCTTGCCAAAGATATCGGGCGCAGATCCATGCACCGGTTCAAACAGCGATGGAAATAATCCTTCGGGATTGATGCTGCCGGATGGTGCTACTGCAATGGTGCCGGTACAAGCAGGACCTAAGTCAGACAAAATATCGCCAAACAAATTACTGGCAACCACGACATCGAAGCGGTCTGGGTTCATCACAAACTGCGCCGTCAAGATATCAATGTGGTACTTGTCGCTTTTGACATTCGGGTATTTTTTGGCCATTGCCTCAACCCGCTCATCCCAATACGGCATGGTGATTGCAATGCCGTTGGACTTGGTTGCAGACGTGAGGTGTTTTTTGTCGCGGCTCTGGGCTAAGTCATAGGCAAACTTCAGAATGCGATCGACGCCGTGGCGAGTAAACACGGATTCTTGCAAAACAAATTCCCGATCGGTATCAGGGAACATTTTGCCGCCTACGCTGGAGTATTCGCCTTCGGTGTTTTCACGCACAACAAAGAAATCAATGTCACCAGGTTTACGATTCGCGAGTGGGCAAGGTACGCCGGGTAATAAGCGGACGGGACGTAAGTTGACGTACTGATCAAAGCCGCGGCGAAACTGAATCAAACTACCCCACAGCGATACATGATCTGGGAGAACATCGGGCATACCAACGGCGCCAAAGAAAATCGCATCGTATTGCATTAAGGTATCAAACCAATCATCCGGCATCATCTTGCCGTGCTTGAGGTAGTAATCGCAGCTTGCAAAGTCAAAGTGATCAAACTGCATCGGAATACCAAATTTTCTGCTGACCGCCTCTAAAGCGCGCACGCCCTCGGGCATGACTTCTTTGCCGATACCATCGCCTGGAATGACGGCAATTTTGGGATTCTGAACTATTTTCTGTGCTTTCATGGGGGGCTTCATAAGGGTGAGATGGAGGGTGAGTTAGATGGTGTGCCGAGCAGCACAATGCTGGTGATTATTTTACAAGCCTTGCTGTGGAGTGATGGGCTCCTGCCCCTAACTGATGGCGCGCCGAACCGTATCCCGCCCCGGCTTACCCTCGGTAATCGAGTCTGTGTCGGCATTGGGGGTGTTTTCAATGGTTTCAGGCACGGCTTCCTGCATGCGGATATTGTCCTTGGGGCAGATTGGGGCGCCGTAGCTCGCCCAACGCTTGAGTAAAGTCACCTCGTAACCGCACTGCCCACACTTGGCTTTATTGCGACTGGCATTGCTGGGTTGCGGGGGCGGAAAGGCAATTGCCTGATGGGGGTATGGCCCCAGTTCCTGACCAATCATCATCAACCGTACTACCAAGGCTTCGCTGGCATGAGCCATGCGTGCAGGCCCCTCTAAACCCAATGCCTGGGCTATTCCCTTGAAATCCTCGCCATGGCCACTAAAACAGTCATCCACCGCATGGCAGAGCTCATGCACCAAGGTGTCTAGCAATTGAACGGGCTCGTCTAACTTCGGGGAAATAAAAATCTCATTCACCCCGTCGCCTGAGCGCTCACGTGGCCAGCACTGACCCAAGGTGGTTCGCGGACTACTCGAGGCCGGAAAGCCGCAAGACACGCGAACCGGCGGAATTGCATACCCTGCTTTGGAAAAAATCGGCTCAAGGCGTCGAACCGCCTCTTGTAACCAGGCTTCGCGGTTGCTGTTGTGGGGAATGGCCATAAAAGAAAAAAGGGTGATAAAAAAACAGGGGGGAACTGAGCTGAATTGCGATCATACGCCAGCGCCACTAGAATAGACCTATGAATGATCTTGAAAGCCTCAGCGCATCCGACGCCGCCCTCGCCCTGGCCCAAGGAAAGATCAAGGCAGAACATTTAGTCTTGGCGTGTTTGGACCGCATTGGGCAGCGCGAGCGCACCATCAAGGCGTGGGTGAGCCTTGGTAAAGAAAATGCCATCGTGCGTGCACGGCAACTCGATCGGGGCGCCTCGACTGGCCTTTTGCACGGATTACCGATTGGCGTCAAAGACCTGTTTGATACCTACGACCTCCCAACGTCATATGGCTCGCCCATCTACCGCGAGCACCAACCAGCGACGGACGCCGTTTCGATTGCATTGATGCGCAAAGCCGGCGGCATTATTTTGGGTAAAACCGTGACAACGGAATTCGCGACCTTTAAAAGCGGTCCTACTGCGAACCCCCACAACACCGCGCATACGCCCGGTGGCTCCTCTAGCGGCTCTGCTGCTGCCGTAGCCGACTTTATGGTTCCCTTGGCTACGGGTACCCAAACTGCTGCATCCATCATTCGTCCTGCCAGCTTTTGTGGTGTGGTTGGCTATAAGCCCAGTTATGGCAAGGTCAGTATTGCGGGTGTTAAAAGCCTCTCAATCTCAATGGATACCTTGGGCTGTTTTGGTAGAACCGTAAGTGATGTTGCATTAGGTGTAGCAGCGATGAGCGGTGATCATCGCTTGGCTACGATCGATGCACTACACCACAAACCGCGAATTGCACTTGCGAATACCGTGCATTGGCCCTTGGCGCAAAAAGAAACCATTGCGGCAATGGCCATGGCGCGCTTTGCCGCCAATGCCATCAGCCACCATGGCGTTACCGAAGCAAGCTTGCCCGCCCTATTTGATGGCTTGGCCGATGCACAAAGCCGCATCATGACCTCCGAAATGTCCCGCAGTTTGCTGTTTGAGCGAGTGCATTACCCCAAGCTATTAGGAACCAAGATAGCGGCCCAACTCAAAGATGGCGCAGCGATACCCTATGAAACCTACACTGCTGATTTGATTTATGTTGCGCAAGCGCGGCAAGCGATGGATCAGTTTTTTGCAGACCATGCTGATGTCATCATTACCCCCAGCGCGATCGGCGAAGCGCCTGCTACCAAGTCCCATACTGGCGATCCCATTTTTTGCCGCTCGTGGTCAGTACTCGGATATCCGTGCATCAACATCAATGTCAGCACGGGACCCAATCACATGCCGGTTGGAGTGCAACTAGTTGCTGGACTGGGGCGTGACCGTTTATTACTCAGTACCGCAAAGGCATTTGTGCAGGCGCTGGCTGATCCTACTTCGCGCGCTCAAGCCTAACGCTGACCAATACGCACAGCACCAAATACCGCCTGCGCTTCGGCAGGTAAGCATCGCCAGTACTGCTCGCTGGCAAGCACTTCACCTTTAAGGACTGCAGCTGCTTCCCAGGCCCAGCGCGGCTTATACAAAAAGGCCCTAGCAAGAGCAATCAGATCCGCATCACCCCGCTCCAAAATCGCTTCCGCTTGTTGTGGAGCTGTAATTAGTCCCACGGCAATGGTCGGTAAGCCAGCATGCGCTTTGATTGCTTTCGCAAACGGCACTTGGTAGTCGGGTCCAATGGCAATCTGTTGCTGCCGTGAAATCCCGCCCGATGAAACATGAATAAAATTGGCACCTGCCGCCTTTAGGCGAGCGGCAAACTCGGTTGACTCTTCGGCAGTCCAGCCACCATCGATCCAATCGGAAGCCGAAAGGCGTAAGCCCAGCACCCCCGAATACGCTGCACGGACCGCCTTAAAGAGCTCCAGCGGAAAGCGAATGCGGTTCTCAAATGATCCGCCGTATGCATCGCTGCGTTGGTTTGCAATCGGCGATAAAAATTGGTGCAGTAAATACCCGTGTGCAGTGTGCAATTCCACTCCGTCGATACCAATGCGATCAGCGCGCAGGGCTGCAGCAACAAATGCGTCGATCATCTCTTGTAGTTCAGCCGTACTCATGGAATGCGGAGCACGCTCATTGGGCAGTTGCGGAATATCCGATGGACCGCAGATAGCCCAGCCGCCCTGATCTTCTGCCAGCAACTGGCCACCCTCCCACGGAGTCGAACTCGATGCCTTACGGCCGGCGTGCGAGAGCTGAATAAAAATGGGCAAGGCTGGCGCCAAAGCACGTGCTCGGTCTAACTTGTCTTTTAAGGCTGCCTCCGTCGCGTCATCCCATAAACCCAAGCAAGCTGGGGTGATTCGCCCTTGGGCTGTAACGGCAGTCGCCTCAATAATGAATAGCCCTGCGCCGCTATTAAGTAAATTGCCCCAATGCATCAGGTGCCAGTCCATAGCGCGGCCATCCACCGCCGAATATTGGCACATCGGTGCCACCACGATGCGGTTTGCTAGGGTCAAATCCCCCCGTGGGGAGCTTAGGGTATAAGGCGAAAAAAGCAGACTCATTGAAAAAACCTTTTATAGAGGAATAAAGCTAAACATAGGCGATAGCGATAGAATAATGGGATTCAGAATCAATTCGGTGCATCTGGGGCTAAACACCCGATTTGCCGCATAAACCAAGGTATTTCCCCGAAATAAAGCACCAAACCCGATTTAGTTCTAGTCCACCAGCAGAAAGCCCTATGACCAGCAATAAAACCCCCCCATTTAATTCCAAAGACGATATTGCCCACTTCATTGGCGGCGCCCTGCACCTGCCCAGCACTAGCCGCTTTGGCGACGTTTACCATCCAGCCAGCGGCCAAGTTGCTCGGCGTGTTGCACTCGCCAGCAAAAGCGATGTCAACGAGGCTGTTGCCTCCGCTAAAGCAGCCTTTCCGGCTTGGGCGGATACGCCGCCCCTGCGCCGTGCGCGCATTCTGTTTAAGTATTTAGAGCTACTGAACCAACATCGTGATGAATTAGCCGCCATCATTACTGCCGAACACGGCAAAGTATTTACCGATGCGCAAGGCGAAGTAACGCGCGGTATTGAGATTGTGGAATTCGCGACTGGCATTCCAGAGTTACTCAAGGGCGATTACAGCGAGCAGGTTTCTACCGATATTGATAACTGGATCATGCGACAGCCCTTAGGCGTGGTTGCTGGCATTACGCCATTTAATTTCCCGGTGATGGTGCCGATGTGGATGTTCCCGGTAGCTATTGCGTGCGGCAATACCTTCATTTTGAAGCCCAGCCCAACCGATCCCTCTGCCTCCCTCTTGATGGCTAAATTACTCACTGAAGCCGGCTTACCCAAAGGCGTTTTTAACGTCGTTCAGGGTGACAAAGAAGCGGTGGACGCCTTAATTGAAAATCAGGACGTCAAGGCGATTAGCTTTGTTGGCTCTACTCCGATTGCCAACTACATCTATGAGCGCGGCGCGCACTTTGGTAAGCGTGTACAAGCCCTTGGCGGCGCCAAGAATCACATGGTAGTGATGCCCGATGCCGACATTGATAAAGCCGTGGATGCCCTCGTTGGCGCGGCCTACGGCTCTGCAGGCGAGCGCTGCATGGCGATCTCGGTGGCCGTTTTGGTCGGTGATGCTGCCGAAAAGATCATGCCTAAACTGATTGAGCGTGCCCGTACCTTGAAGATTAAAAATGGCATGGAACTCGATGCGGAAATGGGTCCCATTGTGACCAAGGCCGCCCTCGATCGAATTAGTGGCTACATTGATAAAGGCATTGCGGCTGGTGCAAAACTGCTCGTCGACGGACGCAATTTTTCCGTTCCTGGATCTGAGAAGGGATTTTGGTTGGGCGGCACGCTGTTTGATGGCGTTACTCCCGATATGCAAATTTACCTTGAAGAGATTTTTGGACCCGTACTCTCCTGCGTGCGCGTTGCCAACTTTGGAGAGGCGCTGGATTTAGTCAATGCCCATGAATTTGGTAACGGCGTTGCCTGCTTCACCAGCGATGGCAATATTGCCCGTGAATTTGCTCGCCGCGTTCAAGTGGGTATGGTGGGTATTAATGTGCCGATTCCAGTGCCGATGGCTTGGCATGGCTTTGGTGGCTGGAAGCGCTCGCTCTTTGGTGATATGAATGCCTACGGTAAAGAAGGCGTGCGTTTTTATACCAAACAAAAGAGTGTGATGCAGCGCTGGCCAGAGAGCATTGCTAAGGGCGCAGAATTTGTGATGCCTACGTCGAAGTAATTCTTAGGCAGGCCTCGGATAGAAATAGCAACCCTCGGGTTGCTATTTTCTTTACTGCAGGGTGTTTTTAAGCAGGGGTATCGCTGGCAAGGACAGGACCTCAATCCCCTCCTCACGCAATGACTCCGCCTCTTCAGCAGTAGTATGTCCGCGAATACTGCGCTCGGGCGACTCTTTGTAATGAATTCTGCGAGCCTCCTCTGCAAATCCTGAGCCGACGTCCTCGGAACGATTCATGAGTTCACGCACCCCATTTAAAAAGGCGGCTTGTACTTGGGCTTGCAATTGGCTATGGTCTACGCGCGTGACTGCGGCAACTTCATTCTCGCTAGGCTGACTTTGAGTAGGATCTACCTTAGTGAGTGCCGAGGTCTCGCCGCTCTGCTCCGAACCCTCTTTGGTCTGTGACCTCGCAATGTGCGGCGCGGACGGCATCCGCGTAATCGAGGTGCTGTTGCATAAAGGACAGGCAAGCATGCCACTGGCCTGCTGGGTGAGGCAATCTTCCTCAGAAGAAAACCAGCCCTCAAAGCGGTGATCGAAGGAACAGGATAGGTTATAGACTCTCATACCATGTAGATGGGGGCAAAACTGCTAAATTCAATATGGCTTATTTTAGTGGTGTTTTAACGCCAGCGTCGGTCACCGCTTAGGGCTGAACCAAGCCGCGGCGGTAGCGATCTAACCAATACGCTGAAATCGTGGTCTTGACGTCGGTAATGGCGCCCTGTTCTACCCATGCTAGTAATTCATCCAAAGATGCAGCGAATACGTCTAAAAATTCCTCATCATCAAGCTGACGCTGACCTTTGCTTAACCCTTCTGCTAAATATATATCGATGAATTCGGTCGAATAGGAAATCACCGGGTGAATGCGCCGAATGTAACTCCATTTGGTGGCGGTATAGCCAGTCTCTTCTTGTAGTTCACGCTGGGCGCAGACAAGGGGATCCTCACCCAAATCCAACTTACCCGCCGGAATTTCCATGCATACCCGAGCAACGGGATAGCGGTACTGGCGCTCCAGCAAAATACGTCCGTCGTCCAGTATCGCAACGATAGCCACCGCACCCGGATGCGTAAGGTACTCACGCACTGCTTCACCGCCATCGGGCAAGCGAACGGTATCGCGCTTCATGTTTAAGAAAATGCCGCCGTACAGATCCTTGCTTTCAATGCACTCTTCTTTCAGATGGGCGTCGCCCTGCGGTAAGTCGTGCAGTGATTTTTCAGTCATGAAAGAGTGTCCATAAAAAACCCAGCTAAGAAGCTGGGTTGATCGTATTAGCCGCCGAGCAAGGTGTTTCGCATCACATCCAGACACAAGGCCATTAAAGCGCCTGGAAAGATGCCCAAGACCACAATAGCAATGCTATTAACGCCCAATATGCCGCGCGAGATGCTAGAGCCGGTAATCTCGTGTTCGCGCAGTGGGGCATCAAAATACATCACCTTCACAACCCGCAAATAATAGAAAGCACCAACCAAGGATGCCATCACAGCAATGATTGCCAATGCGGTGTACTCCGCATCCACCAAGGCCTCTAGCACCGATAATTTGGCGGCAAAGCCAACGGTCGGCGGTATACCAGCCAGGGAGAACATCATCACAAGGCCCATAAATGCAAACCATGGGTGCTTTTTGTTCAAACCCTTTAGGCTATCAAGAGTCTCGCAGTCATAGCCTTTTTTCGACAGCAGCATTAATAATCCAAAGCTAGCCAAGGTTGTCAAGGTATACGTCACTGCATAAAACAGAGCCGCACTGTAAGCGTGGTCATCAAAAACCGACAACATACCAAGCAGCACAAATCCCATTTGGGCAATCGCTGAATACGCCAACATACGCTTAATGTTGGTTTGCGCAATCGCAGTCACATTACCAATAACCATCGATAATACCGCCAACATGATGAGCATCGGCTGCCAATCACTAAACAGCGGCAATAAGGTGTTCACGAGCAAACGGAAGAGCAAAGCAAATGCCGCCAATTTAGGCGCAGCCGCAATCAATAAGGTAACCGCAGTGGGGGCGCCTTGATACACGTCTGGAACCCACATGTGGAACGGAACGACGCCTAATTTGAAGGCTAGACCCGCCATAATGAAGACGAGGCCAAAGGCCATGATCAAGTGATTAATCCGGGGGTCCGCTACGGCTTTAAAAATCTCAATCAGATCCAGTGAGCCAGTCACGCCATAGAGCATCGACATGCCGTAGAGCAAAAAGCCGGATGCCAAGGCGCCCAGAATAAAGTACTTCATTGCCGCCTCGGTGCTCTGGGCATTGTCCTGCCGCATCGCTACCAACCCATAGGTTGAGAGCGCCATGAGTTCTAGGCCGAGATACAGGGTTAGCAAGTTTGCGCCTGAAATAAGGACGCACTGCCCTAGCAAAGCAAACAAAGCCAAGACCATAAAGTCAGGCCTAAACATACCGCGGTCCACCAAGTATTGGCGGGAGTAGATTAAGCTTATGAGGAGCGCAAAACACGAAGCGGACTTCAATAGGTTTGCTAAGGGATCTGCTTGGAATAAACCCATCATGGCGTAGATTGGCAAGTCAGAAATGCGCAAGGCGAATACCGTTCCAATCACCAGCAAAAGCACTAGTGCGCCGTTGTAAACAAAGTTGGCGCCGCGCGGTGTATCAAATACCTCGCGCGCCATGCCATCGGCCGCCAGGGGCGTTTCTTTTACAAATACACTTAAGACGAGCAACATACAGGCCGATAGCAGTATTACGAGCTCGGGCAAAAGAACGATGAGGTCAAGGAGTTCCATATTCTTATCTCGGCTTTACAGTTTGCTAATCGCAACGTGCTCCAGCAGATGGATGACCGCTGGGTGAATGATGTCGGTAAATGGTTTTGGATAAACGCCCATCCACAACACACAAATGGAGAGCACTGCCATCATCAGAAACTCACGGCCATTGATGTCGGTTAAGGCGTCGACTTCTTTATTGGCAATTGCTCCAAATAAAACGCGCTTGACCATCCATAAGGAATAGGCTGCACCCAGCATTAGCGCGGTAGCCGCCAGCAAGCCAATCCAAAAGTCATAATCGACCGCCGCAAGAATCACCATAAACTCCCCAACGAAACCAGAGGTTGCAGGTAAACCGCAGTTGGCCATCGCCATAAAGACCATAAAAACAGAGAACTTGGGCATGCGGTGGATCACCCCACCGAAATCCGCAATTTGACGGGTGTGCATACGATCGTAAAGAACCCCAATCGCCAAGAACATCGCCCCCGAAATAAAGCCATGGGAAATCATCTGAATAATACCGCCTTCAATGCCAAGCGGACTAAAGAGGAAAAAGCCGAGGGTAACAAAGCCCATATGAGCAACCGATGAGTAGGCCACCAGTTTTTTCATGTCCTTTTGGACCAAGGCAACCAAACCAACATAAATAACGGCAACCAAGGAAAGGAAGATCACAAAAGGACCGAGGTACATGCTGGCATCCGGCGCAATCGGCAAAGAGAAGCGCAAGAAGCCATACGCACCCAGCTTCAACATAATTGCCGCCAACACAACCGATCCGCCGGTTGGTGCTTCAACGTGTACATCGGGCAACCACGTATGCAAAGGCCACATGGGCACCTTGACTGCAAAGGCCATAAAGAAAGCAAAGAATATAAGGATTTGCTCAACAATATCCAGAGGAGCATGATGCCAAGTCTGAATATCAAAGGTATTGGTGGCGTTGTACAGGTAGAGCATCGCTATCAAGGTAAGCAGCGAACCGAGCAATGTGTAGAGGAAGAACTTAAACGCCGCATAAATGCGGTTCTTACCGCCCCATACGCCGATGATGATGTACATCGGTATTAAAGTCGCCTCAAAGAAGACATAGAACAGCATGCCATCCAAGGCAGCGAACACACCAATCATCAAGCCCGACAAAATCATGAAGGATGCCAAGTATTGCGATACCTTTTCAGTAATGACTTCCCAAGCCGCTACAACAACGAAGATGTTGATAAACGCCGTCAGAACGACAAACCATACTGAAATGCCGTCAACGCCCAGATGGTAGTTAATGTCGTAGCGCTCAATCCAGCTGAATTTCTCGACAAACTGCATCCCTGCTGTTGTTTCATCAAACCGGAAAACCAGAGGGAGGGTTGCAATAAAACCCAGTACCGATCCAAACAGAGCCAGGTAGCGCACTCCAGAGGATGGACGCTCCGATCCGTAGATCAATATGATCAGACCAAAAACGATCGGGATCCAGATGGCGTAAGAAAGAATCATGAGAAAAGCTTCAACTTAATAGGCAATATAAATGTAGGTGTACAAGACCCAGGTCAGCAAGGCAATCAAGCCTAGGATCATGGCAAACGCATAGTGATAGAGGTAACCCGACTGCAGGCGCCGCACCAGACCAGAAAAACGGTCAACCATATGGGCACTGCCATTAACAAAAAAGCCATCGATCATCTTTTCGTCACCGCGGTGCCAAAAAATTCCACCAAACCACAACATGCCTTTTGCAAAGACGGTCTGATTCAATTCATCGAGGTAGTACTTGTGGTCGAGCAGTTTCTTAATCGGGGCCAATGCTTCCGATACCTTTGCAGGCAGGCTAGGAACCCACAAATAACCAATCGCAGCGGTCAACACACCCAAGACGACGAGCAACAATACCGTTGTACTGAATGCATGCATCGCCATTGCAACTGGCCCATGGAATGCTTGCGCCAAGTCTTTCATGACGGGATGCTTCGCGATATCAATAAAGATCGAATCGCCAAAGAAGCTGCCAAACAATAGAGGATCAATGGTGTAAAAACCAATAAAGATCGAGGGTATTGCCAAGAGGATCAGCGGAATAGTCACGACCAAAGGCGATTCGTGTGGCTTTTGGCCTGGAGCAAGACCATGATGGGTATGATCATCATGGCCATGATTGTCATGCGCATGGTGGTCATGGCCCGCGTGCCCAAAACGCTCTTTGCCATGGAAGACATAGAAGTACAGGCGGAAGGAATACAAGGCAGTAACAAAGACGCTGGCCATCACCGCAAACAAGGCGAATCCAGAGCCGGGGATGGTACTCGCCGCTACGGCTTCAATAATCGAATCTTTGGAATAAAAGCCCGAGAAGAACGGCGTACCGATCAAGGCTAAACTACCTAAAAGCATCATCAAGCAGGTTACCGGCATGTACTTCCATAGCCCGCCCATTTTGCGCATGTCTTGTTCGTGGTGCATACCCAAAATCACACTACCCGCTCCCAAGAACAAGAGGGCCTTAAAGAAGGCGTGGGTCATTAAATGGAAGATGGCAATCGGATACGCCGAAACACCTAACGCGATTGTCATGAAGCCCAATTGCGATAAGGTGGAATACGCAACCACCCGCTTGATGTCGGTTTGCACTATGCCTAAAAAACCCATGAACAAGGCTGTGATTGAGCCAATTACCAAGATAAAGCTGAGGGCCACGTCCGACAACTCAAACAGGGGCGACATGCGACTTACCATAAAAATACCGGCAGTCACCATGGTTGCCGCATGAATCAGGGCAGAGATCGGAGTTGGGCCTTCCATCGAATCGGGCAGCCACACATGCAAGGGAAACTGGGCTGATTTACCCATGGCGCCAATAAAGAGGCAAATACAGGCAACCGTAACCAAATTCCAATCAGTACCTGGCAAGGTTTGTGCGGCAAGGACCGTATTCTGGGCAAAAATCGCATCGTAGTTCATAGAACCAGTGCCAGCCAAGAGCAAGCCAATACCCAAAATAAATCCAAAGTCACCGACGCGGTTTACCAAGAAGGCCTTCATATTGGCAAAGACGGCACTTTGGCGCTCGTAATAAAAGCCAATCAATAAATAAGAAACAATGCCGACCGCTTCCCAGCCAAAAAAGAGCTGCAGCAGGTTATTGCTCATCACCAGCATCAGCATGGCAAACGTAAATAAGGAAATATAGGAGAAGAAGCGGTTGTAGCCCTCCTCCTCTGCCATATAGCCGATGGTATAAATGTGCACCATCAAGGAAACAAAGGTAACCACCACCATCATCACCGCGCTGAGCGGATCAATTAAAAAGCCAATGTCAAAGCTAAGCTCACCGAGCTCCATCCAGCGGTAAACCGAGCCATTGAAATAAAAGCCATCCATCACCTGCATCAATACATTGCACGACAAAATAAACGCAATCGTCACGCCCAAAATAGCAATGGTTTGGCAGGCACCACGACTCAGTTGTTTGCCTAAAAAGCCTGTGCCAAAAAATCCCACCAACATGCTGCCAATTAACGGCGCAAGGGGGATGGCACAGAGTACGGGAATAGTGAGGGTCAGTTCCATTACGGGGTCTTTTTAAACTAGCCTTTGAGGTGATCAAGCTCTTCAGCATTGATCGAATCGAATTTACGGAACAAGGCAACCAAAATAGCCAGGCCAATTGCCGCCTCGGCAGCCGCCACGGTCAAAATGAAAAACACAAAGACTTGACCGGCCATATCCCCCAAGTA
>CANGWV010000021.1 GCA_947457875.1 Burkholderiaceae bacterium
CAATCGCAGTCGCCGCAACCATCGGTTACGTAGTGGGTAGCTGGAACCATCCGGGTTTACCGCCTGGTTCTATTGGCTACATCTATTTGCCTGCTGTTGCCTGCATTGTGGCAGCAAGTGTATTTACTGCACCACTTGGCGCCAAAATGGCTCGGAGCATGAATACCGCAAACCTTAAGCGCGTGTTTGGCGTGATGCTATTTTTCCTTGCGGCCTTCATGTTTAATGAAAGTCGCAAGGCCTTTGGGCTTTAACGCACTTACACCTTATTTAGGAGTGTATTGCTGACGCAGAATATTCTTCTGCACCTTACCCATCGCGTTACGCGGCAAGTCAGAAACGATTTCAATGCGCTTTGGCACTTTGAAGTTGGCAATTTGTCCCTTTAGTGCATCAATCATGGCTTTCGAATCTAGCTTGGCGCCTGGCTTAGCAACCACAATGGCCATGACTGCCTCACCAAAATCCGGATGCGGCACACCAATCACCGCACTCTCATCGACGCCATCCATATCGTCAATAAAGCTTTCAATTTCTTTTGGATAGACGTTATAGCCACCCGAAATAATTAAGTCCTTACTGCGACCGACGATGCAAAGATAGGTATCTGGGACTTTAGCCCCATTGGCTACGCCGCCAAAACGGCCAACATCGCCGGTTTTAAACCAGCCATCGGCGGTAAATTCTTCAGCGGTTTTTTCTGGCATGCGCCAGTAGCCCTTAAATACATTAGGTCCTTTTACCTGAATGCTGCCAATCGTATTGACTGGGCATGGCTTATTGTTTTCATCGACCACGCGAACTTTGACGTCCGTGAGTGGCAAGCCTACCGAACCCCCAACCCGAGCGCCTTTGTATGGATTTGAAACCAACATCACGGTTTCGCTCATACCATAACGCTCAAGAATGGTTTCGCCAGTCAACTCTTTAAAGGTATTGAATGTCTCAGTAAGGAGTGGCGCCGACCCAGATACAAAGAGGCGCATATTGCGGCACACAGCTTTAGTAAAGTGTTTGTCGGCTAAGAGACGAACATAGAAGGTTGGCACGCCCATCATGACGGTCGAGCGCGGCATGTTCTGAATCAAAGCCGCGGTATCAAGACGGGGGAGCCAAATCATTTTGCTACCATTAATCAGAGCACCATGGGCTGCGACAAACAGACCATGCACATGAAAGATCGGCAAGGCATGCAATAACACATCGCCTTTTTTCCAGCCCCAAAATTTCTGCAAGACGAGTGCATTGCTACTCAGGTTTTTATGCGTGAGCATGGCACCTTTACTGCGGCCGGTAGTACCTGAGGTATACAGAATGGCGGCCAGATCATCATCGCTACAGGCGACGGTTTTAAATCGATCACCTTGGATAGCCGCGCGGTCCAACAGAGTTCCAGTACGGTTGTCATCGAGTGTAAAGACGTGACGGGTTCCTGACTTAAATGCAATTTTCGATACCCAAGAAAAATTCTTGCTGCTGCAAATCATCACTGCGGGTTCGGCATTTTGTATAAAGTATTCGATCTCGGCAGCTTGATACGCGGTGTTCAGTGGCAGGTAAACATAGCCGGCCTTGATGGTGGCCAAATACAAAAACAGAGCCTCGGGTGATTTTTCTACCTGAACCGCAACGCGGGAGCCCTTTGGTATGCCCAATCCTTGGAGTAAGTTGGCCATCATCGCAGTAGCGCGCTCTAGATCGCTCCAGGAGTAATACAAACCATCGTGCGTTTCTAAGGCGCAAGACTGGCGATCGTTTGGAAACCCTTTTTCTAATACCGAATACAAATTCATGACAACCCCACAACAAGCAATTGATTGGTACAGCGCATTAACCCAGGATTTTCTGGGCGGCTAAAGCTCCATTTTACGGTCTAGCGGATGATTGATACGCTAAACGCTCATGAGCTTGGCTACTGCCCTGGAATACATGATTTCCCCGTTCACAAAACGCTCATGATTCTCTTCCACGCTCGATAGGTCATACAGGTAATTGACCATAATGCCGGCAGATTGACGTAAGCCCTTGCGTGATAAATCCCCAGCCCAATTAATCAGATGCAGCTTGGCACCATTGCCCAAATGAAACTTGGCAACGGGGTTACCAGCGCGCCCAGTGGAGGCGAGCCCTAAGTAAATGGCTGTAAGGCAGAGCAGCGCCTCCTTCTCCTTTGCTGAGGCATTGTCGGGATGCCACCCATTGCTTAAACGCTCCGCCCAAGATTGGGCATCAAGACCCAAAGCCTGCAAGGCCTGATCTCGCTTGATCTTTAAAGCCGGTTTGAGGCGGTCTGGTGGTACGCCCTCACCTAAATTAGCACCAGCAGCAATCCATTCGATTAATCCGGGAACGGGCGAGAGTGTAATAAAGGTTTTAAGGCCTGGGAACTCCTGGTGCAACTGCTCGGCAACCCGCTTGATCAAAAAATTACCCATCGAGACACCGCGCAGACCAGGCTCGCAGTTACTGATGGAATAAAACACGGCCACCTTGAACTGCTGTGCCTGGGTCACTGTCTCGGCTTTTTTATCCACGAGCGGAGCGATGGCCAAGGGCACTTCTGGAAGCAGCGCTACCTCCACAAAGATCAATGGCTCATTGGGCAGCTGGGGATGAAAGAATGCAAAGCAACGCCGGTCGGGCTGCAAACGGCGACGCAAATCATCCCAGCCGTCAATCGCATGCACTGCCTCGTGCTGAATCAGCTTTTCTAAAACCTCAGCAGGCGACTTCCAATCAACCCGGTGCATTTTTAAAAAACCAGGATTAAACCACGATGACAGTAAATGGCGCATATCAAAATCCACTGCAGCCAGTTCGGGTTTTTTGTCCAGCAGTTGCAATAAATCACGGCGCATTTCCACAACGGCGGCCGTACCATTTAAGCCGCGATTCAGGCGACGCATAAACTCTTGACGAGGGGACTCCGATACTTTTTGTAAACGAATGTAGTTACGGGCATTGGCCTCTGCGGCAAAGGCTTGCGATGCCGCCATGACCTCTACCGGATTGGGGCTGAGGTTTTCAATCAAGGCGGTAAAGAATTTGATGTGCTGGTCTTTAGTGAGCTTGCGGTAGTTATCGATCACGTCGTTGGCCATGCTCACCGCATTGGATTCACCGCGCTCGGACGTTAAACGCTGCATTGCGCTCAGCGCTTTGGATAAATGGCGGGTTTTGGTGATTAACTCCAGCATGAAGCGTCCTCAGGTTACAAAGGTCAAAAAAAATGGGTTTTTCGGATCAATTCGCTTAAACAGGTGGCATTTAGGCAAAATAAGCGACTTATTTAAGATGTTAGCAACAAATGATCGAAAAAAAGATATTTTTAGATGCAGTTAGTGAAAATTATCGACTTATTTGCGCTTCAGCAAGTAAATACCGAATAAAATCATGGGGATAGATAGCCATTGGCCCATTGAAAGGCCTAGCCCCAGCAGACCTAAGAAGGCATCGGGCTCACGCGCAAACTCAACTAAGAAGCGGCAAGTGCCGTAGCCCAGCAAAAATAAGCCGGAAACCTGACCGAGGCGACGTGGTTTTTTGGCATAGACCCACAAGACCAAACCAAGAAGGACGCCCTCAAAGAGCAATTGATACAGTTGCGATGGGTGGCGGGGAATGGCATCGACCAATGGAAACACCATAGCCCATGGGAGGTCGGTTGGCCTGCCCCACAATTCACCATTGATGAAGTTACCTAGACGCCCAAAAGCCAAACCAAAGGGTACCAATGGAGCAACCAAATCACTCACCGCCCAAAACGAGGTGTTCTTGCGCCGTGCAAACCACAGCATAGCCAGAATCACACCCAGAAGTCCGCCATGAAAAGACATTCCGCCTTCCCATACTTTCAGGATGCTCAGCGGATTAGCCAAATAAAATTCCGGCATGTAAAACAGGGAATAGCCGATGCGACCGCCCAGTACCACTCCCAGCACACCCGCAAAGAGAAGGTCCTCTAAATCTTTGCTAGTCCACCCTATGGCTTGGTAGCAAGGTCGCTTGATGCACAGCCGACCCAGCACCATAAATTGCGCAAAGGCCAGTAAGTACATTAACCCATACCAATGAATTCCAAAAGACCCAATCTGAATGGCGACTGGATCGATTTGTGGGTGAATCAGCATGGCGGTTTAGCTTTTTGCTTGATCAAAATTATGGAGCTCATGACCGAGATCGCGGTAGGCTTTGTAACGCTCACGTCCTGCAAGGCGCTCTGCCTCATTCACCGTAACCACCTCAACAATCCGCGGAAATCGGGCGACCAAGGCTGCGATATCGTTTGGCTTACGCATACTCATATGAATCAGTACATCAGCATGCGGCACGTTTGCTAGCGCTGGTGCCGCTGTATCGTCCAGGAGAACGATCGGCGTTTCAAACGCAGCCTCATGATCGCCATAGCAGTGGGGCAAAAAATCAGTCTTCGTAAAACTCCACAATAATTCATCGAGGCGCTTCAGGTCGGCCTTTTCTGCCACCATCACAATGTTGCGAACAGGCTCCCCTTCCGCCGTAGCACTCCAAATCTTGCGCGTCAGGCGGCAGGCATATTCCAGCTTGTCACTCACATTGCTGTGAAAGTCGATGCGTGCCATAGCAACTTAGGACTGCGCCAGCAAGTAGTTCACCAACAGAGGCACTGGTCTCCCAGTCGATCCCTTCGCTGCTCCACCCTTCCATGCCGTGCCCGCAATATCCAAATGCGCCCAAGGATACTTTTCTGTAAAGCGCTTTAAAAAGCAAGCAGCCGTTACGCTGCCAGCAGGACGTCCACCGATATTGGCCATATCAGCAAAGTTCGATTTGAGTTGCTCTTGATAGGCTGCATCGAGCGGCATGCGCCACACGGTATCAAGGGAGTCGTTGCCGGCCTGGGTTAAATCCGCCAGCAAGTGGTTATCGTCAGAGAACATACCGCTGTGAACCGCACCCAGCGCAATCACACAGGCACCGGTTAAGGTGGCAATATCGATCACAGCCTTGGGCTTAAAGCGCTCTACGTAGGTCAGCGCATCGCAGAGAATCAGGCGGCCTTCGGCATCGGTATTTAATATTTCAATGGTTTGGCCCGACATGCTTTTCACAATATCGCCTGGGCGTGTTGCTTTGCCCGAGGGCATGTTTTCGCAGGTCGGAATAACTCCGATGACATTCTGTTTGAGGCCCAGCAATGATGCCGAGAGCAGCGTGCCGACAACCGATGCCGCTCCGCACATGTCGTATTTCATCTCATCCATTGCCTCGCCGGGCTTAAGAGAAATGCCACCAGTATCAAAGGTGATCCCTTTACCCACCAATACCGTTGGGGCCTCACTCGCTTTGCCACCGTTGTGACGCATGATGATAAATTGCGGCGGGGTTTCGGAACCCTGCGCAACCGACAGGAAGGAGCCCATGCCCAGCGCTTCCATTTGCTTTTTAGTCAGCAGCTCTACCTTGAGCTTGGTTTTCTTCATCAAACCCTGCGCTGTTTTTGCAAGGTAGGTTGGAGTGCAGACATTGGGCGGCAAATTGCCCAAGTCTTTGGCAAGGTTCATGCCCTCAACCAAGGCCTCACCTTGGTGCACTGCGACTTGCACTGCCTTAGCAGTATCTTTACAAGCAACAAATAGGAGTTCTTGAAACGGATCGACGTGCTCCACTGCCTTAAATTTCATGGCCGGTT
The DNA here is from genome assembly GCA_947457875.1 of Burkholderiaceae bacterium. GTDB lineage: Bacteria > Pseudomonadota > Gammaproteobacteria > Burkholderiales > Burkholderiaceae > Polynucleobacter. The sequence goes on from CANGWV010000021.1 coordinate 5,672, forward strand.
GACGCACCCCAAAGCGATACGTCTGTTCACCCGCTAATTGCGCTGTCAGGCGGACCTGCTTCACCACAGTATCGGCATCTGCATTCGCACCAAAGCTAGGTACAAACCACGTTGCTGACTCAATCGCGCCCCCGCTCAGGGTCTTGAAGGTCGCCTTGGCTAACTTGGCATAGGACTGTAAGGACAAACCCGCTTTAGGGCTCGGATCACCCAGGCCAACGAGCAATACCCGCTTGGCTTTTACGCCCGCCTTTAACCAGCTCGCCTCTGCCCTTAACAGGCACTGACTAGCCTCTTTTCCATTCAGATCGCCAGCGACTTTGGCCCGAGTAACCGAGCCGCCTAATAAGACATCTAATTCAAGCAAAAGGCTACCTGGCGTTTTTTTGTTTAAATCGGCCTTGCCGTAAGCCAAAATCACGCAATCGGTGGCGAGCGCCAGGAGTCTAGCAAGGGCTGGCTTTGCCTTTTTTACAGAATCAAAGTCGGCTTGTGCCAATGTTTTCGTGCTAAATTGAATTTGCATAAGGAAGTCATTCGTAGTGTTTTTTTCCATTATCCTCCGAGCTGTGGTCTTCCCTCCGATTAGCGCTGCATTTCCCTACTAAACTAGACTTTTCTGCCAACACCCTTGCACAGAACGCATGATTTTTGACCAAGCCCTTCGCCGCGAACTAAGCCTCACTACTGGGGGGGTATTTTTGGTGTTGGTAACGATCATGATCACCACCTTAGTCATCCGCATTTTGGGCTTTGCCGCAAACGGCGTAGTAAACCCAGAAGATGCCTTAGTTTTGATTGCCTTGGCGACGATCGGTTACTTGGCTGTGCTGCTAACCGTTTCGCTATTTATCGCTGTCCTGATCGTATTGGTGCGCTGGTATAAAGACTCCGAAATGATTGTGTGGTTTGCGAGCGGTCTGAGCATCATGAGTTTGATTCGGCCTATTTTGCGGTTTGCCATTCCACTCATCATCATTATTGCCCTGCTTGCCCTCTTTGCTTGGCCCTGGGCTAATCGCGAATCAGCCCTGATCAGCCAACGTTTTCAGCAACGCGATGATGTATCGATGGTCACAGCCGGTCAATTTCGAGAGTCAGCTAAAGCTGAACGGGTCTTCTTTATTGAAGAGCTGGATGTCGATAATCGCGAAGTAAAAAATATCTTCGTTGCCGATTCCAGAAATCAACGCCTGAGCATTGCCGTAGCGGCAAGCGGGTTTATTGAAAACACCCCAAGCGGTGAAAAGAACATTATTTTAAAAGACGGGCGACGCTATGAGGGCTTACCAACCCAGCCTGACTTTCGCATCCTGGAGTTTGATGAGTACGAAACCAAACTGCGTAATAAAGAGTTAACGGAGCCGCCGCCGCGCGATCGCGAGCGTAGTGCACTGGAGCTTATAAAGGACCCAACCCCCTCGAATCAAGGCGAGCTGTTATGGCGTATCGGCTTGCCAATAATGGCCCTAGGCTTGGTTTTTATTGCGATTCCGCTGGCCTACGTCAATCCACGCCTGGGTAATTACACTGCCATGTTTTATGCCGTGCTGGTCTATTTGATTTACAGCAACCTGCTTAATCTAGCCCAAAATTTTGTTTCACAAAGTCGTCTTGATTTTTTTGTGGCCATCTGGCCGATTCATTTACTTGCACTATTGATTGCCGCAGTATTGATTCGCAACCGGATTAATCCATCTCTCAAGTGGTGGAAGCGGCAGTTGCCCGCTTTTCTGACTCGCCCATGAGCTTTCTGTTTCCCTATATCTACGAGCGTTACTTAGCCAAGCAGATTTATGCTGCGTTTGGTTTTATTCTCTTTGCGCTGGTTGCCCTCTTTTTATTTTTTGATGTGTTAGCAGAGCTAGGTTCGGTAAACCAGCTTTACACCCTTCCCATTGCGCTCGGACACGTTCTTTTAAAGGCGCCAAGCCGCATTGTTGAAATTATTCCGATTGCGGGATTAATTAGCAGTATTTATGTCTTTGCCATGCTCGCCAGTCAATCTGAATTCACCATCCTTCGCATCGCAGGTTTGGATATTCGCCGTGGCCTTGTGATGCTGGGGAAAATATCTTTGCCGATTGTGGCAGTCACTCTGCTACTCAGTGAATGGATTGGCCCGATGGCAGAGTCCTTCTCTGAACGCGTCAAAATGAAAGCACAGGGCTCCAGTTTTTCCTCGCAGTTTCGTACAGGGGTATGGGTCAAAGACCAACTTCACAACGAGGAGGGTGTTGGATCCGTTCGTCCAGGCGTGCGCTACATCAATATTGGAAAAATTGAGCCAGATAAGCAAGTCCGTCAGGTTCGCATGTATGAGTTTGATGATGCCTACCGCCTGCTGTCGATTCGCAATGCTGAATCGGGACGCTTTAATGAGGCGGGTTCGTGGGAGCTCAATAATGTGATTGAGACTCGCTTTAAGGAAGCCTCAAGTAAAAATGCCTTGGATCCCGTGTACTCGGCCAGTACCTCTATGAAGCCTTCGATGACCTTGGCATCGAAGGTCACCCCAGAAATCCTCGGCGTATTACTCGTCAATCCCGAGCGCATGTCGATCTTTAGCCTCGGTCAATTCATTACCCACCTCAATGAAAACAAGCAAGACGTACAACGCCATGCGATTGCGTTTTGGAAAAAGCTCATCTATCCCTTCATCGTCTTTGTCATGCTAGCCCTTGCCTTGCCATTTGCCTATTTAAAAGCGCGGGCGGGTGGTATTGGTATCAAGATTTTTGGCGGCATCATGCTGGGCATGAGCTTTCAGTTGCTCAATGCCCTGTTCTCCAATATTGGCTTACTGGGTGCATGGCCCGCCTACCTCACCGCCCTGACGCCGCCATTGGCGTATTTTCTGCTTGCACTGATTGGCCTAAAATGGGTTTCGCGGTCCTAAATACCAAAAGATAATTTAGAATTGAGTTCCTATATCGAAGACGATATATAAGGAACTTTTATATGAATTTGCATCAATTTCGCTTTGTTCGCGAGGCAGTTCGCCAGCAATTTAACCTGACCTCGGCCGCAAAAGCCCTCTTCACCTCCCAGCCTGGGGTTTCAAAGGCGATTATTGAGCTTGAAGATGAGCTGGGAGTCGAAATCTTTCGTCGCCACGGTAAGCGCATCCGTTCACTCACCGAGCCGGGTAAACGCATCCTGCTATCCATTGAACGAATCCTAGATGAAGTTGAAACGTTAAAGCGGGTTGGCCAAGACTTTGCGACCCAGGACCAAGGTAGCTTTGTGATTGCAACCACCCACACCCAAGCCCGCTATGCACTGCCAAAAGTCTTGACGGAATTTACCAAACGCTTTCCGAAGGTTCGCGTCAGCATTGCCCAAGGTAGTCCTACGCAGATCGCCGATATGCTCTTGCACGATGCAGCGGACATTGCGATTGCAACCGAAGGCATTGCGAATTGCGAGGGTGTGATTGCATTGCCAGGCTACCAATGGCAGCACCTCCTAATCGTGCCAGTCAATCACCCCTTACTCGGCTCGCGCTCAATTACGATCGAAGACCTCGGCAAGTATCCATTGATTACTTATGACAAAGCATTCGCAGGACGCAACAAAATTGATGCTGCATTTGCACAGCGCAATGTGCAAGCGGACATTATTCTGGAAGCTATTGATGCAGATGTGATTAAGACCTATGTCGAGGTGGGCATGGGCATTGGTATTGTTGCGGGGGTTGCTTTTGATGCAGAGCGTGATCGCAATCTACGCGCCATTCCTGTGGGGCATTTGTTTGGTAATAACGTCACTCACTTGGGAGTAAAGCAAGGCGCCTACTTGCGCTCTTTTGTCTTTACCTTCATTGAATTGTTCTCGCCCACTTTGACAAAAAAGATTGTTGAGCAGGCGATGTCGAATACGCCAGAGAATTATCAGATCTAAAAAGAATAGCGCAGGTATGCGCTGTGGTGCCTCGGGTCGGACTCGAACCGACACGCCTTGCGGCACCGGATTTTGAGTCCGGCACGTCTACCAATTCCATCACCGAGGCAGGTGAACTCAGCGGCAGAGAACCGCTGAGAGGTGAGAGTGTAACAAATACTGCACTGCTATCCGATTATGGCAACAGAATGGTCGATCCTGTGGTTTTCCGACCTTCAAGGTCACGATGGGCTTGCACTGCATCTTTAAGGGCATAGCGCTGCTTGATCTCAATCTTGACCTTGCCGGAGCTGACTTTCTCGAACAAATCGGCAGCCATTGGCTCAAGCAAGCTGCGATTGAGTACATAGGTGCTTACAGTAGGTCTAGTTACCTTGAGCGAGCCCTTGCTGGCGAGGATGCCAAGGTCTAGCAAGGGGGGTGAGCCTGAAGCGCCTCCAAAAGAAACGGCCATGCCACGGGGCGAGACGCAATCCAGGGTTTGCATAAAGGTATCTTTACCCACCGCGTCATAGGCCACGGGAACGCCTTTGCCGCTCGTAATTTCCTTGACGCGTTTTACAAAGTCTTCCTCGCGGTACAAGATGACGTGGTCACAACCATAGGCTTTTGCAATCTCGGCTTTTTCAGGGCTGCCGACCGTACCGATCACGGTAGCGCCAATCGCTTTGAGCCACTGGCAGGCAATCAGACCAACGCCGCCAGCAATCGCATGAAACAAAACGGTATCGCCCTTTTGCACCTTGTAGCTGTCGTTCAACAGGTATTGCACAGTTAAGCCCTGCAACATCATGGCCGCGCCCTGCTCGAAGGAGATTGAGTCGGGTAACTTAACCAAGATATCGGCAGGCATGATGCGGGCTTGTGCATAAGCACCGGTAGGACGGCCAGCATACGCAACCCGATCACCCACTTTGACGTGGGTAACATCAGGTCCGACTTTTTCAATTACGCCGGCGCCTTCCATGCCAATTCCGCCAGGCAGTGGCTGGGCATAGTAGCCAGAGCGAAAGTAAACATCAATGTAGTTGAGGCCACATGCATGGTGACGGATCAATACCTCACCTGGGCCGGGTTCGCCGAGCTCCACATCGACCCATTTCATGACCTCGGGGGCGCCTGTTTCGGTAATGCGGATTGCTTTGACGATTTCCTGACTCATATTGATTCCTAATAGTGTGTGTTGTCTTGGTGATTCATTGCCCCAATGCATGAGGTCGTTTTTTTCGTTCTACAGCGTGTTACTGGGCTTGCAACGCTAAATCCAGAAAATTAATTGCATTTTTTGGCTTTAGACCCCGTATTTTGCCTAAAATTGGAGACTGTAGGCAAAATTACTCAAAAAGGATCAATCCGCATGGCCGGTCACTCAAAATGGGCCAATATTCAGCATCGCAAGGGTCGTCAGGACGAAAAGCGTGGCAAGATTTGGACCAAGCTCATTAAAGAAATTACCGTTGCCGCCAAATTGGGTGGCGGAGATCTGGCCACCAATCCCCGCTTGCGCTTAGCGATTGATAAGGCCAAAGACTCGAATATGCCAAACGACAACGTGCAACGCGCTATCCAGCGCGGTACTGGCTCGCTTGAAGGTGTGAACTACGAAGAGATTCGCTACGAGGGCTACGGCATCAATGGTGCCGCGGTCATTGTGGATTGCATGACCGATAACCGCACGCGTACCGTCGCCGAAGTTCGCCATGCTTTTACGAAGTACGGTGGCAATATGGGCACCGAAGGGTCGGTGGCATTTTTGTTTCAGCACTGTGGTCAGTTGCTATTTGCTCCCGGCACCAATGAAGATCAATTAATGGAGTGCGCACTCGATGCAGGGGCAATTGACGTGATCACGCATGACGATGGTGCAATTGAAGTGCTAACAGCAGTGCCTGATTTTTCTAAAGTACAAGATGCCTTGCGCGCAGCAGGCTTTCAGGCTGAACTGGCCACGGTCACCATGCGACCTGAGATCGACATTAGCCTCGAAGGTGACCAAGCTGAGAGCATGCAAAAACTATTAGATGTTTTAGAAAATCTGGATGACGTCCAAGATGTCTTTACGAATGCTTCCATCCAATAAACACACGCACTCCATTTAGAAAATAATCCCATGAAGATTCTCCTTATTGGCTCCGGTGGCCGCGAACATGCCCTGGCATGGAAGTTAGCTCAATCCCCGCAGGTTCAAAAAGTGTTTGTCGCGCCCGGCAACGGTGGCACCGCCAGTGCAAAGCAAACCCATGCTGGCATTGAAAATCTTCCCATTGCTGATTTACAAGAGCTCGCTGATTTTGCTAAGCGTGAACAGATTCATTTAACGGTGGTAGGACCTGAAGCGCCGCTGGCCGCAGGAATTGTGGATGTCTTTCGCAATGCAGGCTTGCGCATTTTTGGGCCAACTCAATTAGCAGCGCAACTGGAATCCTCGAAGGATTTTTCGAAAGCCTTCATGAAACGCTATGGCATTCCGACTGCGGATTACCAAACCTTTTCGAATACCCAAGAGGCGCACGCCTACATTGATCTCAAGGGCGCACCGATTGTGATTAAAGCCGATGGCCTGGCCGCGGGTAAAGGGGTCGTAGTGGCAATGGACTTAACAGAGGCTCATGCTGCGGTTGACATGATGCTGGCCGACAATAAGCTAGGCAATGCTGGAGCACGCGTCGTCATTGAAGAATTTTTAACGGGCGAAGAGGCGAGTTTCATTGTGCTGGTCGATGGCAAAAATGCTTTAGCCCTGGCCACTAGTCAAGATCACAAACGCTTGCTCGATGGCGACCAAGGACCCAATACGGGCGGCATGGGTGCCTATTCCCCGGCGCCAGTAGTCACCCCTGAAATCCATGCCAAAGCCATGCGCGAAGTCATCATGCCCACTATTCAGGGCATGAAAGCCGATGGCATTCCGTACACTGGCTTTTTGTATGCTGGCTTAATGATTAGCCCCGATGGCAAAATCAAGACCTTGGAATTCAACTGCCGCATGGGCGACCCAGAGACCCAGCCCATCATGGCGCGCCTACGCAGTGACCTGGTGCACGCCTTAGATAAAGCAGTCGATGGCAAGCTTAATGAAGTGGAGCTGGAATGGGACCGCCGTACCGCCCTTGGGGTGGTGCTAGCAGCGCACCAATACCCGGATACGCCACGCAAAGGCGATGCGATTACCGGCATTCCCATTGACACCGCTAGCGCCATTACCTTTCATGCGGGTACCACCATGACCGATGGTGCATTGATTACTAACGGCGGTCGTGTGCTCTGCGTTGTTGGCCTTGCCGATACAGTGCGCGGAGCCCAAAAAGAGGCTTACCAAGTAATTGAGCAAATCCATTTTGATGGCATGCAATATCGGCAGGACATTGGCCATCGGGCTCTAAAATAAGCTTGGCATCCATTTCCCCACCAGTGAGCTCAATTTGCAAATCGACATACAAGTTCTGAAAGACTACTTCCTAGGCCTACAGGACCGCATCGTTTCTGCTGCCAGCCTACTTGATGGCAAGGCATTTATTGCGGATAGCTGGCAAAAACCAGAAGACAGTCCCTTGCGCGGATCGGGGCGCACCTGCATTTTAGAAAATGGTAACATCCTGGAAAAAGGGGGCGTTGGTTTTTCCCATGTCCGTGGTGACAAAATGCCAAGCACTGCCACCCAAAATCGCCCTGAGATGGCAGGCCGTAGTTTTGAGGCCATGGGTGTCTCATTGGTGTTTCATCCGCGCAATCCTAAAGCGCCCACCGCCCATATGAATGTGCGCTGTTTTATTGCACAAGCGCCAGACAAAGAGCCAGTATGGTGGTTTGGCGGCGGCTTTGATCTCACCCCCTACTATGGTGTTGATGAGGACTGCAAACACTTTCACCAAACTGCGAAGAACGCACTTGACCCCTTTGGTAGCGATCTTCATCCCCGGTTTAAAAAATGGTGCGACGAGTATTTTTATTTAAAACACCGCAATGAACCACGGGGCATTGGTGGCGTCTTTTTTGATGACTTTAATGAACTCGGGTTTGAGCGTAGCTTTGCGATGACGCAAGCTGTGGGGGATGCATTCATCGAAGCCTATTTGCCGATCTTAGAGCGTCGCTATCAAGAGCCGTATACCCAAGCTGAGCGGGACTTTCAGGAATACCGTCGTGGCCGCTATGTGGAATACAACCTGATTTTTGACCGCGGCACGATTTTTGGCCTGCAGTCAGGCGGCCGCTCAGAATCGATTCTGATGTCGATGCCACCGGTAGTTACTTGGCGCTACAACTGGACGCCAGAGCCCAACACCCCAGAAGCAAAACTCTACGATTACTACCTAAAGCCCCGCGACTGGTTAGCCTAATTGACTACACCAGAAAAAATCGGCATCTTAGGCGGCACCTTTGATCCTCCCCATTGGGCGCATTTGCGGGTTGCAGCGCATTTTGCAAGGTTGTTTCAGCTGGATCGCTTGCTGCTGATCCCCAGTGGTAACCCATGGCAAAAATCCGCTTTTATTACCCCACCAGAAACGCGCTATCAATTAACGCAGGCTGCTGCCATTGCTCTCAACCGATTATTGGCTGATGAAGGCATACAGATTCCGATTGAAGTGGATCGCATTGAGCTCGACCGCCAAGGACCAAGCTACACCATTGATACAGCGATTGCCCTGCGGCAGCGTTATGGCAAAAAAACCCACTTAATCTGGCTGATGGGTGCCGATAGCCTGATGCAAATCGATACCTGGCAAGACTGGCAACATCTACTTAAAGAGATTCATTTGGCTGTGGCAAGGCGTCCTGAGTTTGCTTTAACAATTGACCCCCAATCGGAGCTAGGTCGCTTTATCCAAACTCACCAAACCAGCGATGCCAAGCAGCTGGATCAATCGCCCTGCGGCTTAATCTACCTGGATCAGAAGTTGGATATGTATCTCTCATCCATTGCCATCCGCAAACAACTGGCTACCGGCGGCATTAATCCAAATACGCCTTTGGCTGAGCAAATCCCCAGTGAAGTGTTGGATCTGGTTGAGAAGTTAGGCCTTTACTCCCAATCAAGATAAGATCATCCCCTATTCATTAAAAGACACTATGGACCTACGTAAATTACAACGCACCATTATTGATGCCCTAGAAGATGTCAAGGCACAGGACATTCGCGTCTATGACACCACCAAACTCAGCGAGTTATTTGATCGCGTGATTATTGCAACGGGCTCGAGCAATCGCCAAACCCGCTCGCTTGCGATGTCGGTTAAGGAAGAAGTCAACAGCAAAGGTGGTGAGGTCATTTCCATCGAAGGCCTTGAAACAGGCGAATGGGTCTTGGTTGATTGCGGCGATATCGTGGTGCATATTTTGCAGCCCATGTTACGTTCCTACTACCAGCTGGAAGGCATGTGGGGAGCCAAGCCAGTACGCGTTAAATTAGCAGGCGCTAAGGGCCTTGTGAAAGCCAGTGAATTTTCCGATGAGGACTAAGTCAGCATGTCTGGCTGCATCGCTGTCCTCTAGCCACGTATGCGACTCATCATTATTGCAGTAGGCCATAAGATGCCCGACTGGGTATCCAGCGCCTGCAACGACTACCTCAAGCGCATGCCCGCCGACTGCAGCATCGAGCTCAAAGAAATCAAACCCGATCTTTCTCCCGCCAAGGAAGCAATCAAGATCAATGCAGCCATTCCGAAAGGAGTGCGCTTAATTGCTCTCGATGAACGCGGTAAGGACCTCAGCACGCAAGGTGTTGCTGAGCAATTAGCCCAATGGCGTCAAGATGGCGGTGATGTCGCTTTCCTGATTGGCGGTGCGGATGGCTTAGATGCTAGCATCAAGCAAAAGGCCGATGCCATTTGGCGCTTATCCAGTCTCACCTTGCCGCATGCAATGGCACGGGTGTTATTAATCGAACAACTCTACCGGGCGTGGACCATTTTGCAAGGCCATCCCTACCACCGCGAATAAGCACCTTTCATTTAATAATGCATTCGTTTCTCTACCTCGCATCCCAGAGCCCGCGCCGCCAGGAATTGTTGACGCAATTGGGCGTTCGTTTTGAATTGCTCTTACCTAGTGACGATGAAGATACAGAAGCGATCGAGGCGCCACTCCCCAATGAAAAAGCAAAAGCGTATGTTGAGCGCGTGACGCTCGCCAAATGCGATGCGGCTTTACAGCGCTGGATAAAAAGAGGTCTTCCTTGGGCGCCAATTTTATGCGCCGACACTACCGTGAGTCTTCCCAATAGCGATGCTGCGCAGATTTTGGGTAAACCGGAGGATGCTACCGATGCAGAGCGCATCTTACGCTTGCTGAGCGCCCAAACCCATGAGGTACTGACGGCAATCGCCCTACTTCCACAGCAGTCGGCAAAACCCATTAGCCTTGTGCAGGTATCGGAAGTGGAATTTATGCCGCTCAGCGATACTCTGATTAAGGCTTATATTGCGAGCCAAGAACCCTATGGCAAGGCTGGCGCCTACGGCATTCAAGGCCTAGGAAGTGCATTTATCCGCAGAATCGTAGGGAGCTATAGCGGCATCATGGGGCTACCCCTATTTGAAATGGCAACCCTACTGCAACAGGCTGGCGTATCCTTTACGCTCACGCCAGAAATTGCAAACCAAGCCTAATATGAACGAAGAGATTCTGATCAACATTACACCCCAAGAAACACGGGTGGCATTGATTCAACAAGCAGCGGTGCAAGAGCTGCAGATTGAGCGTACCCGCCAGCGGGGAATTGTGGGTAACATTTACTTGGCTAAAGTTGTTCGGGTTCTGCCTGGGATGCAATCAGCTTTTATTGAGATGGGTCTCGAGCGCACGGCATTCATGCATGTGGCTGATATTGCGCAGCAGAACCAGCAGACCCAAATTGAAAAAGTCCTTTATGAAGGTCAAACCTTAATTGTGCAAGTCTTAAAAGATCCACTTGGCACGAAAGGCGCACGCCTTACAACCCAGATCAGTATTGCGGGTCGCAACCTAGTGTATTTGCCACAATCGCAAAAAGAATCTGGCAATGAGCCTTACATTGGCATCTCGCAACGCATCGAAAATCAAGACGAGCGCGAAGCCATCAAAGCCCGCATCGCCAGACTGCTGCCAATCAATCAAACCGGCGGCATTATTGTGCGCACGATTGCACAAGATGCTACGGATGCGGAACTGACACTCGATCTCCTTTACCTTAAAACCACCTGGGAAACCATTTTGGCTTCGGTGAATCAAAAAACAGCGCCCGCCCTACTCTTTCAGGATTTGAGTTTGGCAGAGCGCGTATTACGCGATCTGGCTAGCGATAAGACCATGCAAATCCGAGTTGATTCAGCGGAGAACTTTGAGCGCTTAAATCGCTTTGCGGAAACATATACGCCCAACCTCGTTGGCAAGCTAACCCTGCATCGTGGCGAGCGTGCTTTGTTTGATTTATTTGATGTTGATGCCGAAATCAATAAGGCCTTGGGACGCCGCGTCGATCTCAAATCCGGCGGTTACTTGATGATTGACCAAACGGAGTCAATGACTACCATCGACGTCAATACCGGCAGCTATGTCGGCGCGCGTAATTTAGACGACACGGTTTTTAAAACCAATCTGGAGGCTGCGCAAGCCATTGCACGGCAGCTGCGTTTGCGTAATTTGGGCGGCATCATCATCATCGACTTTATCGATATGCTGACCCGTGAGCACCAAGAGGCTGTGTTGAGCGAACTTAAGCGCAATCTAGAGCGAGATCATGCACGCAATTCAGTCAGTCAATTTTCTGCTTTAGGTTTAGTAGAGATGACGCGCAAACGTACGCGTGAATCCCTAGCCCATATTTTGTGTGAACCTTGCGCTACCTGCAGCGGCAAAGGCGAAATCAAAACAGCCCAAACCATTTGTTATGAAATCCTGCGGGAGATTGTCCGCGAGCATCGCCAATTCAATCCTAAGGAGTTCCGTATTGTGGCAGCACCCGATGTGATTGATCTCTTCTTAGAAGAAGAAAATCGGTTTTTAGCGATGCTGGGGGATTTTGTTGCTAAGCCCATCCGCCTGCAAGCAGAAGGCTCGTTCAAGCAAGAGCAATACGATATTGTTTTAAGTTAACGCTCTTTTACTACCACTCTATTTTGTGATTAGGCATTAGCAAACTGCAGTCGATGGAGGTTGCTATACAATCCGCCCTTTTCAATCAGCTCAGCATGAGATCCGTTTTCAACAACCTGCCCATGCTCTAATACCACAATGCGGCTCGCATGCTCAATCGTTGATAGGCGGTGAGCAATCACTAAAGTAGTGCGGCCAGCCATTAGTCGATCTAATGCTTCTTGCACTTGGCGCTCGGATTCGGAATCGAGTGCCGATGTAGCTTCATCTAAGATCAAGATGGGGGCATCTTTATAAATGGCCCTCGCAATCGCTAAGCGCTGGCGCTGACCGCCGGAGAGTCGATTACCGTTATCGCCAATCAGGGTATCAATGCCCTGCGGCAACTCACTCAGTAGATTGGTGAGATTAGCTGCCTCCAGCGCCTCAATCACACGGCCCCGATCAATCCCGTTTACAGCATCGGTACCGTAGGCCACGTTTGCTGCAATCGTGTCGTTAAACAAGATGACGTCTTGGCTAACAAAGGCAATCTGGCGTCGCAAATCAAACAAAGACAGCTCTTCTAAATTCACGCCATCGAGCTCAATTACGCCCGAAGTAGGTCTAAAAAAGCGCGGCAACAAGTTCACCAGCGTCGACTTACCGCCACCAGACGGCCCCACAAAGGCAACCACTTCACCTGCCTGAATCGATAGACTGACGTGCTTTAAGGCATCTTGCCGATCGGCATCTTGCTGATACGAAAAAGAAACGTCTTTGAAAGCGATGGCGCCTTTTGCTTTTTCAATGCGCTTGACTCCAACCTTGCGTGAGTCATCTTCCTCAATCGGTTGATCCATGAGACCAAAAATCATCTCAGCGGCAGTAAGGCCGCGCTGCAATGGCTGATTGATATCAGCTAAATGCTTAATGGGGGAAATAATTAAAAACATGGCCGTTATGAAGGCTGCGAAGCCGCCTACGGTCGTCCCTTCGGTGGAAGACTGTAAGAGCGCAATCACGAGCACAACGGAGAGGGCCATTGAGGCAATTAGCTGGGTCAGGGGTTGATTAAGACCGCCTACTACTGCGGTTTTAAGGGCAAAGCGCCGCAAACGATCCGCCTTATTAGTAAACCGGTCCATCTCGTAGGTTTCGCCACCATGAACCTTCACAATTTTATGTCCTGAGACTGCTTCTTCCACAATATAAGCAAGCTCGCTCGTCATAGCTTGCTGCTCTCGGTTAAGGCCACGCAAACGGCGATTAATCAGGCTCATGATGTAAGCAATGATTGGAAAAATGATCATGACAACTAAAGTCAATTTCCAGTTAAGGTAAATTAGGTAACCCAATAAACCCAGCACCGTTAACGAGTCGCGTACCAAACTAATGAGCATCGTTCCCATGATGCTCAGCACATTGTTGACTTCAAATACCACCGCATTAATCAAACTGGATGCGGAACTCTTTTGGTAAAACTCGGTCTTGGCGTGGAGCAAGGTTTGGAACATCTGCGCACGCAGCTTTAGTAGTACTGCATTAATGACTCTGGATAACAAATAATTCGAAAGAAATTGAGCGCCGCCCCGAATAAACGCCAGCCCGACTAAAAAGATCGGAACTAGCCATAACTTGCTATCGAGCTCACCGGTAAAGCCACGATCGAGCAAGGGCTTCATCAAGGCAGGGATGGACGTCTCAGCAGCAGCCACCAGCGCCATCGCCAAAACCGACCCAATAATCGTCTTGGTATGGGGTTTTAAGTACTGGATTAGGCGGTTTAGGACAATTCTGTCGTCGGCGTTCATATAATGAATTATGCCCACCTTATCCGTGATCCTCATTACTCGCAATGAAGAGGCCAATCTTCGGGACTGCCTTGTCTCCTTGAATGGGCTTGCGCAGCAGGTGGTTATCGTCGATACGGCCAGTACGGACGGGACGATTGCGATTGCCCAGGAATTCGGTGCCGCCATTGCCCAGCCGGCCGATTGGCCTGGTTTTGGCCCCCAAAAGAACCGGGCGCTGGACCTTGCCACCGGCGATTGGGTGCTCTCCCTTGACGCCGACGAGCGCCTAACTCCAGCACTTCAGGCAGAAATTGCAGGGGTTTTAGAAAAACCGGGCAATGCGACCTGTTTTGCGATTCCTAGGCTGTCTTGGTACTGCGGCCGCTTCATTCGCCATTCGGGCTGGAATCCCGACTACGTCGATCGATTATTTCAGCGAGGAACGGCTCGGTTTTCCAATGACTTAGTGCATGAGCGACTTATTCCCGGCGGCCCCGTTGTGAAGCTGAAAAACCACATGCTGCACTATAGCTTCATGAACTACTCGCAGGTACTGCAAAAAATTGATCGCTACTCCAGCGCCTCTGCCGAGCAAGCCTTTGCCAAAGGCAAGCGCAGCAGTCCCCTCGCAGCGATTGGCCATGGGGCTTGGTCTTTTTTTAGAACCTACTTTATTCGGCTGGGTTTTCTGGATGGGCCACAAGGTTTTTCACTGGCGCTCGCCAATGCCCAAGGATCGTATTACCGTTATATGAAAATCTGCGAACTTGCCAAGGCATCCCAAGCGAGGCAAAAACCATGAGCCTGATTTCGGTGATTGTTGCAACCTACAATTGGCCGCAAGCATTGCGACTGTCACTCGAGTCTTTAAAGACCCAGACCGATCGTGATTTTGAAGTCATCATCGCCGATGATGGCTCGCGCGCAGATACGCGCGAACTCATTACGAAAATACAAGCCGATTTTCCAGTGCCGATGGAGCATATCTGGATAGAAGACGATGGTTGCCGCAAAACGGTAGTTGGTAATGTAGCAATTGCCGCATCAAAAGGCGATTACATCGTATTCATTGATGGTGACTGTATTGTGCAGCCCGATTTTATTGCCCAACATCGAAAACTGGCGGAGCCCGGCCATCTAGTGACCGGCAGCCGCATTTTGTCAAACAATGCGCTTGCCCAAGAAATGCTGTCATGGCCACAGTGGAGTTTTGAGCGCTTCAAGCGCCATGCGTTTAGCTACCGCTTGCGCGGTGGCTTGAATAAAATACTGCCCCTATTAGTAAAGTTTGGTGATCATTCACGCAGGCTGTATCCCACGTTTGTTTGGCGGCGCATCAAGGGTTGCAATATGGCCTGTTGGCGCAGCGATGCTTTAGCCATCGGCGGGTTCGATGAAACTCTGCTCGGCTGGGGCCATGAAGATGCTGACTTTGTATTTAGGCTGCAGGCCAATGGAGTGATTCGTAAATCAGGCGCCTGGGCAACCGAAGTCATTCATATCTTTCATAAAGTACGCGATCAATCGAATGACAAAAGTAGTCGAGAGCGTCTGAATGAAAAAATCCGTGCGCATGCAGCGCTGAGCGCGACACGGCAAACCCAGGAACGCTAGGAGTACTGCACCGCCACTGGATCGGCTTGGCTTGTCGCTAGCAATTGATGCAGGCTGTGCAGACACGCATCATCGGGATAAAGCCGCAAGTCATCCGGAAACTGCACTAAGCAAGCGCTGCCACTGGCAGTGACTACCGCAGTGAGCGGCAATCCCTTCATGCCATCCAATGGGCTAGGTGCCATATTCGGCGGCATGCCCGGTTTAGCGGTTTGCTGGCGATTGCTGATCAAGTACGGATTGATTTGGCTGCGAAAGAGTTTCAGATCAACTGCGGAATTCATCCGCACATGCACATTGCGACCAAAGCGTAAACGTGCGCCCGCGATATCCATCACAGCCTCTGCCACAATCCGCGTACCACCCGAAAACTTATCGGGCGTGACATTTACTTTAGCGATAAGCAGCTCATCTTCTTTTAGCCACGATCGATTAGGTTCATATACCTCGCTGTAGAGCATGACTTCCATTGCCGCAGTGCCATCGTCGATGGTGGCGACCATCATTCGGCCTCGCTGCCCGGTCAGCATCCGCGCTGACGTAATAATGCCAGCCAGCAGTTGGTCTTTTCCTTCAGTTACCTTGACTAAGGGTTGGCGCACAAAATGGGCTACTTCATTGCGATAGGCATCAAATAAATGGCCGGTAAGGCACAAGCCCAGGGCAGTTTTTTCTTCTTGCAGGCGTTTCTTTTCAGGCCAAGGTGGCTCACTCACGAGCTCTGGTAAGTGGCGGTCGGTTTCACCGGCGGTTTCAAACAAACTCACCTGATGAATCGATGCCTCGGCCTGTTCTGCAGCCTCGATGGCCCGCGCCAATGAAGCCAGCAAGGTAGAGCGAATGTCGTATGACTTACCTTTTTGATTCGCTCCCGCTGCATACAAACCATCAAACGCGCCAGCACGCATTAGCGCTTCAATTGCTCGGCGATTCACTTGGCGCCGATCGACGCGCGCACAAAAGTCAAACAGGTCGGTAAAGGGTCCACCAGTTTCGCGCGCCTTAACAATCGCCTCAATCGCTGCTTCGCCGGTACCGCGCACCGCGCCCAATCCATAGCGAATATCAGTCAAGGGCTGATCTACCGGGGCCCCTTGCGTGCGCAAGGGAGTAAATTCATAGGTGCCGGTATTGATGTCCGGCGGCAATACCCGCAAGCGATTTTGCAGGCAATCGTCATACAGAATTTTTACCTTATCGGTATCGTCCATCGCGAGCGATAAGTTACCCGCCATAAATTCAGCGGGATAATGGGCTTTAAGCCATGCTGTTTGATAAGCCAGTAAAGCATAGGCAGCGGCATGGGATTTATTAAATCCATAGCCCGCAAAGCGCTCCATCAAGTCGTAAATCTCATTGGCCTTGAATTCGGTAATGCCGCCTTTTTTTGCTCCCTCACTGAAAATCTTGCGGTGCTGCGCCATCTCTTCTG
>CANGWV010000022.1 GCA_947457875.1 Burkholderiaceae bacterium
AGCGGGGGAATTTGATGTGGTGCTGGTGATGCGTGCCAATGGCTTACTGGCGGCCGACATCAGGCCACTCGTACGCGTCTCTGTTCATGTGATTGCGGAACAAAATGGGCGTCGCGAATCTGGCTCCGCAGGTGGCGGTGCTCGCCATGATTACGGCTATTTCACATCCGACCTAGTGAATCATTGGGTAGATGAAGCGGTCGATAGCGCGCTCCTCAATTTAGAGTCACGTCCTGCTCCTGCCGGACCGATGACCGTTGTCATGGGTCCAGGATGGCCGGGTGTATTGCTACACGAAGCCATTGGTCATGGCCTAGAGGGTGACTTTAATCGCAAAGGATCCTCCGCTTTTGCGGGCCGTATCGGCCAACGGGTAGCTGCTAAGGGGGTTACAGTGGTTGACGACGGCACCCTCAGCGGGCGACGTGGCTCCCTGAATATCGACGATGAAGGCACGCCAACCCAGTGCACCACCTTGATTGAAGATGGCATTCTGAAAGGCTATATTCAAGATACCTTGAATGCCCGGCTCATGAAAATGCCGCAGACCGGCAATGGTCGGCGCGAGAGTTTTGCTTCCTTACCCATGCCACGCATGACCAATACCTATATGCTAGCCGGCAAAGAAGATCCCCAAGAAATCGTTGCTAGCATCAAACGCGGCCTATATGCGGTCAATTTTGGCGGCGGGCAAGTGGACATTACCAGCGGGAAATTTGTCTTTTCTGCATCGGAGGCCTACTGGGTGGAAAACGGCAAAATTCAATACCCCGTTAAGGGCGCCACCATCATTGGCAACGGCCCAGAGTCTTTAAAACAGGTCTCGATGATTGGCAATGACCTCAAACTGGACAGCGGGGTGGGGGTTTGCGGCAAAGAGGGTCAGAGCGTGCCGGTAGGCGTAGGCCAGCCAACCCTCAGGATTGATGACATGACGGTAGGGGGCACGGCCTAATCAGCTTAAAATACGGATATGAGTAATCGAACCAACATCACCCCCGAAAACTGGTATGCCAGCGTGGATAAAACCTCGGATACCGACGACCAACGTATTCACAACATTACGGTACTGCCGCCGCCAGAGCACCTGATTCGTTTTTTCCCGATTGCTGGAACAGCAATTGAAAAATTAATCAGCCAAACGCGCAGCAAGATTCGTAATTTGATTCATGGCAAAGATGACAGACTCTTAGTCATCATTGGTCCATGCTCCATTCATGATCCGAGAGCAGCGCTCGAGTATTGCCAGCGCCTCTTGGCCGAACGCAAGCGCTTTTCGGGTGAACTGGAAATCGTCATGCGGGTCTATTTTGAAAAACCCCGTACTACCGTTGGCTGGAAGGGTTTAATTAACGACCCCTATCTCGATGAAAGTTTCCGTATCGAAGAAGGCCTACGAATTGCGCGTCAGGTACTCATGGAAATCAACCGCATGGGCATGCCTGCGGGTAGTGAATTTTTAGATGTCATCTCGCCGCAATACATCGCTGACTTAATTTCCTGGGGGGCGATTGGTGCCCGCACCACCGAAAGTCAAGTACACCGCGAACTCGCCTCAGGTTTATCCGCCCCCATTGGATTTAAAAACGGTACAGACGGCAATATCCGCATTGCCACCGATGCAATTCAGGCAGCGCGTAGGGCGCACCACTTTTTATCAGTACATAAAAATGGCCAAGTTGCCATCGTTGAAACCAACGGCAATAAAGACTGCCACGTCATTCTGCGCGGCGGCAAAGAACCGAACTACGAAGCGAAATTCGTGACTGCAGCATGTCAGGAGCTCGAGGCAGCTAAATTACCAGCCAGCTTGATGGTTGATTTATCGCATGCCAACTCGAGTAAACAACATGAGCGTCAAATCACTGTGGCCGATGACATTGCTAAACAAATTGAGTCTGGCTCACGCCACATCTTTGGCGTCATGATTGAAAGTCACTTGAGCGGCGGCGCTCAAAAATTCACTCCTGGTAAAGATGATGCTAGCGCCCTCGAATATGGCAAGAGCATTACCGATGCGTGTATCAATTGGGATGACTCAGTCAAGGTCTTAGAGCGCCTAGCGCAAGCCGTTAAGAAGCGTCGGCGCGGCTAAACCGCAGTAGTCACTCTGGATTAATCGGATTTATTCTGATTCTTCCAGAGAATGTCTTGACCGCCAGCAGCGCGATTTAAAACCCGCGCTAAAACAAAGAGCAAGTCCGATAAGCGATTGACGTACTGACGCGGAGAGTCGTGCAAGGTATCGTGCCAACCGAGCTTGACAATCGATCGCTCAGCACGACGACAAACCGTTCTACACACATGAGCCTGAGCAGCAGCACGAGTCCCGCCCGGCAGAATAAATTCGGTTAAAGGGGGCAGCGTATCGTTGTACTGCTTTAGCCAGGTATCCAACTGTGCCACTTGCTCTTCTTTGAGGAGGGTGTAATTGGGGATACATAGCTCACCGCCCAAATCAAACAAGTCATGCTGCACCCGCAAAAAGAGGGCCTGCATTTCACTGGCAATCGATTCTGGGATGACTTCGGTCATCAAAACCCCGATTTCGGAGTTGAGCTCATCAACGTCGCCCATGGCGCAAATGCGCAAATGGTCCTTTTCAACCCGGCTGCCATCGCCCAAACCGGTCATGCCGGCATCACCGGTTCGCGTTGCAATTTTTGAAAGTCGATTTCCCATCAACTGATTATAGGTAAATGGCTAAAATGGAACGATGAATACTGTCGCCCCTCCACCCGAACTCATAGAAATTCAGGCTTTGCAGGCCAAATTGGTCTCAGCGCTCCGGCCCATCTTGGCTGAAGACGGCCTTTTGTGGGAACCCGAAGACACAATCCCCTATGAATGTGATGGTTTAGCGGCCTATCGGCGCATGCCCTTGGCGGTTGCCCTACCTGAAACCGAAGCGCAGGTGTCGCGTATTTTGCAAATCTGCCATGCTATGAATATCCCTGTCGTACCCCGCGGCGCAGGTACTGGTCTATCGGGCGGTGCAATGCCTATCTCGCAAGGCCTGGTTCTGTCGCTTGCGAAGCTCAAGAAGATTGTGGATATCAACCCATTTACACGTACTGCCGTTGTGCAACCCGGTGTACGTAATCTGGCAATTTCTGAGGCGGTTGCTCATTTGGGCCTGTACTACGCGCCCGATCCATCATCGCAAATTGCCTGCTCGATTGGCGGCAACGTCAACGAAAACTCCGGCGGCGTTCACTGCTTAAAGTACGGGCTTACCCTCCACAATGTATTGCGCGTGCGCGGCGTTTTAATGAGCGGCGACATCGTCGAATTTGGCAGCCTAGCGCCGGATGCACCTGGCCTCGATTTGCTCGCCATCGTGATGGGTAGCGAAGGCATGTTGGCAGCCGTTACCGAAGTAACCGTCAAACTCGTACCAAAACCCAAATTAGCCCAAGTCATCATGGCCAGTTTTGATGACATCGAAAAGGGCGGCAATGCGGTTGCGGCCATTATTGCCGCCGGTATTATTCCGGCTGGTCTAGAGATGATGGATAAGGCAACTACCCGCGCGGTCGAGGAGTTTGTGCATGCTGGCTACGATTTAGACGCGGTTGCCATTTTGCTGTGCGAGTCCGACGGCACTCCAGAAGAAGTTGCAGAAGAAATTGGGCGCATGACCGCAGTTTTAGAAAAAGCCGGCGCAAGTGGCATTCGTATCTCCAAAAATGAAACGGAACGCCTGACGTTCTGGAGCGGTCGCAAGAATGCGTTCCCCGCAGCGGGCCGCATTGCCGCCGACTACTACTGTATGGATGGGACCATTCCTCGGCGCCATATTGCTACGCTCTTGCGCCGCATTCAGGAAATGGAAAAGAAATACCGACTGGGCTGCTTGAATGTATTCCATGCGGGCGACGGCAATATGCATCCGCTCATTTTGTTTAATGGCGCCGATCCAGATGAGTGGCACCGCGCCGAAGAATTTGGCACCGACATACTAGAGGCCTGCGTTGAGCTCGGCGGAACCATTACTGGCGAACATGGTGTTGGTATCGAAAAAATTAATTCGATGTGCGTGCAGTTTGGCGAACACGAGCGGGAGTTGTTCTGGGGCGTCAAACGCGCCTTTGACCCAGCCCAATTACTGAATCCCGATAAAGCCATTCCAACCCTCAGCCGCTGCGCCGAGTACGGCCGCATGCGTATCAGCGGCGGTAAGTTGCCGCACCCTGAGTTGGAGCGTTTTTAATGAGTGATGTACAGATTCAGGAGTTTCGAGATCAAATTCAAGCTGCAGCCGCATCCAAGTCGGTACTATCGATTCATGGTGGTGGATCCAAGGCGTGGTACGGCAACCCGAGCGCACATACAAAGCTGCTGACTCCGGGATTTCAAGGGATCGTAGATTACCAACCAGAAGAACTCGTGATTACAGCGCGCGCTGGAACACCATTAGCCACGATTGAAGCAGCGCTAGCTGAAAAAAATCAGATGCTGGCATTTGAGCCTCCCCACTTTGGAGCGCAAGCGACATTTGGCGGCGCGATTGGTGCCGGTCTTGCTGGCCCAGGACGCATCAGTGCTGGCAATTTGCGCGACTACGTATTGGGTACGCGCCTGATGGATGGGCAAGGGCATGATTTATCGTTCGGCGGTAAGGTCATGAAAAACGTCGCCGGCTATGATGTCTCGCGTTTATTGCCGGGCTCTTTAGGTACCTTCGCCCTCATACTCGAGGCCTCGGTCAAGGTCTTACCCAAACCAGCTGCCACCGCATCGTTGCGCTGCTTTATTTCTGAGGCGCGCGCCCTAAAGGTGCTAAACGAGTGGGCAGGCCAACCCCTGCCCTTATCGGCGAGTAGCTGGATCGGCTCGGGCGATGCCAATGCGGATGGGGAGCTCACCATTCGCCTTGCGGGAGCAGTTGCCGCAGTACAGTCTGCTACCGTCCTCATGAAATCCACACTTGGCGCTACTGAGCTCGACCCTGCGATTGCGAATTCTTTTTGGCGTGATTTACGTGAACATAAATTAGATTTTTTTCATGAGGTGGGCGCCGCTGTTGCCCTCTATCGCCTAGCCCTGCCCGCAGCATGTCCTGCAATTGATTTTTCTAAGCTTGCCTCAGGCAGTACGCCGCACCGCATCTTGGAATGGCATGGCCAACAACGCTGGTGGCATGGCCCGGCCGATGCTGCAACACAAGCTAATGTAAAAGCAAAGGCAATTGAGCATGGCGGTCATGCCAGCTGCTTTCGTGTTGGCAGCAATGGTGTAGAGCAGCGCTTCACCCTGCTGAGCGATCAAGCCCATAGCGCAGCACTAACTGCGGTCCAAACCCAATTGCGTAAGGCATTTGATCCATCCGGGGTTTTTGCAACCGGTCGCCTTCCTTAACCCATTCATTACTATGCAAACCCAATTAGCCCCCCAGTTCATCAATACCCACGACGGCAATGAAGCTGCGCGCATTCTAGGAAAATGTGTGCATTGTGGTTTTTGCACTGCCACTTGCCCAACCTACCAGATATTGGGTGATGAATTAGATGGGCCGCGCGGGCGAATCTACCTGATTAAGCAAATCGCAGAGGGTCAGGCGGTTACTAAAAAAACACGTCTGCACCTGGATCGCTGCTTAACTTGCCGTAATTGCGAAACCACCTGCCCGAGCGGCGTTCAATACGGCCAACTGATTGACATCGGCCGTAAATGGGCCGAGCAAAGTACAGCCCCACGTAAATCCAGCGAACGCCTCACGCGCTGGCTTTTAAAGGAAGGTCTAACGCGTCCAGCGCTCTTCAACTCTGCCATGGCACTCGGAAGATTGGTTCGCCCACTTCTGCCAAGCGAGCTAAAACGCAAGGTACCGATCAATGGCGTTTACACCAATCAGATTAAGACAGATAACGCAGTACCTGTGAGACCAATAAAGCAGACGGCACGCAGTACGATGCTGATTCTAGAAGGCTGCGTGCAGCCCGGTATGCTGCCTAATATCAATTTGGCTACTCGGCGAGTTTTATCGCACCTGGGCGTTGACCTGATTAGCGCCCCTAAAGCAGGCTGTTGCGGGGCGCTGCGCTATCACCTCAATGACCAGGATGGTGGCTTAGATGCGGCGCGGCGCAATATCGATGCATGGTGGCCTTATGTTGATGGCAGTAATCCAGTGAGTGCGATTATGATGACAGCATCGGGTTGCGGTGTCATGGTGAAAGACTATGGCCATTTACTTGCTCAAGATGCGCAGTATGCTGCAAAGGCTAAACGCATTTCTGAGCTGACAAAAGATTTGGCAGAAATTTTGCCGAGCTACACAGAAGGCTTGGTTGCGCTGCTCGGCAGTAATCCAAAATCGGGCGTGGTCTACCATCCACCATGCACCTTGCAGCACGGTCAGAAAATTCGGGGCAAAGTAGAAGGTTTATTAGAGAGTATTGGAGTGGCCGCACGTTTGTGTGCAGACAGCCATCTATGCTGTGGCTCTGCCGGCACCTACTCCGTTTTACAGCCAGCCCTTTCTAGCCAATTGCGTCAGCAAAAATTAGATCATCTGCAGCGGACCTATGACGATAGCAATGCTACCGCCATTGTTTCTGCCAACATTGGTTGCATCACGCATTTACAACAGGAAAAAATGCCAGTACTGCATTGGGTTGAGATTGTGGATCAATTGCTAGCAGATGGCCAAGTTACAGGGTTCAAGGCAGCATGAGGGGAATCGCCGTCAATTTAATCCAGGTCAGAGACCGCATTGAATTAGCTGCCCTCGCTGCTAAACGCGAGCCCGAAGAAATTCAATTGATGGCAGTGAGCAAGCTATTTCCTGCCAGTGCGGTAGAAGAGGCAATGCATGCAGGCCAAACGTGTTTTGGCGAAAACTACGTCCAAGAGGGTGTTGAAAAAATACAGAAACTCGCCAAATTACGCCCTTGGCTTGAATGGCATTTTATTGGTCCTCTGCAAAGCAATAAAACCAAAGACGTAGCGCACCATTTTGACTGGGTTGAAAGCATTGATCGCCTAAAAATTGCAGAGCGTTTGTCGGAACAGCGCCTAGAGCTGCCCGACATATTGCCCCTGCAAGTTTGCGTTCAAGTCAACATCAGCAATGAAGAGAGCAAAAGTGGGGTCTTGATTGAAGAGGCGGCAGCGCTATGCGATGCGGTTGCGCTACTTCCGGGTCTAACTTTGCGTGGACTCATGGCCATTCCTGCTCCGAGCAATGACCCTGTAGAGCAACGCGCCGCATGCGCCAAACTCAAGGCGCTGTTTGTACAAATTCAGCAATCCCGCCTAGATGACCGAGGCTACGCCTATTTCGATACCCTATCGATTGGCATGTCTGACGACCTCGAGGCAGCGGTTGCCGAGGGCAGCACCCTGGTTCGAATCGGCACTGCCATCTTTGGTCAGCGCCCTCCCGCTAAGGCCTAGTACTATTCTGTTTATGACTGATTCCCTTCAATCCCCTCTAGCCCAGACGCATATCACCTTTATTGGTGGCGGCAATATGGGTCGAGCTCTGATTGGCGGCTTACTGGCGAGCGGCTTACATGCCAAACAAATCACGGTAGTAGAGCCATTGACTTCGACTGCCGAAAAGCTGAAGGCTGATTTTTCAGTGGCCATCGTCAATTCCATCGACCAATTGCAGTTCGATTCAAAGCTCGAGCACGTCGTGGTGATGGCCATGAAGCCGCAAGACTTTAAGCAAGTAGCCATATCCCTAGCGCCCCACTTAAAAACCATTGATGCGCAGCGCCTGCTCATCATTAGCATTGCAGCCGGTATTCGACTCAGCAGTATGGCGAACTGGTTAGGCCATTCGCGCTGCGTGCGTGCAATGCCAAATACCCCCGCCCTCATCGGTATGGGTATGACGGGCTTGTGTGCAGGCACCAGTGTTGATGCGGAAGCTTGTTCTAAGGCGGCGGCACTGTGCAATGCGGTTGGGCAAAGCGTGTGGGTGAAGGACGAGTATTTGATTGATGCCGTTACTGCGCTGTCCGGCAGTGGCCCCGCCTATGTGTTTGCATTTTTAGAGGCACTGCAAAGTGGCGGAGAAAAATTAGGTCTTGATCCAGTCGCTGCCAGAGCCCTTGCATATGCCACCTTGCAGGGCGCTGCGCAGCTTGCGGTTAATTCAAACGAGTCCGCAGGCAGCTTGCGTGAAAAGGTAACCTCCAAAGGAGGCACCACCGCTGCTGCTTTAGCTGTTCTTCAAGAACGTGATTGGCAGGGTATCTTAGAGGCGGCCCTCGCTGCCGCAGCGAAGCGTGGACAAGCCATGGGCGACGAGCTAGCCCAATAGTCCCAGCACAATCCCTAGGAACAAAAAGGCGCCTAGCCAATTGTTTTGGCGAAATGCCTTAAAGCAAGCATCCCGTTGCCGGGTGCGCACCAATGACACATGGTAGATCGCGCAGATGAGCGCCCCAACCCAACCCAACCAAAATAAGTCATTGAGTTGAACCAGGTAAGCAACCCACAACTGGCTGAATAACAGTAAGCCATAACAAACTGCAATTGCAATGACATCAAAACGCCCAAAGGTAATCGCAGAGGTGCGTAAACCCAAACGCAGATCATCATCTCGATCCACCATAGCATACGCAGTGTCATAGGCAATCGTCCATAAAAGATTACCTACAAATAGAATCCACGCTTCAAGCGGCACTTGATTTTGACTTGCGGCATAGGCCATCGGAATTCCGAATCCGAAGGCAACGCCCAATACGGCTTGTGGCATCGCAAAGAAACGCTTGGTGAATGGATAGACAACTGCGACAAGAATCGCGAAAACCGATAACTGTTTCGTGAGTAAGTTCAGTGGCTGAATTAATGCAAAGGACAATAGGGCAAGAACGGCAGCAATCAGAACCGCTTCTTTACCGCTGATTTGCCCGCTCGTAATCGGGCGATTTTTAGTCCGCTCAACATGGCGATCAAAATCCCGATCGGCATAGTCGTTAATGGCACACCCTGCACTGCGCATCAAAAAAGTACCGAGCGTAAAGACAATCAATAAATGAAATGGCGGCATTCCTTCATTGGATAGCCACAAAGCCCAGTAGGTTGGCCATAGTAAGAGCAGCGTACCAATCGGCTTGTCGAGCCGAATTAAGCGGGCGTAAGCATAGAGGCGCTGCAAAATCAGACCAGCCTCACTCCAGGCAAATCACAGCGCCGGATAATCTTGGCAAGCTCAACCATCGCCGCTGCACGTGGATAACTTTTGCGCCACACTAAACTCACACGACGGGTCGGCATGGGCTCTTCAAACGGGATATAGCGAATTAAACCTTCGCGTGTTTTCGGATCAGGAATCGATGTGCGTGGCAAAACCGTAATACCAATGCCGCCAGCAACCATTTGCCGGATGGTTTCCAGTGAGGATCCCTCAAAACTGCGTTGCTCACCAATCGTCGGGCCTGGCCCAAAGCGATTGAGTTCGGGGCACACACCGATCACATGATCCCGAAAGCAGTGTCCCGCGCCCAGAAGCAAGGTATTTTGTGCTTTTAATTCATCGTGGCCAATCAATTGGCGCTCAGTCCAAGGGTGGTCTTTTGGAACGGCCACATAAAATGGCTCGTCATACAACTCGGCAACCTCAAGGCCCGCCATCGGAAATGGATCAGCCAAAATAGCGCAGTCGAGTCCGCCTTGACGCAGCATCTCTAGCAAACGAACAGTAAAGTTTTCTTCCAAAAAAAGAGGGGCATTGGGCATAGACTCACGCGCCACTCGCACAAGACTGGGTAATACATAAGGCGCAACCGTATAAATTGCGCCCAGACGCAAGGGACCAGATAACGGATCTTGACCGTGCTTAGCCAGGTGCCTGAGCGCATTAGACTCCTCTAAAACGCGCTGAGCCTGCTCCACAATCAAAACCCCTAAGGCCGTCATTGCAACCTCAGCACTGGTTCGCTCAAAAATCTGCGCGCCCAATTCCTCTTCAAGCTTCTTAATGGCAACCGATAAGGTAGGCTGCGACACATGGCATGCCTCTGCTGCACGCCCAAAATGGCGCTCCCGGGCAACCGCAACAATGTAGCGAAGTTCAGTTAATGTCATGGCTCAATTATCAGGCTTTTAGAAAATCGGCGCGCGATCCGAGCCATCGTTCCAATTGCTGCTCAACCACCGTAGGGTGCTTTGCCAAAAGGCGCTCCGCTGCCTGCTGGGCTAAATCGATCAACCAGGCATCGCGTTGTAGGTCTACAAAACGGAGCATGGTATCGCCCGATTGCTTTGCGCCTAAGAGTTCGCCTGGACCTCGCAGCGATAAATCCCGCTCGGCAATCACAAAGCCGTCGGATACTTCACGCAGGGTTTGCAAACGCTCCTTTGCTGCCGCCGAAAGGGGTTCTGCGTACATCAAAATACAGACCGAGTCCGCTGTGCCGCGCCCTACTCGGCCACGCAATTGATGAATTTGGGCATAACCAAATCGCTCTGCATGCTCTATCACCATGAGCGCCGCATTAGGTACATCCACCCCAACCTCGATCACGGTAGTCGCCACCAGCAATTGAATTTGATTGGCCTTAAATGCCGCCATAACAGCGGCCTTCTCCTCCGCCTTTAATCGCCCATGCACCAGACCTACTTTAAATTGCGGCAGGCGCTCTTCTAACTGTGCATAACTCTCGACTGCAGTTTGCAGTTGCAAGGCGTCCGATTCTTCAATGAGAGGACAAACCCAGTAGGCTTGCAAACCTTTACTCAGCCAGTCCTGCAGTCCATTGATGACTTCATCCCTTCGGCTGTGCTTCACCACCTTGGTCGTAATCGGCTTGCGACCCGGCGGTAGCTCATCCACTACAGCCACATCCAGATCGGCATAGTAGGTCATTGCTAAGGTGCGGGGGAGTGGGGTTGCGGACATCATCAGTTGATGGCAGTAAAACAATTCCGAGCCGATGCGCTGCGATATCTCTAAGCGTTGGCGAACCCCAAAGCGGTGTTGCTCATCAATTACCGCGAGGCCCAACTTCGCAAAGGAGACGCTTTCCTGAATCAAGGCGTGGGTACCAATGATCAGTTGCGCAGCACCACTCTCAATCGCGGCATGCGCAGCTTTTTTTTCTTTGGCTTTTAAACTGCCCGATAGCCATACGATCTCCACACCCAGCGGCCCAAACCATTCCTGCATTTTGATGTGGTGCTGTTCTGCCAGGATTTCAGTGGGCGCCATGACCGCGGCCTGATAGCCGTGATCGATTGCCCTGGCTGCGGCCAGGGCCGCAACTACCGTCTTACCACTGCCCACATCCCCCTGCAATAAGCGGTTCATCGGAAATGTTCGACTGAGGTCCGACTCAATTTGCGCCCACACCCGCTTTTGAGCCCCCGTTAACTCAAATGGCAGTGCTGCCAACAGCCCTTGCTCAATCGATTGATGAACTTGCGTTGATCGGTCTTTATGCAATCTAGGTGCATTGCGCTGACGGCGCAGGGCATGGGCTTGCTTTAGCGAGAGCTGCTGCGCCAATAATTCTTCGAACTGGACGCGTCGCCATGCAGGGTGTGTTCGCTCCATTAATGCGGTGGTATCCGCATCTGCCGGTGGGTTGTGTAAGTAGTGAATGGCATCGTGCAAAGCCATCCACTCACCCTGCGGCAAAAGATCAGTCGTTACGGCTGCGGGTATCACCTCGGCTAGAAATTGCCTAATGTCAGTTGATCGCATGGCCTGCTGCACTGCCTTGCGAATCACGGTTTGACTCACCTCAACGCTGGCTGGATAGACTGGAGTCAGACTTGCTGGTAATGGCGCATCCGGAGGCACTGCTTTAACGGTTGGGTGAACCATCTCCGGCCCTGCATACCCATCGCGTACCTCACCGCGTACCCGAAGATGGGCGCCCACGGCCATTTGCTTTTGCTGGCTCGGGTAAAAATAAAGAAAGCGCAACTGCAACACATCAGTCTCATCCTCAATGGTTACCACCAACTGGCGTCGTGGCCGAAACAGTACCTGACTGCGAATCACCTTCCCTTGGGTCTGTACTGCGCTAAATGTCCCTTTAATTAATGCGTCTTCGATACTGTAAAGCGCAGTCTCATCCTCGTAGCGGCTCGGCAGGTGCAATGCGAGCGCAATGGGGCTATTTAAGCCCATTTTTTCGAGTGCATTTGGTAGTCGGGGTTTCGTCATGGGTAGAATTCCAACTTCGATGGTAACGCTATGCAACTCTCCGACTTCAATTACGACCTTCCGCCCGAGCTAATTGCTCAGCATCCCCTCGCCAATCGCTCCGACAGCCGCTTATTGGAGGTGGCTGCCAACGGCTTACATGACCGTGCGTTTATCGATATCAGCCAAATTGCCAAGGCTGGCGATTTATTTATCTTCAATGATACGAAGGTAATCCCGGCAAGGCTATATGGTCAGAAAGAAACTGGGGGACAAGTTGAGCTCCTAATTGAGCGCATCACCGGTGAAAACCGTGCATGGGTGCAAATTAGAGCCTCAAAGACGCCCAAAGTCGGCAGCCGAATCACCATTCAGAATAAGCTTGGCGAAGAGATTGATGTCGAGATCCTGGAGCGCAAGGATCGCTTTTATGAAATTGCTTTTCAGCAAAGTGTATTAGAGCTACTCGATCGCTTTGGCGAGCTGCCCCTGCCGCACTACATTGAGCACCAAGCCGATCGCGACGATGCCGAGCGCTACCAAACTGTTTTAGCAAGCAACCCCGGCGCAGTAGCAGCGCCTACCGCAGGACTGCACTTTGATGATTTGGTTTTAGGGCAGCTGGCTAACAATGGAGTGGAACGAGCGACCATCACCTTACACGTTGGCGCAGGTACCTTCACCCCGGTTCACTCCGAAGATTTAAGCCAGCACCAAATGCATTACGAGTGGTATAGCATCCCCGCAAAAACCATCGAGGCTATTACCCAAACCAAACAAAGGGGTGGACGCGTGATTGCCGTTGGCACTACCAGCTTACGCACACTCGAGAGCTATGCCCTGAATCAACAGCTCACCGGGGATACCAATTTATTTATTACCCCTGGTTTTGAATTCAAGGTCGTTGATGCACTAGTAACTAACTTCCACCTACCCAAGTCCACTTTACTCATGTTAGTCAGCGCCTTTGCTGGCATGGATACCATTCGGGAGGCCTATCGGCATGCGATTGCGCAGCGCTACCGCTTTTTCAGTTATGGTGATGCCATGTTCCTGAATCGATCCGCTTAAACTAGCTTAATGACGTCACCCATTCAATTTGAGTTAATCAAGCGCGATTCGCAAAGCTTGGCGCGACTCGGCAGGCTTAATCTACCCCATGGCAGCGTGCAAACGCCCATCTTTATGCCGGTGGGCACCTACGGCACTGTGAAGGCCATGACTCCGCGCGACCTCGAAGAAGCAAAAGCGCAAATTATTTTGGGTAACACCTTTCATTTGTGGTTACGGCCTGGGCTCGATGTCATCGCAAAACACGGCGGATTGCATCGCTTTATGGCATGGGATAAACCCATCTTGACTGACTCAGGAGGCTTTCAGGTATTTAGCCTGGGCGCACTGCGCAAGATTTCAGAAGAAGGTGTGACCTTTGCGTCGCCCATTAATGGCGATAAATTATTTATGTCTCCGGAAGTCTCGATGGAGATTCAGGCGGTGCTCAATAGTGACATTGCCATGCAATTCGATGAGTGCACCCCCTATGAGACGCACGGTCAAGCCACTACTGAAAAAGCAGCGCGGCAATCTCTTGAGCTATCGCTCCGCTGGGGCGCCCGTTCACTCAAGCGCTTTCGGGAGCTCGAAACCGGTAATGGACTCTTTGGGATTGTGCAAGGCGGTATGTTTGAGCCCTTGCGTGAAGCCTCTTTAGCCGAAGTCAGTGGGCAGGGGTTTGACGGAATCGCAATCGGCGGTCTTTCGGTGGGGGAACCTAAACCCGAGTTTGAGCGGATTTTGGCCTTTACCGCCCCCAAACTTCCCGAAAAAGCCCCTCACTATTTAATGGGTGTTGGCACCCCTGAAGACCTGATGCTCGGGGTTAGTAATGGCATCGACATGTTTGATTGCGTCATGCCCACCCGAAATGCCCGAAATGGCTGGCTGTTTACCCGCTTTGGCGATCTAAAGCTCCGCAATAGTGGCTATAAGGACGATGACCGCCCAGTAGACCCAACTTGCACCTGCTATACCTGCCAGCGCTTTACCCGGTCTTATCTCAACCACCTGCAAAAAGCCAATGAAATTCTGGGGGCGCAGCTCAATACCATCCACAATTTGTCCTACTACTTAGGGCTAATGACTGAAATCCGCGAAGCCCTGGCGAAAGATCGGTTTAGCGCCTACCGTGAGCAGTTTTATGCTGATCGGCAACGCGGCGTCGAGCCAGGCCAGGATTAGGCTTCAAATCCCCCAAGCGGTTTAGAATTGCACCTTAGCCGATCTTTCTGGCTTGTTAATTAGGGTTCTATATGGAGGCTTTGAATATGTGGATTAGTAATGCATTTGCTCAAACTGGCACAGGTGCGGATAGCGGCGGCCTAATGGGTTTCTTACCCATCCTTTTGATGTTTGTGGTGCTGTACTTCATCATGATTCGCCCACAAATGAAGCGCCAAAAAGAAACGCGCCTCATGCTCGAAGCATTAGCGGTTGGCGATGAAGTCATTACCATCGGCGGAATTCTGGGAAAAGTCAATGCAATAAGAGATCAAAATGTGATCGTTGAAATTGCAGTGGGCACCGAAGTGATCATGCAAAAGGGCGCAGTTACCATGGTTTTGCCTAAAGGCACCCTCAAAGCTGCTTAAGCTCATTCTTATTAGCGCCATCGAGACACTATGAACCGTTACCCCCTCTGGAAGTATCTTGTAATTGGAGTTGCGCTCCTGATTGGCGCACTCTACTCCTTGCCCAATATTTTTGGAGAGGCTCCGGCGGTTCAAGTGTCAGCGGCCAAGCCAACCGTCAAGGTTGAACTGGCAACGCAATCGCGTGTTGAAAAGATATTAGCGGATGCTTCTATTCCAAGTACAGGTATGTTTTTTGAGCGTACTGGTAATGTGGGGTCGGTGAAGGTTCGCTTTGATAACACGGACATTCAGCTCCGTGCCAAGGATTTATTGCAGCAAAAACTGAATTCTGATCCAAATGATCCGAGCTTTACGGTGGCATTGAATTTACTTTCCAATACACCGCATTGGCTCAGCTCAATCAACGCACTACCAATGCCGCTGGGCCTCGATCTACGTGGTGGAGTGTATTTCCTGCTACAAGTCGATATGGCAGGCGCGGTACAGAAAAAAGTACTAGCGATTGCTGGCGATATTCGTAGTCAATTGCGTGAGAAGAACATTCGCCATCAAGGCATAGAGCGTGGCAATGAATCCGTCACCATTCAGTTTGGTAGTACCGAGGAAGCGGAAAAAGCCAAGACACTGCTGACCGCTTCGCAAACCGACATGATTTGGCAGCTGAGCGCACAAGCCGGTGGCGCCAGACTGATGGGTCAGTTCAAGCCAGCCTCACTTAAAGAAGTACAAGACAACGCGGTAAAACAAAACATTACGACGCTCAATAAGCGAGTGAATGAATTGGCAGTAAAAGAGCCCGTGATTCAACAGCAAGGTGCTGATCGCATCATCGTGCAATTGCCTGGCGTACAAGACACTGCTCGCGCCAAAGACATTATTGGCCGCACCGCTACCCTCGAATCCCGCCTCGCTGACCCGCTTGTTTCAACCATTGCAGTCGGCGATCCCGTGCCTCCGGGCATGGATGTCTTCCGCTTTGGTGAAGGCCGCCTGGGTGTGTTTAAAAAGTCGATTATTTTTAGCGGCGAGCGCATTACCGATGCGAGCGCCGGCTTTGATCAAAATCAACGCCCCTCGGTCAATATCTCACTGGATGCGGCTGGTGGTCGTGTTATGCAGGAAGTCACCCGTGAAAACATTGGCAAACCAATGGGTATGATTTTGTTTGAAAAAGGCAAAGGCGAAGTACTTACTATTGCCACCATTCAAAGTGAGTTTGGTTCTAAGTTTCAGATTACGGGCCAGCCGACCACTGAAAGTGCCAATGACCTTGCCTTGCTGTTGCGCGCAGGCTCACTGGCAGCGCCAATGGAAATCATTGAAGAGCGCACCATTGGTCCTAGCCTAGGTGCTGAGAACATTGAAAAAGGCTTTAAATCACTGATCTTTGGCTTTATTGCAATCGCGATTTTCATGATCGTGTATTACATGCTGTTTGGACTTTTCTCCGTGATTGCACTGGCTGTCAATTTAGTGCTATTGATTTCCGTGCTGTCCATGTTGCAAGCTACCTTGAGTTTGCCGGGTATTGCGGCGATGGCCTTAACGCTGGGTATGGCGATTGACTCAAACGTCTTGATTAACGAGCGCATTCGGGAAGAGCTACGCAATGGCGTTGCTCCTAGCACTGCGATTGCGATTGGTTTTGATAAGGCCTGGGCAACCATTCTGGACTCCAATATTACGACCCTGATTGCGGGCTTGGCACTCCTGGTTTTTGGCTCAGGGCCCATCCGCGGATTTGCGGTGGTCCATTGCTTAGGTATTTTGACCTCGATGTTCTCAGCGGTATTTTTCTCACGCGGCGTGGTGAATCTCTGGTACGGCAAACAGAGAAAGTTGCAGAAGATTTCGATTGGCCAAATTTGGCGCGCAAAGGAGAAATAAGTCATGGAATTTTTCCGTATCAAAAAAGACATTCCCTTTATGCGCCATGCATTGATACTCAATGCATTCTCACTCATCACGTTTTTTGCTTCGGTATTTTTCCTTTGGCAAAACGGGCTGCACCTCTCGATTGAGTTTACGGGTGGCACCGTCATGGAAGTAAGTTACCAACAAACAGCGCCACTGGATTCGATTCGCAAGAAAGTAGAAAAGCTCGGTTACACCGATACCCAAATCCAGAACTTCGGTAGCTCACGCGATGTCATGATCCGCCTGCCATTGCAAAAGGATGCAGAAGGGAAAAATATCTCTTCAGCAGATCAAAGTATTGTGGTGATGAAGGCACTAGTTGAAGATGGCACGCAGGCAAAACTCCAGCGCGTTGAATTCGTTGGGCCTCAGGTGGGTAAGGAATTGGCAATTGATGGCCTGAAGGCCCTCACCTTTGTGGTCATTGGCATCATGATTTATCTCTCATTTCGCTTTGAGTGGAAGTTTGCGGTTGCCGGTATCATCGCCAACTTGCATGATGTGATTATTATCTTGGGCTTTTTTGCTTTCTTCCAATGGGAATTCTCGCTCTCGGTATTGGCTGCAGTCTTGGCGGTTCTGGGCTACTCGGTAAACGAGTCGGTGGTTATTTTTGACCGGGTACGCGAGAACTTCCGCAAGTACCGAAAGATGACTACCCCTGAAGTAATTGATAACGCGATTACCAGTACCATCAGCCGCACCGTGATCACACACGGTAGCACGCAAATGATGGTCTTGGCGATGCTGTTATTTGGTGGACCTACGCTCTTTTACTTTGCGCTAGCCCTGACCATTGGTATTTTGTTTGGTATCTATTCGTCGGTATTCGTGGCCGCTGCGATTGCAATGTGGCTCGGAATTAAGCGTGAAGACTTAATCAAGAACGATAAAAAGCCAGACGATCCGACTCGCAAAGACGATCCCAACTACGGCGCTACCGTTTAAGTAGTGAGTTCTTTTAGTGCGGCCATGATTCTCGTGGTCGCACCCCGATACTGTGCGGCATAGCGCAAAGCTGCTTCCCTCATAGCCTGGCGCTGCAGTTGATCTTGAAGGATGCCACTCATCGCGCCCGCTAGTTCTGCAGCTAGCGATCCATTACCTTTGACCCGCATTGCGGCACCACTATCAATTGCATCTTGGCTTGCCTGCTGAAAGTTAAAGGAGTGCTCTCCTAGAATTACCGGACAACCAGCAGCGCAGGCTTCAATCAAGTTTTGACCGCCCAGTGGCATGAGGCTTCCGCCCATCACAACCAGATCGGATGCGCAGTAATACAAAGGCATCTCGCCCATTGAATCGCCCAGTAATACGGCGGTTTTCAGATCGATTGGATTGTGCAAATCTGCAGCGTCAAAATCTACTTCAGAGCGCAGCAATACCGTCAGCCCTGAAGCGCGAATGAGCTCAGCCACTTCAGTAAAGCGCTCGGGGTGGCGCGGCACGATGCATAGCAATGGCTGTGGCGTTGATGTTGACGCAGATTCCTCAGCATGCATTTTAAGTACTGCTTGCCAGGCCTCCAGAATGATTGCTTCTTCGCCTTCACGAGTGCTTGCAGCGCAAACCATCAAGCGATTATTTTTTTCTAAATGGGCATTCCATGCGAGGCCAGCATCGACTAGGGCGGGGTTTAACACCACATCAAACTTCAAATTACCAACGACCTCACAATGCCTTACGCCAAGCGCTCGATAACGGTCCGCATCGAGTTCAGTCTGCGCCAAAATACCGGCGAATGCCTGAAACAAAGAACGGCCTGCATTACCAAAGCGAGCAACGCGGCGCGCACTGCGCTCGGATAAACGGGCGTTGATTAAAAAGACGGGTAATTTGATTTCAGCAGCACGAAATACAATCGTTGGCCATGCTTCGGTTTCCATAAACAAACCCATCTCTGGCTTGGCTGCTTTTAAGAACCGCTCTACCGACCAGCAGAGGTCATAAGGCAAATACACTTGCTGCAAGCGCCCTTCAGCAATCGCCTCTGCAAAAATGGCGGCGCCAGTTCGTCTACCGTTGGGCGTCATGCACGTCAGCAAAATGGATTTGCCCTGCTGTAAATAGGCTTCGATTAATGGCTGGGCCGCTCTGGTTTCACCGACCGATACCGCGTGTATCCAAATGGCTCCGGGCCGAACACGAAGACCAAAACCAAAACGCTCCGCAATCGATTGGCGATATCCAGGGTCTTTGCGCCCGCGCCACCACAGCCGCAGCAGCACGATTGGCAACAGAACATGCCACCCGAGTTGGTAGCAGGTAAACCAGAACCAAGGGCGATCCACTGTCGCTTGCGGCAATGCAGGCTCTGGGCTAGCTGGCGTCACTTTTTGAGGCGCTGAGCCAACTCGACTGCTTTACCTAGATAGCTGGATGGCGTCATTTCCAGTAAACGGGCTTTTGCATCGTCCGGAATTGCCAAGCCACGAATGAATACCTGCAGATCCGCTTGATTAATACCTTTGCCGCGGGTTAATTCTTTTAACTGCTCGTAGGGATTTTCAATACCATAGCGGCGCATCACGGTTTGTACTGGCTCAGCCAACACTTCCCAGCAGGCGTCGAGATCAGCCGCAATCGCTGCCGTATTGACCTCAAGCTTGCCGATACCGCGCATGGCGCTGTCGTAAGCCAAAACGCTGTGCCCAAATGCAGGGCCCAAATTACGCAGTACGGTCGAGTCCGTTAAATCGCGCTGCCAGCGTGAGAGTGGTAACTTTTCAGCGAGGTGGCGCAGTAAGGCATTGGCAACGCCCAGATTACCTTCGGAGTTTTCAAAATCAATGGGGTTCACTTTGTGCGGCATGGTGGACGAACCAATTTCCCCGGCCTTGGTACGCTGCTTAAAGTAACCCAAGGAGATGTATGCCCAAAAGTCGCGATCCATGTCGAGCAAGATGGTGTTAGCGCGTGCAATCGCATCAAACAATTCAGCCATGCCATCGTGTGGCTCAATCTGAATCGTATACGGATTAAATTGCAAACCAAGGCGCTGCTCCACGACTTCGCGCGCGAACTTCTCCCAATCGAAATCGGGGTAGGCCGAGAGGTGTGCGTTATAGTTACCAACCGCGCCATTCATTTTGCCAAGCAAAGGTACCGCTGCGATCGCAGCAATCGCGCGTTCCAATCGTTTGGCAATATTGGCAATCTCTTTACCAAGGGTGGTAGGCGATGCGGGCTGACCATGGGTACGCGAGAGCATCGGCACGCTAGCATTGGCGAGAGCTAATTCCGTTAAGGCGTCGTGGATTTTGCGCAACTGGGGCAGTAACACGGTATCGCGCGCACCGCGCAACATCAAGCCGTGCGCTGTATTGTTGATGTCTTCTGAAGTACAGGCAAAGTGGATAAATTCACTTGCCTTAAGTAGATCAGGTCGGCCCGATACTTTTTCTTTTAAGAAATACTCGACTGCCTTCACATCGTGATTAGTTACGGCCTCGATTTCTTTAATCCGCTGCGCATCGGTATCGGTAAAGGTATTTGCTAAGGACAATAAAAAATCCGCATCGGCTTGCGAAATACGCGGCACATCAGCAAGACCAGCAGAACCTAAAGCCAACAGCCAATGAATCTCTACAAAAACGCGTTGCTTCATGAACGCAGACTCCGACAGCCAGGGCCGTAATGCATCCAGTTTGCTGGCGTAGCGCCCATCCAGTGGGGATAGTGCATTTAAAGTGCTAATCGGTTGGCTCACGGTCCTGCCTTTTTGGGGTGTAATCGATAAGACCCTATTTTAAAGCGTTATTGGGTAAGCCCCTCATGACGCGGCTATACTCCATCGCTATGAAAATCATTGGTTCAATCACAAGTCCCTATGTCCGTAAAGTACGGATCGTCCTGGCCGAAAAGAAGATCGAGGCCGATTTTGTCCTCGAAAACGTCTGGGCTGCCGAAACGACCATTGGGCAAGCCAACCCCTTAGGCAAGATTCCCTGCCTGGTGACGGACGATGGCAGCGCCATCTTTGATTCACGGGTAATCGTCGAGTACGTCGATACCCTCAGCCCCGTGGGTAAGTTAATTCCGGCCGATGGCCGTGATCGTGCGGCGGTCAAAACCTGGGAAGCATTGGCCGATGGCGTCTTGGATGCCGGCATTTTGGCAAGGCTCGAAGCAACTTGGCGACCAGCAGAGCAGCAAAGTCCAGCTTGGATTGAGCGCCAAATGAGCAAAATCGATGCAGCCCTGAAGAGCATCTCGAATAGCCTGGGTGAATCGCAATACTGCCACCACAATCAATTTGGCCTGGCCGATATTGCGGTGGGTTGCGCTTTGGGTTACTTGGATTTTCGCTTTCCATCCGTGGATTGGCGCACGCCATTCCCGAACCTAGAGCGCCTCTACCAAGGGCTCATGCAGCGGCAGTCCTTTCAAGACACAGCCCCACCAGCAGCCTAAGGCTTAAGGGCTCGGGCGCTTATTCTGGGCTCGCAGAAATAATCCCGCCGCCCAAGCAAATATCGCCGTCATAGACCACCGCGGACTGACCCGGGGTCACCGCCCACTGCGAATCCTCAAATTGCAGAGCGAACCCAGTAGGCGCACTTTGCAGGGTGCAATTGGAGTCTAGTTGGCGATAGCGCGTTTTGGCCCCGTAAGCCCCTGCCATTGGCATTGCACCACTAATCCAACTTGCGTCCATTGCATTTAAATGCTGACTGCATAACCATGGATGCGCGTGACCTTGCGCGACATACAGGGTATTGCTCGGCATGTCTTTGCGGGCGACGTACCAGGCATCGCCATTGCTATCTTGGCTGCCGCCAATCCCAATGCCTTTGCGCTGACCGAGGGTAAAAAAGGCCAAGCCCATGTGTTCACCAACGGTCTTGCCATCCGGGGTTTTAATCGGACCTGGGGTGGTCGGTATGTAGCGATTCAAAAACTCCCGAAACGGCCGCTCACCAATAAA
This sequence comes from Burkholderiaceae bacterium, assembly GCA_947457875.1. Taxonomy (GTDB): domain Bacteria; phylum Pseudomonadota; class Gammaproteobacteria; order Burkholderiales; family Burkholderiaceae; genus Polynucleobacter. Next base: position 21,608 of record CANGWV010000022.1, read on the forward strand.
ACAAATGCCGGTCGAATCTTTTTTACGTGCATTTGGTAAACCAATTTGGTCGGCCAATGTGCGCACTTCGGTCTTGGCCATTTCACCCAGGGGAAACATCACCTTTGCCAGCTGCTGCTGGCTTAAACGATGTAAGAAATAACTTTGATCCTTACTGGCATCGAGCCCCTTTAGTAGCTGAACGCCTTCCACGGCGTGCCTTGCGCGGGCGTAGTGCCCAGTGGCAATGGCATCTGCACCCAAGGCCATCGCGTGGTCTAAAAAGGCCTTAAATTTGATTTCGGCATTACACAAGACATCGGGATTGGGAGTGCGGCCAGCGCTGTATTCGCGTAAAAATTCAGCAAAAACCCGCTCCCGGTACTCCGCAGCAAAGTTCACCGCCTCCACATCAATCCCAATCAAGTCGGCGACCGAGACCACATCTAGCCAATCTTGGCGGCTCGAGCAATATTCACTATTGTCATCGTCCTCCCAGTTTTTCATAAAAAGTCCAATAACTTCAAAGCCTTGCTGTTTTAAAAGCCAGGCCGTTACGGACGAATCCACGCCCCCAGACATCCCCACCACGATTTTTGAGGGCTGAGACAGCGGAATTGCGGAAGATTGAAGGTCGAGCATCGAAAAATGAGAGAATTACACTTAAGTTACCGGTTCC
>CANGWV010000023.1 GCA_947457875.1 Burkholderiaceae bacterium
GCTACTCGATGCCCTGGATGCCTACTCTTTGGAAACAAAGCGGGCCGTTACCTTACCCCTAGTGCGCGAATTACTGCAACTTTCCAGCAGTCCGAATAATGAATTGATGAACCGATGACACAACTTGCTTTATTTGATCTAGACCACACCCTCTTGCCCTTTGATAGTGATTACGAGTGGGGGCAATTTTTAGTTCGCCAAGGGGTTGTTGATGCAGTTGATTACGCGCAGAAAAATGACCAGTTTTATGCGGACTACAAGCTCGGTAAGTTAGACATCGATGCTTTTCTACGTTTTGCATTAAAGCCGCTCTCCGAGCATCCCCGCGCCCAGCTACAACAATGGCATGATGCATTTATGGCGGAAGTGATTATCGGTAAATTGCATCCGGCCGCCATTGCTTTAGTAAAACGCCATCAAGAGGCTGGCGATCTATGTTGCGTTGTTACAGCGACCAATAGCTTTGTCACTCGCCCGATTGTGAATGCATTTGGGATTTCGCACTTAGTGGCCACCGAACCTGCCACCGTCAATCATGACGCTAGCCAAATGTTTACGGGTGCGGTGCATGGCATTCCCAGTTTTCGGGAAGGAAAAATTCAGCGAGTACAGGATTGGTTGGCTTCCTTAGGTCACACTATGGAGCAAATGGAGAAGAGTTATTTTTATTCCGACTCACTTAATGACCTGCCTTTATTGGAAGTGGTCACTCATCCGATCGTGACTAATCCAGACCCCCGCTTGCGCGCAGAAGCTGAAAAACGGCAGTGGCCTATTTTGGAACTGTTCGCATGATCACGAAGTTAATTCAGCGCATTTTTCGCCGCAGCCCCCGGTCTAAGGTGACGCAATCGCCTGCGGCCGGCGCGCCCAAGCGCATTAGCAAAAAAGCCCACCGCATTGACCCGCAGCTCCTTTCCAGAAATGCAGTCAAAGTCACGCATACCCTGCAGCAGGGTGGCTACCAGGCCTACATCGTTGGTGGTGCCGTACGCGATCTTGTGCTGGGGATTGGTCCTAAGGATTTTGATGTAGCAACCAATGCCACTCCGGAGCAAGTACAAAAGCTGTTTCGGAAATCACGCTTAATCGGTCGCCGCTTTCAGATTGTGCACGTGACTTTTTTTGGCAAAGAGCGTCCCGAAATCATTGAAGTATCGACCTTTCGCGCATTACTCGAAAACGCAGGCGACCACGTCGCTGACAGCGGCCGCATTTTGCGCGACAACGTTTGGGGCACTCAAGTCGAAGACGCTACGCGGCGTGACTTCACGATTAACGCCATGTACTACGATCCCGCTACTGAAACGGTCCTCGATTACCACGGTGGCATGGCAGACATGCAGCAGCGCACCCTGCGCATGATTGGCGATCCCAGTAAGCGCTACCGTGAAGACCCTGTGCGTATGTTGCGGGCGATTCGGTTTGCAGCTAAAACGGGCTTTACCCTCGCACCTGAAACCCGCGCACCCATAGCCAAGCTGGCTAAACTAATTCATGATGTGCCCGCTGCCCGGCTCTTTGATGAAATCCTCAAACTGCTCATGTCAGGCTACTCGTGGCAAGCCATTCAGGGCTTACGGGAAGCAGGTCTTCATCACGGGGTATTGCCCTTGCTTGATGCCGCGCTTGATCCCAAAGAAGGGGTTCCAGGTAGTGAAGGATTTATTCGCTTGGCACTCAATAATACGGATGAACGCATTCAAAACGGCAAAGGCATTTCTGCAGGCTTTTTATTTGCCACCCTGCTCTGGCCTCAGCTACTGAGCATTTGGCAAAAAAATCTGGCTGCTGGAATGAGCAACATTACCGCCTTACATGCTGCGATGGACGATGTGATTGCAACCCAAAGCAAGGGCATGATGATTCAACGGCGCTTTGAGGCCGATATGCGCGAGATCTGGGCTCTGCAGCCTCGATTCGATAAGCGCATTGGTCGCTTCCCGCAGCGCATGCTGGAATTGCCACGCTTTCGGGCGGGCTATGACTTCATGCTGCTGCGCTGCGCCACGGGGGAACGTCCAGAAAGCTTAGGGCAATGGTGGACTCGCTTTATTGATGCCGACCCGGCTCAGCAAGAAGCCCTATTGGCCGCCGTCAAGGAAGAGGTCTCCCTCCTAGGCACGGGCGGCCCTGCGGCCAAGCGCCGGCGGCGGCGTAAGCCTAAGGCAGCGGCTGCAGCAGCCCCGGATCAGGCCGCTACCGACTAAATCAGAGCTGCCAAGCAGGTTTTGGCAATCTTCAGTAAAGTACTCGGATATTCAGTTGGGACTCACTATGGCAAAAGCATTTATTGGATTTGGTGGCAATGTCGGCGATACGCGCCAAATCATTACCGATGCCATGGTTTGTTTGGCTTTGCGTAGCCAATTGCAGATCATTCATAAAAGCTGCCTTTATCTAAGCGCGCCAGTGGAAGCGACGGGCGGTGACTACATTAATTCAGTAGTGCAAATTGAGACTGACTTAACCCCCTATGGCTTGCTGCATGTTTGCCAAACCATCGAGCAGCAATTTGGTCGTGAGCGTCCCTATGAAAATGCGCCGCGTACCCTCGATCTGGATATTTTGTATTTTGAAGGGGTGGCACAGGGCGACTCCGAGCTGACCTTGCCTCATCCCCGCATTACTGAGCGCTCCTTTGTATTGCTGCCCCTCCTAGAAATTGCCCCGGATTTCTTTTTGCCAGAGTTTGGGGCACTCAAAAGTTACCTGCCCCAGGTAGCGCATCAGCGTATTGAAAAACTGACTTGCCGCAACTGCGCCAGCGACGAAAAAGCTGAATACCGCCCCTCGGCCCATTAATTCATTACACTGGCGGTATGAGTTATTTGCAAGGCGAAAAGCCCATTACGATTTCTAAACTGCTCTCAATGCATGCAGAGCAGGAAAAAATTGCTGTCCTAACAGCCTATGATTCAACCATGGCCGCCTTACTGAATCGCTGCGAGATTGATGTGATTTTGGTTGGCGACTCGCTTGGTAACGTCGTTCAAGGCCACAACAGCACTACACCGGTCACCGTTGAAGAGATGGCGTATCACACCCAGTGTGTTGCCCGGGCCAATGCCAAGGCTTTTTTGATGGCCGATTTACCCTTTGCGAGCTATGGCGACCCCTACCTTGCTTTAGAGTCTGCTGCCGAACTGATGCGCGCGGGCGCTGACATGGTGAAGCTCGAGGGGGGAGGCGATTGGCAAGTGGAGATCATTGCTCACCTGGTTGAGCGCAGCGTACCGGTATGTGCTCACCTAGGCTTGTTGCCACAATCCGTGCATTTGCTTGGCGGCTACAAAGTACAAGGTAAGAACAAAGATGCCGCAGTACTGATGCTGGAACAAGCGCAGGCCTGCGCTGCTGCTGGCGCCCAGCTGCTGGTGTTAGAAGCCATACCATCGGCTTTAGGGAAAAAAATTACAGAGGCGGTATCCATTCCAACGATTGGCATTGGAGCTGGCCCAGACTGCTCAGGCCAAGTATTGGTATTGCCTGACATGATCGGAATTAGCCCCGGCAAGCCGCCCAAGTTCGTCAAGAATTTTATGGAAGGCAAGTCATCCGTCGAGGCAGCAGTAAAAGCCTATGTTCGCGATGTGAAAGCGGGCCGTTTTCCGGGTCCGGAACACGGCTTCGCCTCGTAGCAAATTCAGCGCTTAACTAAAAAAGCTTTTAACGCTATCGAACCACCCCTTTTGATGGGGATTGTGTTTAGCGCCGCCCGACCGAAGACTCTCATCAAACTGCTTGAGTAAGTCCTTTTGCTCATCGGACAACTTGACGGGCGTCTCCACCATCACGTGGACAAACAGATCACCCACAAGGGCTGAGCGCAATCCTTTAATGCCCTTATTGCGCAAGCGGAATGTTTTGCCTGTTTGCGTTCCCTCTGGAATCGGAAACTCGACCCGGCCCGTCAGCGTCGGCACCTCAATCTCACCACCGATGGTTGCCGTTGCAAAGGAAATCGGCATTTGCACATGAAGATCAGTACCATCGCGCTCAAACACTGGGTGGGGCTTCACGCGCACCTCGACATATAAATCGCCGCTGGGGCCGCCATTCACGCCGGGCTCACCATTGCCTACCGAGCGCACGCGCATGCCGTCATCGATGCCCGCCGGAATTTTGATCTCTAAGGTCTTTTGTTCTTTTAACTTACCGCTGCCATGGCATTGTTTGCAGGGCTTCGGAATGTACTGGCCGGTACCGCGGCACTTGGGGCAGGTCTGCTGCATGGAAAAAAAGCCTTGCGCAACCCGCACTTGTCCCTGGCCATTACACGTTGGGCAGGTTTCAACTTTGCTACCAGGCTCGGCACCGCTGCCACTGCAATGCTTGCAATTACTCCAACTGGGAACCCGAATTTGGGTGGAATAACCTTCGGCCGCTTGCTCCAAGGTAATGTCCATGTTGTAGCGCAGATCAGCGCCTTTATAGACCTGTGGACCGCTACTGCGACCACCACCTTGGCCAAAAATATCCCCGAAAATATCGCCAAAGGCATCCGCAAAGCCGCCACCTGCAAAACCCCCGGCGCCCATATTAGGATCGACACCTGCATGGCCATATTGATCATAGGCAGCGCGCTTTTGAGGATCGCTAAGCATTTCATAGGCCTCCTTCGCCTCTTTGAATTTAGCTTCTGCTCCCGGATTATCGGGATTACGATCAGGGTGATGCTTCATCGCCAATTTGCGATACGCCTTTTTTAAATCCTCGTCGCTGGCATTTTTTCCAACGCCCAATACATCATAAAAATCGCGTTTACTCGTAGCCACTGCATCTTCCTCTCAGCATCATCAAAACGACACAAGTCGGCTCTAGGCCGACTTGTGTTTACTGTCTATGTAAAAAGCGGATTATTTCTTGTCCTCTTTAACCTCTTTAAAGTCGGCATCGACTACATCCGCATCGGCTGGGCCACCTTGCGATGCACTCGCACCCGCAGCGCCAGGGGCAGCGCCACCGCCGGATTTAGCTTGCTCAGCAGCAAAGGCTTTTTCGCCCAGCTTTTGGCTCGCCTTACCCAAGGCTTCGGTTTTCGCCTCAATCGCTGCCTTGTCGCTACCTTTAATCGCTTCATCGAGTTCTTTTAAAGCTGCTTCAATTGCTTCTTTTTCACCCGCCTCTAAACTCGCACCATGCTCTTCCAATGCTTTCTTGGTCGAGTGTGCCAAAGCGTCTGCCGTATTACGGGCAGTGACAAGCTCCAATACTTTTTTATCTTCCGCAGCATTGGCCTCCGCATCTTTGACCATCCGCTGAATTTCTTCTTCGGTTAAGCCAGAGTTCGCCTTAATAGTAATTTTGTTTTCCTTACCAGAGGCTTTGTCTTTTGCGGCGACATGCAAAATACCGTTGGCATCAATATCGAAGGTGACCTCAATTTGTGGGGTACCACGTGCTGCTGGTGGAATGCCTTCCAAATTAAACTCGCCCAAAAGCTTATTGGCGCTGGCCATCTCACGCTCGCCTTGGTAGCACTTAATCGTGACCGCAGGCTGGTTATCTTCCGCTGTGGAATAGACCTGCGCATGCTTGGTTGGGATGGTCGTGTTTTTTGGAATCATCTTGGTCATCACGCCGCCCAAGGTTTCAATACCCAAGGAGAGTGGTGTCACGTCCAGCAAAAGAACGTCTTTGCGGTCGCCCGACAAAACCGATCCCTGAATCGCAGCGCCAACAGCAACGGCTTCGTCTGGGTTTACGTCTTTGCGTGGCTCTTTACCAAAGATGTCCTTCACTTTATCTTGCACTTTTGGCATGCGCGTTTGACCGCCCACCAAAATCACGTCATCGATGTCGGACGCAGATACGCCCGCATCTTTGAGTGCCATTTGGCATGGGCCCATGGTCCGCTCAATCAGCTCTTCTACCAAAGACTCAAGCTTGGATCGGGTTAGCTTCAGGTTCAAGTGCTTAGGGCCACTAGCATCTGCTGTGACGTAAGGCAAGTTGATTTCGGTTTGCTGCGATGACGACAATTCGATCTTGGCTTTTTCTGCCGCGTCTTTTAAGCGCTGCAATGCCAAAACGTCTTTGCTGAGATCAACGCCCTGCTCTTTTTTGAACTCATCGATGATCCAGTCAATGATGCGCTGGTCAAAATCTTCGCCGCCCAAGAAGGTATCGCCGTTGGTAGACAGTACTTCGAATTGCTTTTCACCATCGACGTTGGCAATTTCAATAATGGAAACGTCAAAGGTTCCGCCGCCCAGGTCATAAACCGCAATCTTGCGATCGGCCTTTTCTTGCTTATCGAGGCCAAATGCCAAGGCAGCTGCAGTAGGCTCATTGATGATGCGCTTGACTTCCAGACCAGCAATACGGCCAGCATCTTTCGTTGCTTGGCGTTGGCTGTCATTGAAGTACGCGGGCACAGTAATAACTGCTTCCGTCACTTCTTCGCCCAAATAATCCTCTGCGGTCTTTTTCATTTTGCGCAGAATTTCAGCAGAGACCTGCTGTGGCGCCATCTTCTTATCACGCGCCTCAACCCATGCATCGCCGTTATCCGCTTGAATAATTTTGTATGGCATGAGGCTGATGTCTTTTTGTACTTCTTTGTCCGTAAACTTACGGCCCATCAGACGCTTGACCGCATAGACGGTATTGCGTGGATTGGTAACCGATTGGCGTTTTGCAGGCGCGCCAACCAGCACTTCGCCATCTTCCATGTAAGCAATAATCGACGGCGTTGTACGTCCGCCTTCGGCGTTTTCAATCACCCGAGGGGTACCGTTTTCAATGACAGAAACACACGAGTTGGTGGTTCCTAAGTCAATTCCAATAATCTTTCCCATATCTACTCCGCTTTAAATTAAGGTGTGTGCTAAAGTCGCGTTAATACATTTGATATCAGGTATTTGGGGTCAAAAAAGGCCAATTCAAGGGCAAAAACCCAGAAAAAACCGATTTATCTTCTTTTTTTGACCTAAATGCTGAGGTTGGTCACTAAGCCGACTGGCTCACGGTAACCAAAGCTGGCCTTAAAACCCGATCTGCCAGCGAATAACCACGCTGCAAGACGCTGACGACGGTTCCAGGTTCTTGCTCCGAGGGCACCATCGAGATGGCTTGGTGGTGGTGGGGGTCAAATTTATCGCCACTAGCGGGGTTAATTTCCACTAGGCGCCCTTTTTCAAAAGCGCTCATCAACTGCTTAAGGGTGATCTCCAATCCCTCCTTAAACCCTTTTGCATCAACCGCTTCCGCACTCAGGGCGGCATATAGGCTGTCGGCAACCGGCACTAAATGCTCGGCAAAACCCTCAATTGCAAATTTATGGGCCTTACCAATGTCTTCTGCTGCGCGGCGACGAATGTTTTCCCCCTCGGCTTTGGCACGCAAGAAGTTGTCTTGCATTTCGCTTAATTTTTGCTGCAGCTCTGCTAGCTGCTGCTCAGGAGTCTGTTCTACCGGGGCTTCTGCGGCACTGGCCGCCGCATCCGTTGGTGTGGCTGCTGCTGGATTTTCTGCTGCTGGATCGGGTTTTTCTTGGGTCATGGGTCTAAATCGCTTTAGTAATTTCGGAAGGGAAGTGGCATTGAGCGCACTTGCTGCTACTTATTTCATCTGTATATGGGCGCAAATCATGCCATTTCAAGGGGCAGCTGGGGCGGTGGGATTAGCGATATGAGCCTCAGCAACAGCAACGAGAGAATTGCGCTTGGCTAAGACCATAGGAGATTCATCGGTCAGCGGCCAAGCTGCCATATGATCTGCTGCGATGGCATGGAGCGCATTGATCCAAGCTGGATTGTTATTAAGGCAAGGAATGTAGCGGTAATCGTTGCCCCCATGCTCAATAAAAATTTCCTTTCCTTCCATGGCTATTTCTTCGAGCGTCTCCAGACAGTCTGCCGGAAATCCAGGGCAAAAAACATCGACTCGGGGGCATTGCTCTTTACCGAGCTGCTCAAGAGTAGGAGCCGTATAGGGCTTTAGCCACTCTGCTTTACCAAAGCGCGATTGAAAGGTAACGATGTATTGCCCTGGAACGAGTCCCAAGGCTTCACCCAGTAAGCGGCCGCTTTTGAGGCACTCACAATGGTAGGGGTCACCCTTCAATAAATTCCGTTTGGGCAGCCCATGAAAGGACAGAACCAGGCGTTCGCCTTTTGCAAAGTCAGGGCGACCTTCTTTTTCCCAAAACGCCATTACTTGTTGGCGTAAGGCTTCAATGTAGGCAGGGTGGTCATGGTAATGCTTGACCGTGCGCACTTCGGGCTGATTGCGCCATGCGCGCAGTACACGAAACACCTCATCAAAACTCGATGCCGTGGTCGTTGCCGAGTACTGCGGATACAGGGGTAGCAACAGTAAGCGCTCCATGCCTTGCGCCTGCAATTCGTCTAAGGCTTCTTGGGTGCTGGGTTTGCCATAGCGCATTGCTAGGTTCACCAACACAGTTTGGTTTTGATTGGCATAGTTTGCTGCCAATGATTTGGCTTGCAAACGCGAGTAATGTAAGAGCGGAGATCCCAACTCAGGCAACCAAATCGTCGCGTATTTTTTTGCCGAAGCGCCACTGCGAATCGGCAAAATAATGCCATTCAAAATAAACCACCAAATGATGCGTGGAATTTCTACGACCCGCGGATCCGATAGAAATTCTTTCAAATAGACTTTGACTGCGCTTCGGGTAGGTGCTGCTGGCGTGCCTAAGTTCAGCAACAAAATGGCTGTCTTGCTTGGGCGCAAATGGGGGTTTTGATTCAAAACAAATCCTTAGGAATGGCTGAGGGCGCCAGAAAGCAATTTCGAGGTGATATCAACAATCGGGATAACGCGATCATAAGCCATACGCGTTGGCCCAATCACCCCCAAGGTGCCCACAATGGTGCCGTCGACGCTATAAGGTGCGCTAATGACTGCCAAATCTTCATAGGGCAATAAATCGCTTTCACCGCCAATAAAGATCTGTATGCCGTCGGCATGACTCGATACATCAAGCAATTGCATGAGGACGGATTTTTGCTCGAGCATATCGAACATCTTGCGCAATTTATCCAGATTGGAACTAAGGTCGCCTACATTGAGCAAACGGCGTTCCCCCGAGAGCACCATGCCGCTATAGCCCATATCACCAATGGTGGAGCTACTATCCAGCGCTAAGGTCATCAAACCAGAGATATCGGTTCGCAAATTATCTAAATCGGACTTGAGGCGCAGACGCACCTCATCAAAACTTCTGCCCGAGAATTGGGAATTAATGTAATTGCCCGCCTCGATTAATTGGCTTGGGCTGTAATCTTGGTTGGTAGGCAAAATACGGTTTTGCACATCGCCTTCTGGGGTCACCACGATCAGCAAAATTTTTCCTTCACCCAGGCGTAAGAATTCGATGTGCTTAAACACGTGAGCGCGCTTTGGCGTCATCACCACCCCAGCAAAGTGGGTCAAGTTCGAGAGTATTTCTGCAGCCGAATTAATCATGCGTTGCGGCGAGTCTGGCAATAGGTGCTGTTCTAAGTCACGGGCTGCTACTGCCTCGAGGGGCTGCATTGTTAACATCGTGTCCACAAATAGGCGATATCCCCGTGGCGTTGGAACACGGCCGGCGGAGGTGTGGGGGCTGGTAACGAAACCCATGTCTTCGAGATCGGCCATTACGTTCCGAATGGTGGCTGCGGAGAGGTCTAGCCCTGAAAAACGCGACAGGGTCCTAGAGCCAATAGGCTGCCCCTCCTCAATGTATCGCTCAATGAGGGTTTTTAAGAGGGCGCGGGAGCGGTCATCCATGGTGGGCTTTATTTTATGCCTATGGTTTAATCTTGATATGGTAAGCCCTTCTTCCCCAAATCACCCAAAAGGCTTCGGCCGGATTGCGCTTGTTGGCAAATACCAGGCGGATGGCATTACGGATCATTTGCACGAACTGGCTAAGTTGGCGCTGGGGCGTGGATGCGAAGTCTATTTAGAGGCTGAAACCGCAAAAAATACCCAGATTAATGACTATCCCCATAAAAAAGTAGAGGACTTTGCCGGCTCGATTGATTTGGCCATTGTGCTGGGAGGCGATGGCACCATGCTCGGCATTGGGCGTCAACTTGCAGGCAGCAAGGTACCTTTGGTAGGCGTTAACTTAGGTCGCCTCGGCTACATGACGGATATTCCGATTCAGGATGTCAAAACCGTTCTGACCGAAATCATCGCAGGCCACTATGAAGCCGATGAGCGCACCCTGTTAGACGCGGTTGTCCTGCGCGACGGTAAGGTGATTAATCGCGCACTCGCCTTGAACGATGTGGTTGTCAACCGCTCCGGTATATCGGGCATGGTGGAGTTGGCCGTCAAGGTTAATGACTCCTTTATGTACAACCAGCGCTCCGATGGCTTGATCGTGTCTACGCCAACGGGATCAACCGCATACGCACTATCTGCTGGAGGCCCTATATTGCACCCCCGCGTTGCGGGTATCTTGCTCGTGCCGATTGCGCCACACGCCCTCTCCAACCGACCCATCGTATTACCGCAAGATGCCAAAACCAGCATTGAGGTTATCAGCGGACGTGAGGTAATCGTCAACTTTGATATGCAGTCCCTCACCCATTTGCAAGTCGGTGATCGGGTCGATGTAAGCCAATCCGACAAAACCATTTCTTTATTGCATCCGCGCGGTCACAGTGACTACAGAACTTTGCGTGAGAAGCTACATTGGAATGAGTATCCCTCGACATTCTGAATCCCTTTTATTTAGTACTCTAGATCCATGCTGCAAACCATAGCCCTTCGTGACTTCGTGATTGTCGACGCGCTTGAGCTTGATTTCACATCGGGCTTTACCGTACTGACTGGCGAAACCGGCGCCGGCAAGTCAATCTTGCTCGATGCGCTTGGCCTCGTCTTAGGTGAGCGTGCCGACAGCAGCCAAATCCGAGAAGGCTGCAACCGCGCCGAGATTAGCGCCCTCTTCCAAATTGATGGTGATGCGCAAGCAGCCATCGCCGCCTGGCTTGATGAGAATGGCTTTCCCAGTGAGGATCAAGGCCAAAGTCTTTTTTTAAAACGCATCGTCGAAAGCAATGGGCGTAGTCGAGCCTTCATTAATGGCAGTGTTGCCACACTTACTCAATTGCGCGAGGCAGGTGATCAATTGGTCGATATCCACGGTCAACACGCCCACCAGCTATTACTAAAGGGAGGTGCGCAGCGCGATCTACTCGATCGGCATGCGGGCCTGGGAGCGCTGGTGAACGATGTCAGCACTGCCTTTAGGACGGCGCATGACTTACGTAAGCAACTGGCCCAAGCAGAGAATGCGGGTCAGGACCTTGCCAGAGAGCGCGAGCGCCTCGAGTGGCAACTGGAAGAATTAACAGAGTTAGCACCCATTCCTGGAGAGTGGCTTACCATCCAAAGTGACCATAGCCGATTGGCCAATGCAGCAAAAATCATTAGTGGTTGCCAAGAGTCCATCGCGATCTTGAGCGAATCCGATCACTCAGTCGATTCTTCTCTCTCCAAGATGAATGCAGTGATGCAGGACTTGGTCGAACACGACGCCAACTTAAAGGACATTGCGGATGCGCTAGAGTCCGCACAAATTCAGGTGGATGAAGCGGTGCACGGCTTGAACCGGTACTTGCAAAAGTTAGACCTCGATCCAGATCGCTTAGCCCAGATCGAGGTTCGCATGCAAAATTTACATAGCGCTGCGCGCAAATACAAAGTCGACGCCGATGCCTTGCCGCAATTGCTGACGGATACTGCAGATCACTTGCGCGCCTTAACGGCTGCGCAAGATATTGAGGCGCTTCGCAATAAAGTACAGCAAGCAGAAGAGGTTTATCTCAAAGCAGCAAAGCAGCTGTCACAAAAACGCAGCAAAGCTGCTACCCAGCTCAGCAAAGAAGTCACCTTGGCGATGCAAGATTTATCCATGGCGGGCGGTCAACTGGAGATCGCCCTTCTTCCTCTTCCCGAAGGTGGGGCCAGCGGTCTTGAGCAAATCGAATTTCAAGTGGCGGGCCATGCCGGCAGCACTCCGCGCTCCCTTGCCAAAGTGGCTTCTGGCGGCGAACTTGCTCGAATTAGTTTAGCCATCAGCGTTATCACCAGCAAGGCCTCCTTTACGCCTACCTTAATTTTTGATGAAGTCGATGCTGGTATTGGTGGCGCCGTTGCTGAAACCGTCGGAAAACTGCTACGTCAACTGGGTGAATCGCATCAAATTATCTGCGTAACCCACTTGCCTCAAGTAGCGGCCCAAGGCAACCATCACCTCAAAGTCAGCAAATCTCAGGCGGGCAATACAACACTGTCACAAGTCAGCACCCTAGACCGCAATGAACGCGTTGAAGAAATCGCCCGCATGCTCGGCGGCGCAACGATTACGGATACTACCCGGCGCCACGCCCGTGAGTTGCTAGAGCAAGGTTAGCTCGCACCCCTTAGGCTCGATGACTTAGTCGTTTGATGTATCTTGAAAAATACTTTCCCACAGTACGCTGACAGCAGTGCGTGCCTTCAATAGATCCGGGTGAAGTGCCAAATCAACCCGGGTTTTTTCAGCCCCATCTAAGCGCAATCGGTGCTGCTGTTCGCGCAGCAGACGATACGCATCCGCTACTGCATTGGCGGATGAATCTGGAATCAATCCTGCGCTCGAAGCAATGCCCAACAATGCGATATTCCCCAAATTACCAATCAGTGCTGGATGTTGGTGTGCGTAAGCCAATATCAGAAACTGCACAATGAACTCAATATCGACCATACCGCCTGCATCATGCTTTAAGTCAAATTGACTGCTGGGGTTGGGGTGTCCGGCGTGCACTTTGCGGCGCATACCCAGAATCTCTAAACGCAGGGCAGCAACATCACGTACCTGGCTTAAAACATCGGATCGAATGGCATCAAACTGAGGGGCTACTTTGCTATTGCCGGCAGCAAAGCGAGCACGGGTTAAGGCCTGATGCTCCCACACCCAGGCGGCATTGTCGCCTTCCCGAAATTGGTACTTGCGAAATGAATCGAGGCTCGTGACCAAAAATCCGGCAGAGCCATTGGGCCTCAGGCGGGTATCGATTTCAAAAAGGGTGCCTGCAGCCGTGTGCGTCGTCAGCCAGTTAATCATGCGCTTGGCTAGTAATGAGAAAACTTCTTGCGCTGGAAACTGAACTGCGCCGGCTTGGGCCTGCGTTTCGTCGTACAGAAAAACCAAATCCAAATCAGACGCATACCCTAATTCCTTGCCGCCTAATTTACCGTACGCAATGACCGCAAACGATGGGAGGGCGGAATCTAAATCAAATTTCTTGGCTACGCTCGGCCAAATCCGTTCAAAGCTCGCCTGCAGAATTAAATCGGCCAAGGCAGATAGGCGATCGCTTACCGCCTCAACGCTCAAGGGCTTGGCAATGCCTATTCCCAAATCCGCCAATAACGTAATAAAGGTTTCGGTATGGTGGGTCACTCGCAAAATATCCATGGCATGCTCGGCTGCGCCATCGCCTTCTGCTAGCGCATCATCGAGACGCATATCTAAATCGGCCTTAACGCCCTTCCAATACGCATCCGGGTGATTCACGAGTTCGGATTCAGAGCGGGTAGCGAGTAGGTAATCCAGCAAATGGGGGTGACGACTTAAGTAGCTTGCACCCCATTGCGAAGCCCGCAATAAAGCCAAAATGTTATGCAGGGCACTGGGGTACTCCGCCAAGATGGAAAGGTATGCACTACGCCGTGCAATCGCCTCTAATAAATCAAAAAAGCGTAGTAAGGTTTGGTCTGCCAAAGTAGCGCTAATGGTGTCTTGCTCTAACTGCTCTGTAGCCTTACAAATCAAATTAGTAAAGATGTGTCGGCTTTTTTCTGGCAAGCTGCGCTGTTTTGAGCTTTCCAGCCAAGTCTGCCAACGCTGGCAGGCTCCTGGATAGCGGTCGCCATTGGGCTGCCAATCGGATGCAACGGATTCGGTATCGAGGCGTGTTTTATCGTCCAGCACAAAGGCTTTTTCAAATAAGCGCGCAACCCGATCTTGGTGGCGAGTAAGCTCTTCTAGGAATGCAGGTAATGGCGCCTCAGATTGCCCATCGGGTCCAGCCATGGCTTCGGCTAAACGCTCCCGAGACTTGGTCTCTTGCGGAAAATAATGGGTTTGCTGGTCTTCCCATAACTGAATGCGGTGCTCAAGGCGGCGGAGAAAAACATAAGCCGCTGTTAAATCACGCACCTCATCCGCTGGCAATAAATTCTGCTGGGCAATTAACTGCAGTACCTGCAGAGTCGGCCTAATCCGAAAACGTGGGTCTGTGCCACCCCGCATCAATTGAAACATTTGCGCTAAAAATTCGATTTCACGAATACCGCCACGTCCGAGCTTGATATCGTGTGATCTACCGTGGCGATTGGCACTTCGTTTTTCTGCCTCGCGCTGTATCTGTGTGTGTAAATCCCGAATCGCTGCAATCACGCCATAGTCCAAGTGGCGCCGATACACAAATGGCCGTATTAGCTGATCCAATGCTTTTTCACAGCGCCCATAATCGGCTGAGCCTGGCAGCGGATAAATCAATCGGCCTTTAATCCAGGCATAACGCTCCCACTCACGACCCTGTACCGTGAGATAGACCTCGAGCATATCCAAACTACATACCAAGGGGCCAGAGTCGCCATTCGGCCGCAACCGCATGTCTACCCGAAAGACAAACCCATTGGCATCATGCTCCGAAATAATCTTAATTAAGCGTTTGCCCATTCGGGTAAACCACTCGTGATTCGAAAGGCTTCTTTCACCGCCCTGGGTGTCACCTTCATACTCATAGAGAAAAATTAAATCGATGTCTGAGGACAGATTGAGCTCATAGCCACCGAGCTTACCCATCCCCACTACCATCAGCGGCACCTCACAATTAGCTTCTGAAGACCATGGAATACCAAAGCGTACCTTTAGATCGGTACGGATCGCCTCCAAGGCGATTGCGACGGATTGCTCGGCAAATAAACTCAGCGCTTCAGTAACCTCGGCCAACGGCGCTTGCCCACTCAGATCACGCAAACCCAAGCACAGCATTAATTTCTGGCGGGCCAGGCGGAACTCCGTCATGAGCTTAGCCTCGTCCAATTCCGGCTCAGCGGCAATGCCTTGGGCTGGCTCAAGCAAAGCCTTGATAGTAGCTAAATTGACCGGCTTAGACTGATGCTCCAAAAGCCAAGCGGTCCAATCGGAACGGGCG
This sequence comes from Burkholderiaceae bacterium, assembly GCA_947457875.1. Lineage (GTDB taxonomy): Bacteria > Pseudomonadota > Gammaproteobacteria > Burkholderiales > Burkholderiaceae > Polynucleobacter. Next base: position 15,180 of record CANGWV010000023.1, read on the forward strand.
CGCAACCAGCGGCTAGCAAACACAGAATGCCGCTGTAAAAAGTCGATTGGTTGATGAGGCGAGGCCATACCGAATCATAGCTATTCTTGAGTGGGGTGACGGATAATAGGGTTTATGTTTCAAAATCTCTCCCTCGGTCACTTGCTACGCAGCTTGAAAAGCAGCGTCGCGCGGCTACATTGGTCGCGTTGGTTGGTCCGCCTCCTGAAAGTAATGGGTGTCATCGCTGTACTTGCCGTTGCATTGCATTTTGGGGTTCGCTATCTGGTTTGGCCGCAGATTGAAAAATCCAAACCGACCTTAGAAAAGCTGATTGGATCGCGACTCGGCGTTACGGTCACGATGGATGATGTGCGCGTCACTTGGGATGGCCTGCGGCCCGAATTTGAGATCGATGGATTACGGTTTTATTCTCAGGGGACAGGCAATGTCAGTGGTGGTAATAAAAACATGCCTGCCCTCGCCATTCAATCGCTGTCGGGCGAACTTAGTCTATTGTCCTTTTATCACCTTGCCCCGCATTTTGAGACCTTGATCATCAGCAATGCCGAGCTCACGGCTGAGCGCAGTCAAGCCGGGGTTATTTCAGTAGCTGGCATTGCACTTGACCCAAACGAAAGCGGTCATGCGGGCAGCGACTGGTTGTTGGCACAAAATTCTATTCAGCTAAACAATGCAGTGATTCACTGGCGTGATCGCGAGAAGAAAAAATTAGATACCGATGTTCGCATTGAGTCTCTAGTGATCTCCAATGGCCTACGCGATCACCTGTTTGACTTGGTGGCTTATCTGCCCAGCGATCCAAGCCCCGTGCGCTTGAGCGCAGACTTTAAACACGGGTTTGGTGGCGAGCCCGGCAATTGGCGCAACTGGAGCGGCAAATTTACCTGGGACTTTAAAGGCCTCAATCTCAATCGCTTGGCGCTCGACTTTAAACTGCCTCCACCCATACTGGAGGGCATTCTTGAGTCGCGTGGTTTTGTAAGACTCAATAAAGGCATGCTCAATGGTGGGGATGCCTTGCTCTTTGCGGATGACTTACGCATTCAATTTAAACAGGAACGCGATCTTTTGGAGTTTGGTCGACTCGAGGCAGAAATTCAGGAAACCTCCAAAGGAAAGGTGGTTTCCGTGACGAGTAAAAAATTAGCGTGGCGGGACTTTGGGAGCCCTAAAAATTCCCCTCTAAAACAATTGAGCCCGATGTCGTTTTATTGGACTCCGCCCAAAGCCGGTGAAGAAATTCGGGATTTTGGATTTTCATCGCCCCGCATCAGCGTCGATGACGCCACTTTATTTGCGCTCAATCTACCACTGCCCAATAAACTGCACCGCATCATTGCAGGTTCAAAGGCTAGTGGACTGCTGGAAAACGTCGATATCCAGTGGTCTGAAAAATCATCCGCCCTACCACTACCCAAAACCTGGTTACCCAATGCCAATTTGGCGCTGTCGATCAAGGCAGACTTAAGCAACTTTCGTTTCCTAGGTCCTCGCACTGTTTTACCTAGCGTGACAAACTTAACGGGCCGACTGGAGACCAATGAAAAGCAAGGTAGCCTTATATTGAACTCCCCCAATCTCGAGCTCGATATCAGCGGCTTTTTAGTAGACCCAAAACTCAAACTAGAGACCGCAAAAGGCCGAATTGATTGGCAAAAAATAAAGGGGCAATGGCAAATCAGCGGAAAGGATGTTGCATTCAGCAATCCCGATGTCAGCGCATCCCTTAGTGCCAACTACCTCTTTGGCGATCCCAAGCAAACCGACTTGCTGACCTTGAATATGCAATTTGAGCGCGCCACACTTACCCAGGCGCATCGGTATCTTCCAGTAGAAATGGATCGCGATGCACGCACCTACCTGAGTAAAGCATTTGCTGCTGGTGAAATTCAACAAGGCAGCTTATCGATCAAAGGGGACCCAGATCAAATTCCCTACTCCGCCAAGTTCCCGGGTGAGTTCACGCTGAATCTGCCCATAAAAAATACGACCTTTAATCCCGTTCCAATTCTTCCCCTCAGTCAAGGTAGCTGGCCAGCATTTACCAATATCAGCGGCGCAGTGATGATGCAGGGGGCAGCACTAAAAGTACAAGTTGATAAAGCAAACTACCAACATGTTCTGTTGCAATCGATTCAAGCGACGATCAAAGACATAAACGCTCCAAATACAGAGTTAAAAGTAACGGGCTCCGCTAGCGGCGACCTTAAGGAGTTGCTGGACTACATCAAACCCACCCCCATTCTGCAGAAGCGGCCCTCCGTTGCGCAATTACTGAGTGTCGGTGGCCCTGCAGATTTAAATGTGGAGTTAGCAATTCCCCTATCGGGAACAAAAGATCCCGACCTCGACATTCGCTTAACTTTATTGGGCAATCAAATACAGTGGTCCGACTTTCCGCCGTTAGTTAACGCCAAAGGTAGCCTACGTATTCAGGATGATTTTCCGATGCCAGAAACCGTCCGCGCTCAACTCTTGGGTGGCGATCTCCAAATGACGAGTCAGTCGGCGAAAGGGTCAGAAAAGCTACTGACGATCGCTGGCGGCATCAATACAAATGAACTCAAAAAACACCTTACTGATAAAAGCAATTCCACCTTTTTTCCATTGTTGAACGCAATGACAGGCAGGATTAGCTATGGCGGTCAAGTCCGTATCGATAAATCCAATATCGATAGTAATGTTCGTTTTAATCTGAATTCATTTGCTTTGAATGCGCCAGAGCCATTAAAAAAGGAGATCAACACACCACTCACTGGTCGCCTGAGTTTAAAAAGCAATGCAGATGAAAAAAGTGGGGGTAGCGCTATTAGTTGGTCCGGTCAAATCGGCGAGCGTATTTTTATGCAAGGCAGTTCCGCTACCGGAAGCTCAGTTCGGCAAGCCTACGGTATTGGCCTGCCGGCTACCCTACCTCAGAATGGCATCGCTTTGGGGATCAATACCAACGAGCTTGATCTGGATGCCTGGTATGCGTTTTTAAAACCAGGTCCAGCAATTGATACGGCATTAAAAAAGGGGGGTGATCCCACCCCATCAAAATACACTGACGGTAATACGCCAGTGGAAATCACTGCCCAAGTAAAAAAACTGACACTGCTCAATCGCCTTTGGTCTGATCTGCAATTAAGCGCAAATCAAAAAGACGCGCAACTGCAGTTACAAATTACATCACCACAAGTAGCAGGGCAAATTCAGTGGCAGGCTAAGAAAAAAATGGAGATTGCGGGGCAACTCAGCGGCAAGCTAAGTGCACTGCGCATTCCAGAAGCAATTCAGCCCACCGCCACGTCCAATTCGTCGACCATTCGTCAAGAGCCGCTCCAGGTATCGGTAAGCGAATTACCAAACATCAATGTGGTCATCGATGACTTTCAGTATGTCGATAAGTCGCTTGGTAAGGTAAGCCTGAAAGCAAGCCGCACGCCCACCGCCTTGATTATTAATAATCTACAAGTTGCTAATCCACAAGACACTACTACCATTAAGGGGGTTTGGCGTGGAAGCGATGTTGCCCAAAAAGAGCGTGCTGAGATTGATGTCACTATGGCTATTGTGGATTTGGGGCCAATTGCAGCCCGTTGGGGTAACCCAAAGTCGATCGAAGGTGGTGATGGAACTATCACAGGAAAATTAGCATGGAATGGCTCTGTATTTCAGCCTCAACTTCCAACACTGAGTGGCAAGATCAATGTGGCACTCGAAAAAGGCCGCCTCTTAAAGGTGGATACCACTGCCGCTAAATTATTTAGCGTGCTCAGTCTACAAAGTCTTTTGCGCTTTGCCACCCTAGACTTACAAGGCAGTCTTGGAACAGTGGTATCCCAAGGCACTGCCTTTAAAACCATTACGGGTGATTTTGCAGTCAACAATGGCATTGCCAAAACGGATAATTTTTTGCTGCAACTCGATCAAGCTCGCGTCGCCATGGTAGGCACTATTGACGCCCCTAAAGAAAATCAGGATTTGCGCATTACGGTTTTTCCTAGCATTGATGCAACCTCGGGCGCTTTGGCCGTATTTGCGATTAATCCGATTGCTGGACTTGGCGCCTTAATTGGTCAATATCTGGTGACCAATCGAATCAATAAGGCAATGCAGTCCGATTATCTAGTTCAAGGATCCTGGACAGATCCGGAAATTATTCCCCTAAACCAGCAGGGCCAGCCCTTGGATCCCAAGGTACTCGATGGCATTCGTACGAAGGGCCTACTTAAGGAACAAGCCAAGCCAAACGCGCCCACCCCAAATGCCCCTGCACCCACTAGCGGCCCAAGTGTAATTGAGTCTTTCTCTGGTTCTGGTGTAATCGCCACCCCCAATTAAAGTAAAGCAGTACGATTGAATCATTGCTACTTTTAACTGATTCTACTTATGTCAGAACTGCGTGTTTGCTCGATTCAGATGGTGTCTACACCACTGCTTCAAGAAAATCTCGATCGGGCAGCACATTGGGTTGCAGAGGCTGCTGCCACTGGCGCCAAGCTTGTTCTGCTACCGGAATACTTTTGCTTGATGGGCCTAGCTGACATTGACAAGGTTAAGGCGAGAGAGAAATTGGGGTGTGGCCCAATCCAAGAGCGCTTATCTAGTCTGGCAAAACAGCATGCTATTTATCTAGTTGCCGGCACCATCCCGCTCGAATCCAGTGACCCAAATAAAGTACTCAATACAACACTGGTCTTCGATCCAAATGGCGTGCAAATTGCACGGTACGACAAAATCCATTTGTTCGGATTTCAGACAAACGAAGAACGCTACCAAGAATCAGAAACGATTGCGCCTGGCGATCGGCCCGGAAGTGTGTGGATTTCGGTTGCGGGAGTGGAGTGGCGTTTTGGATTAAGCATCTGTTATGACTTACGCTTTCCCGAACTCTATCGTGCAATTGGATTGGTGGATTGCCACCTTATTCCAGCTGCCTTTACCTACACCACCGGTAAAGACCATTGGGATATCTTATTGCGTGCCAGAGCGATTGAAAACCAATGCTACGTCTTGGCATCAGCGCAGGGAGGCCTTCATCAGAATCAGCGCCGCACCTGGGGCAACACGATGTTGATTGACCCATGGGGCCAGGTTGTTAGCGTCCTGGATCAAGGCGAGGGATTGGTACACGGCATCCTCAGCAAAGAACAGTTAAACGCGGTACGCTCTAAATTACCCGCATTACACCACCGCACCATGTGATTTTTTGAAAGACACTGCATTTATGAATGATGTTCACCTGCCGACCGATTGGACTAAACCCAAACAACAGGACGACTTATTGCAAATAGCAAAGTCAATACTGCTCGAGCCCAGCGGCCTCACGGAATCCGATTTGCATGATACGTTTGGGGTGATGTATGCCCATCGCTTGGATGATGCCGATGTCTATTTTCAGCACACACGCAATGAAAGTTGGAGTCTGGAAGAAGGCATCGTCAAGTCGGGAAGCTTTAGCATTGACCAGGGCGTTGGTGTGCGCGCCATTTATGGCGACAAAACCGCGTTCGCTTATTCGGATGAAATCAATCTACCCGCCCTACTCAAGTCAGCTAAAGCAACTCGGGTAATCGGCCCATCGGGCGGTAAGCAAGCCCTTGCCAGAAGCACATCGACCCCGGTCGCAAACACCTTGTATGCCGGCTTAAATCCTCTTGACTCCCTAAGTCCAACGGACAAGATCGCCTTACTCGAGGCAATTGAGCGGCGCGCCAAAGCACGCGATCCCCGAGTGATTCAGGTGATGGCCAGCTTAGCAGGTGAGTTTGACGTGGTGCTGGTGATGCGTGCCAATGGCTTACTGGCGGCCGACATCAGGCCACTCGTACGCGTTTCTGTTCATGTGATTGCCGAACAAAATGGGCGTCGCGAATCCGGCTCCGCAGGTGGCGGTGCACGCCATGATTACGGGTATTTCACATCCGACTTGGTTAACCATTGGGTAGATGAGGCCGTGGATAGCGCGCTCCTCAATTTAGAGTCGCGTCCTGCTCCTGCTGGCCCAATGACCGTTGTCATGGGCCCAGGATGGCCTGGCGTATTGCTGCACGAAGCGATTGGTCATGGCCTGGAGGGTGACTTTAATCGCAAGGGATCCTCGGCTTTTGCTGGCCGCATCGGTCAACGGGTTGCGGCCAAAGGGGTTACGGTTGTCGATGATGGCACGCTCAGTGGTCGACGTGGCTCCCTGAATATCGATGACGAAGGCACGCCAACCCAATGCACCACCTTGATTGAGGATGGCATTCTGAAAGGCTATATTCAAGATACCTTGAATGCCCGGCTCATGAAAATGCCGCAGACCGGCAATGGTCGGCGCGAGAGTTTTGCCTCCTTACCCATGCCACGCATGACCAATACCTACATGCTGGCTGGCAAAGAAGATCCCCAAGAAATTGTCGCCAGCATCAAACGCGGCCTGTATGCAGTGAACTTTGGCGGTGGGCAAGTGGATATTACGAGCGGGAAGTTTGTCTTTTCTGCATCCGAGGCCTACTGGGTCGAAAACGGCAAAATTCAATATCCCGTGAAAGGCGCCACCATTATTGGCAACGGCCCAGAGTCCTTAAAACAGGTCTCGATGATTGGCAACGACCTCAAACTGGACAGCGGGGTAGGCGTTTGCGGCAAGGAGGGCCAGAGCGTGCCGGTAGGCGTGGGTCAGCCAACCCTCCGGATTGATGGCATGACGGTAGGGGGCACGGCCTAATCAGCTTAAAATACGGAAATGAGCAATCGAACCAACATCACCCCCGAAAACTGGTATGCCAGCGTGGATAAAACCTCGGATACCGACGACCAACGCATTCACAACATTACGGTACTGCCGCCGCCAGAGCACCTGATTCGTTTTTTTCCAATTGCTGGAACAGCGATTGAAAAATTAA
>CANGWV010000024.1 GCA_947457875.1 Burkholderiaceae bacterium
GGAGCAATAAATGATCCACTTTGTCGTGCATGAGCCAGGAGATGTTGTTGGTGTAGTGGTAGTCGAAAACATTAAAGCTGGAACAGAATTAACTGGCTGGGTAATGGAAGGCGACACTACGTTAACCATTAAGTCTGAGAGTGATATTCCAATCGGACACAAGATTGCATTAAAACCCTTGGTTGCCGGTGATACGGTAATTAAATATGGAGTGGATATTGGCAAAGTGGTTGCGCCCATCAAAAAAGGGGAGCACCTCCACGTTCAAAACGTAAAGACCAAGCGCTGGTAATCCAGTTTTTGCAACCTTATTTACTTGGAAAGATTAAAGATGATCAATTTAAAAGAAGCAACATTTATGGGCTATCGCCGTGAAAACGGACGCATGGGTATTCGCAATCACGTTGTTATTCTGCCTTTAGATGACCTATCCAATGCAGCCTGTGAGGCAGTTGCCAATAACATTAAAGGCGCTATTGCAATTCCGCACCCCTATGGCCGTTTGCAGTTTGGCGCTGACTTGGACCTCCATTTTCGCACCCTGATTGGTGCTGGCTGCAACCCGAACGTGGCAGCAGTAGTGGTAATTGGTATTGAAAGTCAGTGGACTGGCAAGGTAGTAGAGGGAATTAAGGCATCTGGAAAGCCAGTTGAGGGGTTTTGGATCAGCGGCAATGGTGATACAGCAACCATTACTGCAGCCAGTAAATCGGCTTACAAAATGGTTAAGCATGCATCAAAGCAGCAGCGTGTTTCAGCCCCCCTGTCAGAGCTTTGGGTTTCAACCAAATGTGGCGAATCCGATACAACCTCTGGCTGTGCTTCCAATCCAGCAGTAGGCAATGCATTTGATCGCTTGTATGAAATCGGCTCAACATTGGTATTTGGCGAGACAACCGAATTAACGGGTGGCGAGCATTTAGTAGAAGCCCGCTGCCGCACTCCTGAGGTCAAAAAGAAGTTTCGCGAAATGTTTGACCGTTACCAAGGCGTGATTGAGCGTAACAAAACTAGCGATTTATCTGATTCGCAGCCAACCAAAGGCAACATTGCTGGCGGCTTGACTACGATTGAAGAAAAAGCCTTAGGCAATATCCAGAAAATTGGCAAGAAATGCATCGTGGATGGCGTGCTGGATAAGGCAGAAACGCCTACCATCCCAGGACTGCACTTTATGGACTCCTCTTCGGCTGCTGCCGAAATGGTGACATTGTGCGCAGCCTCTGGATTTGCTGCTCATCTCTTCCCAACTGGACAGGGCAATGTGATCGGCAATGCAATTCTTCCCGTGATTAAGTTATGCGCAAATCCAAGAACAGTACGTCTAATGTCAGAGCATATTGATGTGGATGTATCTGGCTTGTTGCGCCGAGAGGAAACGCTGGATTCGGCTGGCGAGAAGCTAATTGATTCTCTATTGCGCACTGCCAATGGTGAATTAACGGCAGCTGAAATTCTGGGCCATCGTGAGTTTGTGATGACCCGTCTGTATGAATCTGCATAAGTAGTCAACGTATGAAGTCCCTGACCGCCTATCAAGAGGTGAAACAAAAAATCACCGAAGATCTGGTCAGGGGCCGTTTTCCGATGGGCCAGGCCCTGCCTGCTGAAAAAGATTTTGCAAAAGAATTGGATGTATCGATTGGCACCCTACGCAAGGCGGTTGATGAGCTAGTGGCCGATGGAATCGTTACGCGGCGCCAAGGAAAAGGCACCTATGTAGCTGAGCACGACTTAAAGCGGCTCCTCTATTATTTTTTTCATGTTGTACGCCATGATGTGGATAAAAAAGTCTATCCCAAAGTAGAGTTGGCCAGCTTTTTATCTGCATCTGCCAACAAGGAAGAATCATTAAAACTTGCAATTAAAGAGGGATCGCCGGTTTGGCGCATTACCAATCGACTTTATCTTGACGGCCAGTGTGTCATGATTGATCAGATTACCTTAGACAAAAAGCGCTATAAAAAACTGTCGCGTGAGGATTTTGTTGCAAGGGAAGGCAGTATTTATCAGTTGTACCAAATGCATTATGGTCAAACGGTGGTGCGTACCAATGAGCGTTTACGCGCAGCACTTCCTAATAAGCAGTATGCAGAGTGGCTCAATGTCAGTCCAGCGTCTCCGGTTCTTGTGATTCGGCGTGTTGCCCTTGGCATACAAGATGAGCCACTGGAGTGGCGAGTATCAACCCTTAATACCAATAACCATGAGTATTTCAGTGAGTTGGTGGCTTAAGCAGCGGAGCAGTCAAAAAGCTTAGCGTTGCCTTTTGAATTCATCTGCCCATGCAAGGATGGATTGAACAATGGAATCATCCTTATTCCAACTTAACTTTCGTCTAAAAAAGCCCCGCATCTCTTGGCCTACACCGCATCCCCAAATGCTAGTGTTCGCTTGATGCTCGCTCCAATTCAGTACCAGTTTTAGGTGGTCAATCAGGTAGTTTTCGTCATTTGCTTGTTGGGTAGCGCGATCCATAGGGCAGCCATCGGAGAGTAAAACAATGTTTTGCTCAATGGGTTCTGATGCAGTCGCCATGCGTTTGGAAGACTCATGATTAGACCGATTGATGGCCCATTGGAGGGCTTCACCATCTAGGCTTTCTCGATAGATATCGGGTTTAAGCATGGCGGCTAGCCCTAGCCGCGCTTGCCTCCAGCTGGTATTGAAGTCCTTAAATACCCAGTGGGCACGCTCATTTAATCGACCCGGGTTATCAGGCTTGCCTACCAATTGCCACTGCTTAAAGCATCTACCGCCTTGCCAGCTCATCGTGCTGTATCCCAGCACCTCAGTTGGAACCCCAATCTTATCGAGTATTTTGACCATGACATCAATCCAAGACGCCATGATTACACGATGCTCTTTCATGGATCCAGAGCAATCAATCAAAAAGGTAACGCTGGCTGTGGGTTTCGGCTTTAAATAAGGCGTTTGATAAACCGACGATGGATTGATTGAGGTGACAATTCGGCTTAATAACTTTCGATTCAGGACCCCTTCTTCTGCCGACTCTACACCGCTTGCATTGGGAGTGCAAAAAAGCGGGGTATAAACCTTAATTAACCTTGACCAGGGTATGGACCAGCTTTGAATTTGCTGATCCATTTCTTCGCGAAATGAAACCAGTTGAGCAAGTCTAATGGCGTCTAGCGGCTTAATTTCTTGATCATAGGCACTATCAAATACACGATAGCGCTTTAATTCATCTTGGTATTTGAGCTCTTCGCTGGTGTGCGAACTTGAAAATAGGCTATTGGCTGCAATGGGATGCCTTTGTTTATCGGAGAACTCCCAAACAATAGGAAGTCGAGTCTGATTTACGTTTTTACGCTTAATGCGAATACTGGGTACATTTTCATACTCTTTTTGTACCAAATTGGAAACAAAGTTAGCTAGTTCCAGGGCCACTTCAGAATACTTTTCTTGATCGTATCGAAACCCTTTCAACTTTTCGAGCAGTGTCCCAGTGGTGACATACAGCTCTGCGCGCGGTATCTCGATCGTATCTTGCATTAACTGGGGGAGTGGGGCGTTATTCATCCTCGACCACGTTCCGCCAAATATGGCTAAAAGGAGCAGACCAATACTGCCTTCCGTATTGCCAGAAGCCATGAATTGATTTAGCCAAGCGATAAAGTGCAATCGAAGATTTTCTTTAGCGCCAATCATCCCTTCTGGACAAATGCTTTCCACCCGTATTTGCTCAAGAACTTCGAAGACCAGTGATCCAACTAGATCATTCGGCTGTTTGGCTTGATGTAATGTTCGATTGGAGAGTGCAAGACGAAGGCCAAGGCCATCGAGCATCCCGCGGTGATTTGCCCATGATTCGGCGAAATGGACTGGATTTAGATGTGGCGCAAGTTGACCAATAATTTCATCGTCACGGTAAAAAAGCCAATCGCGCACATTGACTTGCGCGTCGCCCGATATCGATCGCACAATTGCGCCATAGCGCTCTTGAGTGAGCAGTTCTTGCGAGGATTGGGTTTGCAAGGAAATCTTCTATTGGCCCAAGTCGCTCTTTGGCAAAACCAATTCTGTATTGAAGCAGCGTTGGTAGTATTCGGCGATTAATTTTTTTTCTTCGGACTCGCACTTATTTAAAAAGGCTAGGCGAAATGCCAATGCGAGATCTCCAAAAATAGCCCAATTTTCTGCCCAGGTGATTACTGTTCTGGTCGACATGAGGGTCGATAAGTCGCCTGCAGCAAAACCATTGCGCGTTAAATTGGCTAAGGCAACCATTTGCCCAACCACCAGGTTATTTTCAGAATTATTTAGGCTTGGAACTTTGGCTTTAATAATTTGCTCTTCTGCCTTAGGCTCTAGGTAATTAAGTGCGGCAACCACATCCCATCGATCCATTTGGCCATGATTGAGGAGTTGGGTGCCATGGTAAATGCTGTTCCAGTTGCCTAAGCCTACTGTATTGCTGGTAGCGAATATTCGAAATGCTGAATGCGGCTCAATGACCCGGTTCTGATCCAATAGAGTGAGCTTGCCTTCGCGTTCAAGCATCCGCTGAATCACAAACATGACATCTGGCCGGCCAGCATCATACTCATCTAGTACCAAAGCAATTGGCCTTTGCATCGCCCACGGAATAAGACCTAATTGAAATTCGGTTACTTGCTTGCCATCCTTAATGGTAATAACGTCTTTGCCCAGCAGATCCATGCGCGTAATCTGGCCATCTAAATTGATGCGAAGGCAGGGCCAATTCAGTCTGGCCGCAACCTGTTCAATGTGCGTTGATTTCCCGGTGCCGTGCATGCCTTGCAAAAGTACTCTTCGATTAAATCGAAACCCGGATAGTAGGGCGATGGTCGTATCGCTATCGAGGCGGTAATTCGGATCGATTTCTGGGACTAAGTCATGCCTAGATGAAAAACGCGGAACCTCAAAGTCGCATGGAAACTGGCACTCAGGAAAGGCGCTTTTGGCTGAAACAAGGGCATCCGGTTTTGCCTCTCCGAGGTTTGTTAATTCAGGACTTTTTTGCATGTTGGTTCCAGGTGGTGTTATTTCATTTTAGTCAGGGATTGTTCGAATATATAAGCGATATCATTCCACTTATTCGATTAAACATCGGGATTTCCCTTATTTTTAACCTATTTTTAATTATTATAGAACAAATTGTTCAGTTAATTTGAAATAATGCTAGAATTGAGTCAGAGAAAGCCTCACTCATTGAGCGCGTAATTTTTAACCCATTAACGGAGATTCCACATGTCCAAAGCGGATCATGCAGTAACAACAGGCCCACAAAAAATGACGCCTTCGGAGGCATTTGTCGAAACAATGGCCGCCAATGGCGTAACCGACATCTTTGGAATTATGGGCTCTGCTTTTATGGATGCGATGGATATTTTTGCTCCAGCAGGTATTCGTTTGATTCCTGTAGTGCATGAGCAAGGGGCTGCACACATGGCCGACGGTTATGCTCGTGTCAGCGGTCGGCATGGGGTGGTCATTGCTCAAAATGGACCTGGAATCAGCAACTGCGTGACTGCAATCGCTGCCGCATATTGGGCGCATACTCCAGTGGTGATGATTACTCCCGAAACAGGCACGATGGGAATGGGTCTTGGTGGTTTCCAAGAGGCAAATCAGCTCCCAATGTTTGAGGAATTCACGAAGTACCAAGGCCATGTTAATAATCCAAAGCGCATGGCTGAATACACAGGCCGTTGTTTTGATCGCGCCATGTCGGAAATGGGCCCAACCCAACTGAACATTCCAAGGGATTATTTTTATGGCGAAATCGAAGTTGAGATTCCGCAACCAAATCGCCTAGATCGCGGTCCTGGCGGTGAGCACAGCCTAAACGAAGCGGCTGAACTCTTGGCTAAAGCGAAGTTTCCAGTCATTATTTCTGGCGGCGGCGTTGTCATGGGTGATGCGGTTGAGGAATGCAAAGCACTGGCAGAGCGTTTAGGCGCCCCAGTTGTTAATAGCTATTTACACAACGATTCCTTCCCAGCAAGTCACCCATTATGGTGTGGTCCGCTTGGCTATCAGGGCTCTAAGGCAGCAATGAAGTTGATTTCACAAGCAGACGTGGTGGTTGCATTGGGATCACGCCTAGGACCCTTTGGCACTTTGCCACAGCATGGCATGGATTATTGGCCAAAGAACGCCAAGATTATTCAAATTGATGCTGATAATAAAATGCTGGGCTTGGTTAAGAAGATCTCTGTTGGCATTTGCGGCGACGCGAAGGCTGCAGCCATTGCCCTTACACAGCGCCTCGCAAATAAAACCTTAGCATGTGACGCAAGCAAGGCCGATCGAGCCAAAACCATTGCTGCTGAAAAAGCAGCCTGGGAAAAAGAGTTGGATGAGTGGACTCATGAGCGAGATGCATTTAGCCTTGACATGATTGAGGAGCAAAAAAAGGAAAAAACCCCAACCGGCGGTAATTACCTTAGCCCTAGGCAAGTGTTGCGCGAGCTTGAAAAAGCTATGCCAGCCGATGTGATGGTCTCCACTGATATTGGAAACATCAATTCAGTAGCAAACAGTTATTTACGCTTTGAAAAGCCGCGGAGCTTTTTTGCCCCAATGAGTTTTGGTAATTGCGGTTATGCACTGCCGACCATGATTGGTGCAAAAGCAGCTGCACCCGAAAGGCCAGCGATTGCCTATGCCGGTGATGGCGCTTGGGCAATGAGCATGGTGGAAGTTATGACAGCAGTGCGCCACGATATCCCAGTGACCGCCATTGTTTTCCATAATCGCCAATGGGGTGCCGAGAAGAAAAACCAAGTTGATTTCTACAATCGCCGTTTTGTGGCTGGGGAATTAGAAAGCCCAAGCTTTGCAGGAATGGCAATAGCAATGGGCGCAGAAGGTATCGTAGTTGATCAGCTTGACCAAGTTGGCCCAGCGTTAAAGAAGGCTATAGAGATGCAGATGAAAGAGGGCAAGACCTGCGTCATTGAAATTATGTGTACGCGTGAACTGGGCGACCCATTCCGTCGCGATGCTTTATCTAAGCCAGTGCGTTTCTTAGAAAAGTATAAAGATTACGTATAAATAGAATCTTTGGCGTAAAAAAAGAGGTTCGGTTATACGAACCTCTTTTTCGTTTCTACGGAACTAAGTATCTACCATTTATCACTCAGAAGCGTTTCCATCGATTCAGACATTTCATAAACGCTAGACACGGCTAGATTTATATCGAAAGGCTGCTTTTCTTTTTCAGCTCGTAGCCTCAGTTTCTCAGTATGAAATTCCATTACCTCTTTTGAAAAAGGCATATTGCCTGGATCCAATATTCGAAGGCAGCCATCAACATCTCTGGCAGGCATGACTTTGCTCTTTACCCATTTATTTGGAGACCAAGGAATATCCAATATCCCTGCCTCAAAGGCCCTAACAGATCCAAGGGCGACATCACCATCGCCCATTTCCAATACTTTATTGACGATTGGGCGGACCTCGCTCTTAATCAAATCTACTTCACTTTGAAATTCAGGCATAGAGTCTAATTTAATACTTCTAGCGAGATAAATGGCCATTCTTGTCATTCTTAAGCCGTCCGCATTAATTTTCGGCGTTGGAATACCAAAAGCCTCATGCAGTGTTTTAGTGGTTACTGAAGTTGCCCCAGAAATAGCCGCGAGCGTACCGCCATAACTCACTAAAGAGGCTGCTTGCGCTTCATCTTGTGGCCAGGCTCCCATCCAATGCAACAGCGTGACTGGAGTAAATACATCGTGGTAGCCTTTAATGCTAAGGTATTCTTGGCAGAGCTCTTTACAGGCTTTCACGGCTGCTGCATCTTGTATGAGATGCAGTGTTTCACCCATCTCGAGCCCGTAATTCTTGACGCCTTGAGCCGCAGCAAGCAGTAAATCCAGTATTGCAATAATGATTGCAATTGAAGGCGGTATATTGGTGCCAGTTAAAAAGCTGGGCTGGCGACGATGTAGCTCTACACCATGATCTAGATACATTGCAGAAAGCCGATCTAAGTACTGGTAGTTTTTAATACCATCTTCGATAGACAGCTCTTTAATATAGGATGTGGTGTAGGCAATGCCGGATCCGAGGTAGCCAGTGTATCCAGCTGCAAAACCAATCTCGCCAGTTAGCTTAGGCATAGTGGTACCGGTTAGCATAATTGCAGGCTTATCGATTGCATCAATGAGTTCGCTGGCTTTTGCAACCCCATAATTCACTATTGGGTAACCATTTAAAACTGAACGGCCTAATTTTTCTGATTCATCAACACCTTTTTGGGCCAGCGCAAATTGTTCATTGCGGGTGTAACTATCCGTTGTGGTTGGGACGATGTCAGCTAAACCTTCTTTATCGATGATCTGCATCAGCTCTTTTTGATCTTTAAAGGTACCAAACCCGCCGCGAGGTTGAACTAAGCACCTGCCCTGAGCAACTGCTTTTCTCATGACCAAGTCGAGCCTTTTGTGGTCGGGAAGTGATTTTTGTCTTTCCAATGCGCGTTTAAAATCAACACCTGATCCCGTTGGCCATCTCAGCAGATTGGCTTTACGCATTTCAAGAAATTCAGATTCATCAATTCTTTTTTCGGATATGGACGCTTCATTGCTCATAATATCTTTTTTCTTTATTTACTGTTAGTAAGATGCTCTATTGCTAAGTTGAATGCAGCCTTTGGGTCAACCTGACTTAAAAGACCGCATGCAAATAGAATGTAGTCCCTGTCTATCAAGATTTGCGGTGATATTGGCCTAAGGGAGTTCGGCTCATCTGCAGAGGAAAGGGTACATTTGAGAAGGGATACGGGATCGTTGCTATGGGCGATAACCCCACCAGTTCCAATCAGGGTTTTAATTTGAGTCAGGTCTTTGCCATCTTGCGCTGTCACTGGCCCGGTAGCAGTGTAAACAACCTCTACTGAGCCACAGTGTCTTTTCATAGCAATCTTCAATGCTGAGCTAGCAAGCGCACTATCTAAAGCGATCTCTTCTTGGCTTTGAGGAACGGAATCGGGATTTTTTGATAGGTAGGTGATCATTTCGATGATCTTTTCACCATGAATATTACTTAGGCCAACTAACTCATCGACACCGACAGTCTCTAGAATCGTAACCGCGTTATGACGCATTCCTAAGTCACCCTCTACGGTTCGTTTAACACGGGTCTCAGGTAGCCCGCGCTGAATAATCCCTTGCGCCGATGGGTTGCCAGTAGCGATGGAGTG
This sequence comes from Burkholderiaceae bacterium, assembly GCA_947457875.1. Taxonomy (GTDB): domain Bacteria; phylum Pseudomonadota; class Gammaproteobacteria; order Burkholderiales; family Burkholderiaceae; genus Polynucleobacter. Next base: position 9,197 of record CANGWV010000024.1, read on the forward strand.
CACATCGGTTGTGGCGCCGCCAGGATCAATAACAAGCAACTCTCCTAACCCAGTACTGTCGTTGTAGCCATCTGCTATGAGGCGTGCTCCCTCCATGACAGCTGATGGGGTTGGCATAAGCAGATGATCAAACTGATTTTTTGCTTTATCGATACCTTTTGCGTAGATGATTCGATTAATAAATATATCCCGAATGGCCGCCCTTGCAGGTTCGATATTCAGCACATTAAATTCCGGCATAACATTTTCTGATACTACAAGATTTTTATGTGCAAATGCATGGCTTATTTCATCCACTGCGGACCGATTGCCAGCATAAATAAATGGACAATCTAAAGCGCTCTCCCCCATTTTTTTTGCATTATGGATAACAACCTGAGAGTCTCCGCCATCTGTTCCACCGGCCAGTAGGATGATGTCTGGATTTAAGTCCATGATCTGTCTTAAATCTGAAGAGTTGAGTCTGTTGGCAAAAACGCCAACCAATTTTGCACCAGCACCAAGTGCTGCACGTTTGGCTGCCTCGACCGTGAGCTCTTTAACCAAACCAATCGTAACCATTTTTAGCCCGCCAGCCGCACTACTCGAGGCGAGGCGATACTTAAATGGTGGAAGGCCTCCAAGACTATTTTTTAAGCTATTGAGGGCTTGCTCCATGCCAACATTAACATCGGTTGTAATAGTAGAGGGCCCCTGACTGGACCCAAGGATTTTGGCCTCATCTAAATGAATGGCTCTTAATTTGGTGTAAGTGCTACCAAAATCGATTAAGAGGGCGAACTCGCTCATGGGACCAGCATCATCGTTTAGTTATTGTTTTCCAAGGTCTTGCTCCAACCAGGAAAGAATGTCTTCTAATCTAGTTCCTGGTGGAGCAGCCCTATCAAAACCCATATCTAAGAACATAGCGTTAACTTCATCCCAAGACCGCTTTCCAACCACAAGGTTACCGCCCACATAAAGCAAAATACCATCAAGACCAGCTTCAGTACATAAGCTACGAAAGCCGCGACAGTCTAATTCTCCCTGACCATATAAAGACGACACTAGAATTGCATCCGCTTTAGTTTCAATTGCGGCTTTTACAAAATCTTCAGCAGGTGTTAATGCGCCTAGTGAGATAACTTTATAACCAGCTTTCTCTAAAGCCATGGAGATAATTCGATTTCCAACAATATGGGTATCTGAGCCGATGACTCCAGTAACAATGGTTTTTTGCGACATTCCTATTCCCTTATTTAGCCGTAAGTTTTTTGAAGATTGCTAACTCATTTTCAAGAAAGGCATTGGCTTCAGCCATTGGGATATAGCTATCTGGTAAGGCGTATTGTTCTCTTAAGTAATTACTAAATTCAGGCGTGGTAGAAAATTTGTTTAGAGAATTTGCAAGTATTTGTAAAGTCTTAGGATCAACCCCTTTCTTTGCCACAATTGAACGTGTTTGCGGTAATAAAATATCGTATCCGTAATCACTCGATACTGGTATGTCAGCAAAGGGAGCGGGGAGTCTTTTTGATGCGAAAAAAATCAGAGGGCGAAGTTTTTTGGCCTCTAAGTGAACCCTGATATCCCCGGCTTGTTCATATAACAGTTCTACATGGTTGCCGAGTACGGCAATATAACGTTCTGATGGTTTTGGATAGGGGATGCTAACCAAACTGATGCCCTTTGTACCTAAAAAATTCACAGTAGATTCGTCAGGGCTATTAGGGCCTGTAATAGCAACATTGATTGAGTTTGGCTTTCGTTTTGCTGCAGCAATTAAATCATCCCAAGTTTTGATAGGGCTATCAAAGTTGATGAAGAGACCTGATGGCTGGCGAATCATCACTGCTAGGGGTGTTACTTCACTGTAGTTGAATGCAGATTTAGGAAACGCATCTAAAGAAAGACTATCGCCAGTTAAAACCGCTATAGTGTTGCCTTTCGATCCACTTTGGATCATTTTATTTAGGCCAATACTGCCGGTTGCGCCAGGAACATTCTGAACGACAACGTTCGTTTTTAAATCTGTTTCAAGCCATCTTGCAGTCAACCTGCCCATGACGTCTGCTCCACCTCCTGGCCCCCAAGGTACGATCAACTCGATTGGACCTGCTGGAAACGCTGTTTGAGCATGCACGGGATTAATATGCAATAGTGTAATGAGGGGTAATACAAAGGCGTAAATACTTTTTCTAAAATATTTCATCGTTGGACTCCTTCGGTTTTATGCTACGTTCAAAAGAAACTTACCTAAAGTTGCTCGAGATTCAAGCAATTCATGGACTTTTTGGATTTCGGATAGCGGATACACATCATGTATTGAAGCGTGTAACTTTCCACCTGAAATTAAAGAGAAAATTTCACCCATTCTTTGATTAATAACTTCAGCGTTTGGAATATAGTCTGCTAGGTGCGGGCGAGTGAAGTAAATGGAGCCGGCTTCAGCCAAAGCCAAGGGCGCAATGCCCGATACTTGGCCTGAACTTGCGCCGAACATGACGCATAGCCCTCTTTTTTGTAGGCATCGAATACTTCTGTCGATAGTATCTTTTCCAACGGAATCATATACAACGTTGACGCCTTGATTTTTAGTAATTCGCATTAGCTCTTTCTGAAAATCTAATTCGCGATACAGAATAGTATGGTCTGCCCCTAATTTCTTTGCAATTTCTGCCTTCTCTTCGCTGCCCACAGTAGTGATCACGGTAGCGCCTTTAAGTTTAGCCAGTTGAATTGCAAGCTGACCCACGCCACCAGCACCGGCATGAATCAAACAGGAGTCATTCGCTGTTAGGGGATATGCTGAATTAGTTAGGTAATGTGCCGTGAGGCCTTGAAGCATTAATGCTGCAGCATTAATGCTGTTCACCGTTTCCGGAATCTTGACGATCCTCCATGCAGGTACCGCGGCATATTCTGCATAGCTTCCTCTGGAAAGACAATATGCGACTCGTTCTCCTAGCTTGAATCCCTCAACATTTTTACCAAGCGCATGAATGGTCCCGGCACCCTCCATGCCAACAGTCATCGGTAAGGGCGTTTGATACGTATGGGATTTTGCATATGAACCATTGCGCATATACACGTCCATATAATTAATTCCGGAGTATTCTAATTTAACGACTACCTCATTTTCCTCTGGAGTCGGTATAGGAATGTCTTTAGCTACTAATTTGTCTGGCCCACCGAACTCATCAATTTGGATTGCGCGCATATTTTTCTCGATTAGTAATATTGCTTAGAAAAAATCTGGAACTTCTGGACTAAATTTAAGTCAATATTGGGTAGGTAGTAGGGCTCAAGTGTGATGCAACCATCTTTGAATTGAAGGGGATTTTGCAGGATGGAAGAAATCGGCTTTATAAAGCCATTCATTTCACCCGCATTCGTAATATGTGTTCTCGCAGCCAGTGCTTCCATCCAGCAACCGATTTCGCCTGCAACGCCATTGCCGAGAACAGGCTTCATTCCCAAATTGGATATAAAAAAAAGGGCATTGCTTAAGTTTTTGTAGGAGCCAAATTTCATGAGCTTGACCTTAATGTAGGTGGCGATATTTAAATCGGCTGCTCTCTGAATATCTTCAAGCCCATAAATTGACTCATCCAGCATCATCGGTACATTCGCGATTTTTGAAATTGCCAGAGCGGAATCCCAATCATCAGCATGACATGGCTGCTCAAATAGTTCTATTCCCGATGGATTTAGTTGCTCGATAAAGCGAATGGCTTCAGTTCTCGAGTAGCCTTGATTGCCATCGAGCCGAATTTGTGCCCGATCCTTTAAGACTTTTTGAACATTCTTCACTTTCAAACTATCTTTATCTACATCAAATCCAACCTTAACTTTGAGGGTTTTAAATCCATTCGATAACAGGTTCTCGATTTCAAGCTCAAGGTCTTCAAGGGTTTCCGCATTAACCACTCCGAGTATGGGGATTGATGCAATGGATTGATTGAGAAATGTACTTTTATGTTTAGCCAGCTCAATCGCTGAAGCCAAGGCTGTCACTGTAAACGGATCGCTTGTTATATATTGATCAAGAAGGTCTTGATTTGACTCTTCGGATTGCCCTACTAATTTTTTTGCAAGTTCTTGAATTAAATCCCAACTACCTGCAATAGTCTCTTCTGTATAGCCAGTAAGAATGGTCGCTTCACCGAATCCTTGATTCCCATTGGCATCTGTCACATTGACGATCAATGTATCAAAATGGGTAACGGGCCCAAATGCCAGTTTATAGGGCACCTTCAAAGGTAGCTCAATCCGATGGAGAGTAATGGATTCGAGTGATTTCATTTCGTTTCATCTTAGCCACTTTGATATGTGATGACAATTGGCCAATTCCCCTTAAATTTGGGGCTAGAAAATGCTAAGCATCTGTTTTTATTGGATTATTTTTACATTATTCATTTACATTGGGGTTACAATTACTCAATAAGTCATATATATGAATCATTACTTCCAGATTACTATTGGGTTGGCGCTAAACCGTGGTTAAAACGACTGAGTTTGCATACAAGAGGGTAAAGTACGCCCTTACTGAATTGCTTCGTCAAAATAAATGGCGCCACAATCAGGCTATACCCAGCGAGCCTATCTTGGCTTCTCGCTATCAAGTCAGTATCGGAACAATTCGGCGGGCAATCAATGAATTGGTTGCAGAAAATATCCTCGTCAGAGAGCAAGGCAGGGGTACATTTGTTGTTAGCCATACACCTGATTACATGCTAAACGTATTTTTTAGGATCGAGAGTTCTGAGGGAGTTCGTGAACTGCCCAATTCAAAACTGCTATCCTTTGAAAAAATACGTGCCAGTAAAGTAATTTCAAAAAAACTGGCGATTAAGCCCTATGAAAAAATTTACAGAGTAAAAACCCTACTTAGCTTTAGAAATCAACCAGCAATAGTCGATGAAATCTATTTATCTGAAAAAATGTTTCCAAACTTGAGCGAGAGTTTTTTTTCAGATAGGAATGAAACGCTCTATGGCTTATTCCAGCGGGTATATGGTATTACTGTTCTCAATATCAGCGAAACAATAGAGGCGATTCCTGGTAATCAGTACATATCAAAATTGCTAAAACTAAAAATTAATCTACCCCTGCTATGTGTTAACAGAGTTGCATACGCATATAAGGGAAAACCTGTGGATATGCGTATTCGCTATATCCATTCCAGTAAATATCGTTACTTTAATAATTTGGGTGGAGGGTAGCTCTATTAAGATGCAATTGGTCGGGTCAACTACCAGTCCTTTTTCAAGAAAAGTGAGAATTTGTTTAATAGAGAAGGAAATTCCTTATTCTTTGCTACTTGAAGATGGTTGGAATATAAACACCAAACTTCATGAAATTAATCCGCTAGGAAAAATACCTTGTCTATTACTCTCTAATGGTAATCCTATCTTTGATTCATCGGTTATTGCTGACTACATAGATGGCATGAACGGAATCAATCCGCTACTTCCTCAATTAAACGTGGAAAAAGCCCAAGTAAAGACCTTTGAGGCCTTGGCTGACGGACTTTTAGATGCGGCTATTTTGGCGCGCCGAGAAAGAATGATGAGACCCACGGCGCAGCAAAGTGAGGAATGGATTGAAAGGCAGCTAAGCAAAGTTCAAGTATCTTTGAAGTATTTGTCTGATTCAATAGGAGCATCTGAGTATTGCAACTTGAAAAAGTTTACGCTCGCAGATATCGCTGTTGGTTGTGCGCTTGATTGGTTAGACTTTCGTTTGCCTGAAATGAATTGGCGTGCAGATCATCCCAATCTGGATGTTTATTTTTCTAAATTAACCCTTAGGCCCTCTTTTTTATCAACCGATCCACGTAACGTAAACAATTGAGCATCAATTTATAGTTATTTAAATTTCTCATATGCTTGCTGCTGTGGGGATTTTTTTAAAATGTTGAGTGGTAAATAGATAAGTCTGGCCGCAGTGCGTTGCCGGACTTATTTTTTGATACGGTACCAATGGTAATAAAGCAAGTAGGCATCGTGTTAGTGGATAGCTTGAATAACTTCCGGAGACGCTCACTCTGAATTGCTTTCCCACTCGATAAACCAGCCCCGAAACCAAGGGCGTGCGCCATAAGTAAGATATTTTGTATTGCACACCCGAGCGATATCATTTTTTCATGCGACGTAATGCCGTCTTCGGTATTGTTTAAATTGGCTACAGCCAATAAAAGGAGGGGCCCTCGAAAGGCTTTGTCTCGAGCCTCATCCAGTTGAATCGGGGTTGCCAAAGGGTCTCGGTCTAGTAGGCACTCTCTAAATACATCCCCCAACAATGTTCGACTTGATTCGCTTACTTCATAAAAGTGCCATGGCGTATGTCTGCCATGGTCTGGCGCTGCTTTAGCAGCATTTAATATCTGCTGTTTTTGTTCGAGCGAAGGACCTGGCTGAATTAAGCGTTTGGGCGATACATGCACTCTTCCGTGAATGAGTTGATTAATGTAGTCATCCATTGCGCTTAACCAAATGCAAGATCAAGAAACCCGTTGGTAGTATAAATTCTGAGGGTGATTGGCTTCTGCAAAAAACATCCAACGTTCGGCAATCAGGCCAATGAAATGAATGGCCAAGGCCAGAATAAAAATGGCGTTTGATGGCGAGGAAATGGAATAGGCCACTAATATCATGGGAAATATGTAAGCGCACAGGAGCACTATCTTGCGGATATTGCTAATGGCATGCTCAGTTTGGTGATGAAAAAATTCCCGTGTGTTGAAGCTACCGCCCATCAGACCCATTGAGGTCTGGCGAATGTTTGTCCCTTTAATCCCGGTCGCTGATGCAAGATTTGATTTTGGACGCAAACTGCGGTTACGGCGCCAAATCCAGAGCTTTAAATTAAAGGCCACAAACAGAAGAATAAAAGAGATGCCCGACATCACGCTATTAAGAGGGAACTCTTTAGTGCCATCGGAAAGCCCGACAAGCACTCCCAATAGCATCCAGCCTGATGTTATTCCTAGCAGAGTGAAGTTCATTAGGGTTGAGGGATGCGACCATTCCTGAATAAATCGGATGCATTGATAGATCTTTGCGGTACATATCCAAAGCAATATGGTGGCAATAACAATTGCAATCCATAGCCAGGACGGAACCTCATTTGTTAGTGAGAAGAGTAAGCCCAGTACCGTTACTGCAATCAGCATAGGAAGCACAATGACTTCACGTGAAAGCCAGGAGGTGCGCCACATCATCGCAGCACGCCAAGCCCGTTCAGGTCTGCCAAGATGGAAGAACGAAGCAATCAGTCCCAGTCCAAGCAATACGAGTGCAGCTGGAAAGGCGAAGGTAGATAAAAAGGACTGGGTAAAGATTTGCACAGGGAAGTCCAGGATTGCCAAGGAAAACAGCAAACCCTGCGCCATGCCAGCTAAGGTTGTAAAAAAGATGATTGAAAATTGTGGGCGCATTAACTGTCTTTCCTTGCTGCTTCAATGGTTTCCATAATAGAGCGCGGTAAATAATGGTTTGCGGGCTGGGTTTCCCATTCGGGCATCAGTGCATAGCCAGAACGTTCTTGAATTGCGATGCTGGCATCGGACTTTGGATCGTGCACATCGCCAAAAATTCGTGCGCTCGTTGGGCATGCTAATACGCAAGCAGGCTTGCGCTCGGATTCGGGTAATGTTTCGCTATAAATTCGGTCTACGCAAAGGGTGCATTTAGTCATCACTTGGCGTTCTTGATCTAACTCCCTGGCGCCGTAAGGACAAGCCCATGAGCAGTAACTGCAACCGATGCATTTGTCGTAATCCACCAAAACAATGCCATCTTCTTCGCGCTTATAGCTTGCCCCGGTTGGGCAGACTGGAACACAAGGCGGCTCTTCGCAGTGGAGGCAGGACTTTGGAAAATGAACGGTTTGCGTGTTTGGAAAAATTCCAGCCTCGTAGGTTTGTACCCGATTAAAGAAGGTGCCGCTGGGATTTGCTGAATACGCATTAAGGTCGGTTAGCGGCCCAGCAGATCCTGAAGTATTCCATTCTTTGCAAGAGGTGACGCAAGCATGGCAACCAACACAGACATTGAGATCGATGACAAGCGCGAGTTGCTTCTTGTGATCTGTAGCTTCATTTTTAGGGTTCATGGTTTGATTCATAGTTAATAAATGGGTTGATTACGATTTATTTTTAATCATGCCGGGTACGCGATGTGCCTTAACTTGTGGCCATGTTTCCTCGGGCTCATTCTCTCCGGCTGCGGCGAGTTTGACACGTACGTCATACCAGCCAGCCTGACCTGTAATTGGATCGGAGTTGCTTACTGAGAATCCGCCGAGGGATAGCTCCTCTGTGATGAGGTGGTTTAGCAAGAACCCTTTTTTGGACTCATCCGATGCCGGATCAAGATTCCATGCCGATTCTGCTTTACCGATTGCATTCCAGGTCCAGACCGTGCCGGGATCTACTGCCTCAGAGTGGCGCGCCATGCATTTCACTTTGCCCCATTGGGACTCAATCCACATCCATGCACCATCATTAATGCCATGCTCTAACGCAGTTTTGGTATTTACGTAAAGGTAGTTGTGGCTGTGAATCTGTCTGAGCCAGGCATTTTGCGAGTCCCATGAGTGGTACATGGCCATCGGTCGTTGGGTAATCGCATTCAGACTGAATTCATTTAAGTCGGTCACTTCGTCTTCGAGTGGTGGATACCAAAATGGCAGGGGATCAAAGTATTTCAGAATCCGTGACTTTAGGTGTTCTGGCGGCGTTGCCCCTTTGCGCTGGCCTTTTGCAGCTAGCCTGAATTTTTGCAAAATATCTGAGTAGATTGCAATCATGATGGGATCATTCTTTTGCCGCAGGGCGTTTGCTTTGCTGAAGTCCAAGTAGCCCCGGTTCCAATTGCGCATGTATTGATGCTCAACTGGCATATGGTATTGAAACACGCAATTGTTTTCAGCATAACGCTGCCACTGGTCTTTGTTAGGCTCTCCACGGAGGCTCTTTTCACCGTCTTTACCGCGCCAACCCGCTAAAAAGCCAATGCCAGAATTAGGCGCCGTCTCAAATCGCGTAATGAAGTCCGGATAGTCGACAAATTTCCTGCTGCCATCTTCGCTTGTGAAAGCGGGAAATTTTAGGCGCGATGCGAGTTCGATTAACACCTCTTGGAAGGGTTTGCATTCTCCGGTTGGCGGAAGTACTGGAATGCGTACTGAATCGACTGGACCATCGTATTCGGAGATGGGTCGATCAAGCATGCTCATCACGTCATGGCGCTCTAAATACGTTGTATCTGGCAAAACAAGATCAGCAAAGTCAACCATCTCGGATTGAAAGGCATCGCAAACCACCAAGAACGGAATTTTAAATTCCCCATCTGCGTTTTTACTATTGAGTAATTCACGTACTTCCATGGTATTCATCGTGGAATTCCATGACATATTCGCCATGAAGATCATTAATGTATCGATGGAGTAGGGATCCCCTTTCACGGCATTGGTAATGACGTTATGCATTAATCCATGGGCTGCCAGCGGGTGCTCCCAGGTATAGGCTTTATCAATGCGGAGTGCATTCCCGTTTTTATCTAAAGCCAGGTCTTCGGGTTGCGTTGGCCATCCTAAAGGCGCTTTACCAAGCGGCGTGTTTGGTTTAATGTCCTCTTCGGATGAAGGGGGCTTCACATTCGGTGGGGTTTGACGTGGATAAGGCGCTTTATGTCTAAAGCCACCTGGTCTATCAATGGTGCCGATTAAGGACATCAATACTGCCAAACCGCGTGTGGTTTGAAAGCCGTTCGAGTGGGCAGCCAATCCCCGCATGGCATGAAAGGCAACCGGTCTAGCAGTTACCGTTTTGTGCTCTTCACCCCATGCATCGGTCCATGTAACGGGGAGCTCAAATGCTTGTTTGAATGCACTATGCGCAATTTCTTCCGCCAGCTTTTCAATGCGTGCAGTTGGAATACCGGTAATCGAAGACGCCCATTCGGGAGTGGTTTTTTCAACTTGCCGACGTAACAATTCAAAGGCAGGAGTCACTTTTTTGCCTTGGTGTGGGCCTGGACCCATGATGAATTCACCGCACAACGTTGGCGAGACGCCTTTTTCAAAGCAGGGCTTAGCACTTTGGGTATTGGCATCCCAAACGTATTTGTTATGGGGCAAATCGGCGTTAATGGGATCCGAGTCTGGGTCGAATAAGAAAAGGCCTTCTTCGGGGCCCGCATCCAGGCAAACGAGCTGTCCAGAATTGCTGTAGCGCTTCAGGAAATCAGCGTCATATTGTTCTTTTCGAATCAGTTCATGCATCAGCGCCATAAACAAGGCGCCATCCGTTCCAGGCTTAATTGGAATCCACTCATCTGCAATAGCGGAATAACCAGTACGAACTGGGTTAATCGAAATAAAGCGACCACCAGAGCGCTTGAATTTAGAAAGCGCTATTTTCATTGGATTGCTGTGGTGATCTTCTGCAGTACCAATCATGACGAATAACTTCGCATGCTCAAGATCGGGTCCACCAAACTCCCAGAAGCTCCCACCAATGGTGTAAATCATGCCAGCAGCCATATTGACCGAACAAAATCCACCGTGCGCTGCATAATTCGGCGTACCAAATTGACGAGCAAAAAGCCCTGTTAATGCTTGCATCTGATCGCGGCCTGTAAATAGCGCGAATTTCTTTGGGTCCGTCTCACGGATTTTTTGCAGGCGCTGGGTGAGTAACTCAAATGCCTGATCCCAGCTAATCTCATCAAATTCACCGGCGCCGCGGTCACTCCCTTTTCGACGTAGCAATGGCTTAGTAATGCGGGCAGGTGATTTCTGCTTCATGATGCCCGCAGATCCTTTTGCGCAGATAACGCCCTGGTTTAAGGGGTGATCTGGGTTGCCATCAATGTAGACCAGTTCGCCATCGCGTAGGTGGGCTCGGATGCCGCATCGACAAGCGCACATATAGCAGGTTGTTGTCTTTATCTCAGTTGCTGGTGCTTGAGAATGAATTGGGTCGTGGATGGGGTCTTTTGAAAAAATCTTAAACATATTCTTTTGTCTCTGAAAGTAAATGTAGTTTTAAGCTAAGCGCATTGCCAATGCGGTGGAGGCAACTCGAGAAAAAACAGAGTCTGACCTGGATGTCAAAATAATCGGTACTGCGGTGCCGAGGATGACGCCAGCACACTCCGCTCCCGCCATATAAACAAGCGATTTATACAGAATATTCCCAGCCCCTAAATCAGGCACCAGAAGCAGATCGGGGTCGCCTGAAACTGCAGACTGAATACCTTTGGTTGCTGCAGAACTCGCAGAAATAGCATTATCAAAGCCAAAGGGGCCTTCGATGAGGGCGCCTGGAAAAAATCCATTGTCCTGTTGCAGATCAACCAATGCTTTTGCATCAAGCGTTGCCTGCATGGCTGGATTAATAACTTCGGTTGCGGCAATGATGGCTACTTTTGGTTTCGTTACCCCGAGTTTGAAAAGTGCCTCAAGGCTGTTTAGCAAAATATCTTTTTTATGCTCAATAGACGGAGCTATATTAACTACGCAATCGCTGATGCCCAGGAGCTTGTGGTAGCTGGGTAGTTCGAATAAAAAGATATGGCTGGTTCTGCGGCTTGTTCTCAAGCCATCCTTGCCAACCACGGGCCCCATTAAATCCTCTGTATGGAGAGAGCCCTTCATCAGCGCAGATACCTTACCTGACTTCGCAAGAGTAACGGCCGTTTTCGCTGCTGCGATTGGATCATTTGGGGTATCAATAATCTCGATGCCATCAAGCGTGAGTGACACACGCTTTGCAAGCGCCTCAATTTCGGTTTTCGGTCCAATTAAGACCGGTGTACATAGTGCGTACTTTTGCAGTTGCGCCACTGTTTCGAGTGACGGCTCGTTCAATGGAAAAACCACCCCTAGCCTTTTTTGGCCCTGTGATTCCTTAATCAGTAAGTTGAGGTGTGGGTATTTTTCGAGCATGACTGGGAGCTACTCATCCACCAAGCGTATTGGAAATGCGGGTAGCCGCTTCACGCAGTTGCGGAATGTATTCCATTGCTTGGTTTAGGGGCAGGCGTGCAGTAGCGGCATGAATAGCGATGGCTGCCACAGCATCGCCATGTTTATCCTTCACTGGCACAGCTACACACGAAACGCCTAAGACGTACTCTTCATTATCAACTGCATATTCCGTACTCAGAATACGATCCAATTCAGACTCCAGAAGATCGCGATCCGTAATAGTGCGGTGGGTAAATTGTTCAAGCGGAAGATTGTCTAATAAGCGCGTTCTCTCTTCCATTGGCTTATAGGCTAGCAAGAGCTTTCCGCTCGCACTGCAATGGGGTGGCAATACGGTGCCGGGCGGCAGATGCAGCCGAAGGGCCCAGTTTGCCTCAACCCGGTCAAGGTAAAAGAGTTCGCCTTGCCGCAGCACGGCTAGATTGCAGGTTTCCTTTAGATCAGCAACCAATTTACGTAATATCGAGTGACGGACGCTAGAAACGCTATCGTGGCACAAGGTCTCGAGTGCTAACTTGGAGAGGCGCTCGCCAGGGGTATAGGCTTTTCCACCCGGTTCGCGAACGACTAGACCGGCTTCTTCAAAAATAGCCAGCGTACGATGCAATGAGGCTTTTGGCATACCTGTGATTTGCATTAATTGCGCCAAGGTAGCAGGTTGCCTGAGTGCCGCTAGCGCCTCGAGAATGACAACCCCTTTGAGCATGGATGAGTTTTCGCTAGAAGCATCCTTTTTGGGCAAATCCAGTATTTCGATTGTTTCCTGGTCTAACATGGGATTAATCTCACAAAACAATATAA
>CANGWV010000025.1 GCA_947457875.1 Burkholderiaceae bacterium
TCTAAGCGAACGCAGTGGCCGTCTTTAATGTCAATTGCAGGAATCAGCAGCATGATGAATAGAAAAAATTAAGGTTGCCAAGTAGTAAAGTTTTGATAAAGCCGTAATCCGTATTCTGCACTCTTTTCAGGATGAAACTGCGTAGCAAAAATAGTATCGCGTGCGATCGCAGATGTAAACCATGTACCGTACTCCGTACTACCTATGGTGTGATTTTGGTTTGCGGGCACTGCATAAAAGCTATGCACAAAATAAAAGGGGGTGAGATCCGGAATACCTGCCCATAAAGGGTGGTCTTTGTCTTGCCGAACTTGATTCCAGCCCATGTGCGGCACTTTGTATTCGGATCCGTCGGCCTGCAATTGACCAGCCAGTTCAAAACGCCGCACCTCTCCCGGAATAAGTCCTAAGCACAACGTAAACGCATCACTGCCGCCCTGCTCCCCTGCCCGAACCTCGCTACTGCGATCGAGTAGCATTTGCTCACCCACGCAGACACCGAGCAGGGGCTTATTTTTTGCAGCGTGTAGAAGAGCTTCTAATAAACCGGACTCACCCAACTGCTTCATGCAGTCGGGCATCGCGCCTTGACCGGGCAAGACCACACGATCGGCTTTTTGAATCTGCTCCGCTTTAGTTGCAATCAGCACATTGGCGTCTGGCGCCACCCGATGAAAGGCCTGGTAAACGGAACGTAAATTACCCATTCCGTAATCAACGATAGCAATGGTTTGGGTCAACGGGAGACCTGTGGCTTAGCGACTAATGTAAGGACCGAGGTGCATGCAATGCATAACAAACCATGCACTTCTAACAATAATTAGAGGCTACCTTTCGTTGAAGGAACCTGACCCGCAGCGCGCGGATCGGGCGTTAATGCCATGCGCAAAGCGCGGCCGAAGGCCTTGAAGACTGTCTCGATTTGGTGGTGCGCATTGACGCCCCGCAAATTATCGATGTGCAGGGTCACGCCCGCATGGTTTACAAAACCGCGGAAAAACTCAATGCTCAGATCCACATCAAAATCACCTACCCGCGCACGGGTAAATGGCACATGGAACTCCAAACCAGGGCGGCCAGAAAAATCAATCACGACGCGAGATAGGGTTTCGTCCAGCGGGACGTAAGAATGGCCATAGCGCGTAATGCCGGCTTTATCGCCCACTGCTTTGGCAATCGCCTGCCCCAAGGTGATACCAATGTCTTCTACGGTGTGGTGATCGTCAATGTGGGTATCGCCCTTGGCGACGACCTTCAGGTCAATCATGCCGTGACGGGCAATCTGATCCAGCATATGGTCTAAGAAGGGCACGCCAGAGGCGAGCTCGGCCTTGCCCGCACCGTCCAGATTAAGGACTATCTGAATTTGGGTTTCCGAAGTATTTCGGGTAACGTCGACTTGCCGCATACATCTAAGCGCCTATAGGCGAAGTGTTGAGTGAAGCCTCATAATATCATTGCCGTTGGATTTGTTGTATTTAAATCATTCACTTAGCCAGTTGTTTTATTACCCCGCGGCATTGTTTAACGTTACCGAGAAGAATTTCGATGAGTCGCTTTTGGAGCCCCGTTGTACAGACATTGACCCCCTATGTTCCTGGGGAGCAGCCGCAGATGGAACGGCTCGTGAAGCTCAATACCAACGAAAGCCCCTACGGTCCATCGCCCAAAGCGATTGCAGCAATTGCCGCCGAAAACACCAGCGACCTACGCCTTTACCCAGACCCTGAGGGTGCGCGCCTGAAACAGGCTATTGCCACACTGCATGGCCTTGACCCCAAACAGGTATTTTTAGGCAACGGCTCGGATGAAGTCTTGGCCCACGTTTTTCAGGGCTTACTGAAGCAAAAATCGCCGATTTTGTTTCCAGACATTACCTATAGCTTTTATCCGGTCTATTGCAAACTATTTGGCATCGAGTACGACACCGTCCCCCTCAATGCGGATTTTGCAATCAATTTAGACGATTACGCCAAACTCAATGGCGGCATTATTTTTCCGAATCCCAATGCGCCGACCGGCAGATCAATCCCCCGCTCCGAGATTGAGCTTCTGCTCAAGAAAAACTCCGGCTCGGTGATCGTGGTGGATGAAGCCTACGTCGACTATGGCACCGAATCCTGTATACCGCTTCTGCGCGGTCCCAACTGCCCCGAGAATTTATTAGTTAGCCACACCCTATCAAAGTCCCGCGCCCTAGCAGGACTTCGGGTTGGCTTTGCTGTGGGCCACCCTGCTTTGATTGAGGGTTTAGAGCGAGTCAAAAATAGTTTTAACTCCTACCCCCTGGGTCGCTTGGCACAAGCAGGCGCGATTGCTGCGATTGAAGACCAAGCGCACCTCGAGGCAATGTCGGCCAAAGTGAGTAAAACGCGAGAGGTACTGGTTAATGCACTAGACCGACTGGGTTTTGAAACCCTGCCGTCTACTGCTAATTTTGTATTTACACGCCACCCCAAGCATGTAGGTGCAACGCTTTATCAGCAACTGCGTGAGCGCGGCATTATCGTGCGCCACTTTAAGTCACCTCGCATTGAAGCTTTCTTACGCATCACGATTGGTACCGATGAGCAAAATCAGGAGTTGATTGGGGCTTTAGAGGAATTGGTTAAGTAAGCGCTAATTCTCATCGCCTTTCTCGGTCTTAACTTCCAAGCTTTCGAGTTTTACAAAATTAGCTAACTACTCGTCATTTATTACGCCTGCTTTTTTGAGGTCCTCAAGGGTTTCCGTCATTTCTTCAATAATGCGGCTTTTAGTTTTTTTGGTTTCCATAGTTCAGCTCCCTATAGCTGCGTTGACAATTTCTTTAATAAATAATCTGATCGATCTTTTTTAAGGCTGCAGTTGCAATTCGAGGTCTTTTTATATAAACTAGTTAAATAAACCAGTTTGAAAGATTACTATGCCTAAAACCATTGAAGTTGTTGGCGCCTTTGAAGCGAAGACGCACTTGTCAGAACTCCTGCGAAAAGTAGCTTCTGGGCAAACCATTCGAATAAGTCAGCGCGGTCGTCCCGTCGCTGATCTTGTGCCAATTCAAAAAAATACCGTCCTCGATTCGAGCAAAGCAGCTGCAAAGATGCGAACAATACATCAAAAGGCATCAAAATTACAAGGCGTATCCATTAAAGAACTCATTGATTTTGGACGCGCTTAATGAAAGCAATGGAATTTGTATTGGATAACTCAGTAGTTGCGCGCTGGCTCTTGCAAGATGGCAGCCCTAAAGACCGTCAATACGCCAGTATGGTGTTGGATTTACTAGAAGAGAATGCCAAAGCAGTAGTGCCTCCTATATTTAGTATTGAGATTGCTAATGTGATTGCAAGGGCTGAGCATTTAGGGCAATTGCATGAGGCTGTGAGCGCTCAATTTATTGAAACATTAGAAAGCATGAGCATCGAAGTCGATGATGTTAGTCAAAGTAAAAGTTTGACCTCCGTACTTGACTTAGCAAGACGGTATAAATTGTCATCGTATGATGCATCCTACCTAGAGATTGCGCTCCGCAAGGGAATTGGATTAGCAAGTCTAGATAAAGACTTGATGAGTGCTTTTAAGTCTGCAGGCGGAAAATCAGTTCAAGCGTAAAAGTAATTTTTACTACTTCTTCAGCCGCATCTCAGCAGCCCGAGCGTGGGCTTGCAAGCCCTCACCATGTGCTAGCGTGCTGGCGACTTTGCCTAAGGTTTGTGCGCCCGCTTCACTGACTTCAATCATGCTCGAGCGTTTAATGAAGTCATAGACGCCCAGTGGCGATGAGAATCGCGCAGTGCGTGCGGTTGGTAAAACGTGATTGGGTCCAGCGCAATAATCACCCAGGGATTCGCTGGTGTAATTGCCCATGAAAATGGCGCCCGCATGACGGATCAGCTCAGCCCACTTCCTTGGCTCCTGCGCACAAATCTCCAAGTGTTCTGCTGCAATCGCATTGGCAATCGTACACGACTCTGCCATGTCTTTGACTTGAATTAGCAAAGCACGATTGCTTAGCGATGTCCGAATAACATCGTGGCGCGGCATCTCGGGCAAGAGGCGATCAATACTGCTTTGGACTGCCTCAATAAATCGCGCATCGGGCGTCAGCAAAATCGACTGCGCTAATTCATCGTGCTCTGCCTGCGAGAACAAATCCATGGCGACCCAATCCGGGTTGGTTGCGCCATCGCACAGTACCAATATTTCAGAGGGTCCGGCAATCATGTCGATGCCGACCGTACCAAAAACGCGGCGCTTGGCGGCAGCTACATAGGCATTACCGGGGCCCACAATCTTATCGACCGCTGGCACCGTTTGCGTACCATAGGCTAAAGCACCAACTGCCTGCGCGCCGCCAATGGTAAAGACTCGATCAACTCCAGCCAACCAGGCGGCAGCGAGCACCAGGGGATTACGCGCACCATCCGGGGTTGGCACCACCATAATGACTTCCTGCACGCCAGCCACCTTCGCTGGAATCGCATTCATCAGCACCGAAGATGGATAGGCGGCCTTGCCGCCGGGCACATAAATACCGACGCGATCCAGGGGCGTGACTTTCTGACCTAAGCGCGTTCCATCGGCTTCGGTGTATTCCCAAGAATGGCAACCCGCTTCGATGCGCTGTTGTTCGTGATACGCCCGCACCCGACTTGCAGCAATATCCAATGCATTTTTTTGTTCGGCTGGTAATTGCAGATAGGCCTGCTCGAGATCGCTACGCTTAACTTCTAAATCGGCGACGCTCGTGGCTGTATTGGCGCTACTTAATCGATCAAAGCGCTTGGTGTAGTCGAGTACGGCTGCATCACCGCGCACTTTCACATCAGCCAAAATACCCATCACCGCAGAATCAATGGCATTGTCATCGGCGCTAGGCAAAGACAAGCTGGCCATCAGCGTAGCTTTGAAGTTCGCATCGCTGCTGTTAAGGCACTTGATCTTGATTGGGCCTGACATAGGTATTACTTCAGCTGCTCAAAAAAGGGTTGCAGCTGAGCACGCTTGCGCTTATACGAGGCTTGATTCACCACTAGGCGCGCACTGATATCGGCAATGGTTTCCACCTCAACCAAGTCATTGGCTTTTAAGGTGTTGCCCGTAGACACTAAGTCAACAATGGCATCAGCTAGACCAACCAGCGGAGCAAGCTCCATCGAACCATAGAGTTGAATCGTATCGATGTGCACCCCTTTATTGGCAAAGTGCTCGCGCGCGCAGTTCACGTACTTGGTGGCTACCTTCAGGCGCGATCCTTGACGCACCGCTTCGGCGTAATCAAAACCAGCACGCACTGCTACCGACATACGGCATTTGGCAATACCAAGATCAAATGGCACATAAAGACCATCTGTTCCTTTTTCCATTAAGACGTCCAAACCAGCCACGCCAAAATCTGCACCGCCAAATTGCACATAGGTTGGCACATCGGAGGCACGCACAATGATTAAGCGCACATCGGGATTCGAGGTCTCAATGATGAGCTTGCGTGACTTTTCAGGATCCTCCAGCGGCCGAATACCGACCTTGGATAGAATCGCTGCAGTCTCTTCGAAGATACGGCCCTTAGACAGGGCGAGGGTTAATTTCATGGAACTATTATTTCACGCGCTCGATGTTTGCGCCCAATTGGGTTAATTTTTGCTCCATCCGGTCATAACCACGGTCCAAGTGGTAAATCCGATCCACAATCGTCTCCCCTTGAGCCGCAAGACCGGCAATGACCAAGCTGGCCGAGGCTCTCAGGTCGGTTGCCATGACCGTCGCACCCGACAAGGCTTCAACACCCTGGGTAATAGCGGTATTGCCCTCAATCGCAATATCGGCGCCTAAGCGGTTGAGCTCTTGCACGTGCATAAAGCGGTTCTCAAATATCGTTTCTGTAATGGTGGAGCTGCCGTGTGCAATCGCATTCACGCTCATCAGCTGTGCCTGCATGTCGGTTGGAAACGCCGGATATTCCGACGTACGAAAGTTCACCGCCTTCGGGCGCCCTTTCATCGTGGCCCGAATCCAATCGGGTCCGATTTCTACTTCCAGCCCCACTTCACGCAATTTGACCAAGACCGCATCCAAGGTATCCGGGCGGCAGTGCTTTACGAGTACATTGCCGCCGGCTGCAGCCACTGCGCACAAGAAGGTGCCAGCCTCGATTCGGTCTGGGATGACGCTATGTTCAGCGCCATGCAGCGCATCTACGCCCTCGACAGTGAGCTTATCGCTACCAATACCGGTAATCTTGGCGCCCATTTTGACCAGCAACTCAGCCAAATCACTCACCTCGGGTTCGCGCGCGGCGTTCTCCAAGGTGGTGATTCCCTTGGCCAACGTTGCTGCCATTAAGAGATTTTCAGTGCCCGTGACGGTAATCATGTCCGTCAGAATCGATGCGCCCTGCAGACGCTCTGCCTTGGCCTCAATATTGCCGCCCTTGATTTTCATGGCAGCACCCATCGCCTTTAAACCTTTGATGTGCTGATCAACCGGCCTTGCACCAATCGCACAACCTCCAGGCAAGGAAACCGTTGCCTTACCAAGGCGCGCCAACAAGGGTCCCAAAACCAAAATCGATGCACGCATGGTCTTAACAATGTCGTACGTAGCCTCAAAGCTAGTGATGTTCGCTGCATTTAATATCAGATGTGTCCGATTTTCAGGATCAGGAAAATCGACTTGCACGCCCATGTTTTTGAGTAACTTTAGCATCGTACGCACATCTTGCAAATCAGGCACATTGCGCAATTCAATGGGCTCTTTACTTAAAAGGCACGCACACAGAATTGGCAAGGCCGCATTTTTTGCCCCCGCAATTAATACTTCACCTTGCAGCGGGATACCGCCAATCATTTTTAACTTATCCATTACGCTTTATTTTCTTTTTGTTGCTTAGTGCTTCATGCAAAGTGCTACTGACTTATTGACCCGATTTTTCTGCGAACTCAGCTGGTGTCAATGCCTTGATCGATAAGGCATGCACCTCGGCCTTCATGCGATCACCCAATGCGGCATAAACCAATTGATGGCGCTGAATCAGTCGCTTGCCCTCAAATTCAGCGCTGACTACCGTTGCATAAAAATGCTGGCCATCGCCCTCTACCGCAAGGTGACTGCAAGCAATACCTTGCTGAATATAAGACTGTATTTGTTCTGGGGTTGGGAACATCGGTTACTCCATAAAGTACAGCAATTGAATTCAATTCTGCTTAATGCCGTAATTTATACCCAGTCTTAAGCATGCGCAATGCGGCAAATGATACTGCCACAAAAAATCCACCGACAATGGCAAAGCTCATCCACGGGGAAACATCCGATACACCAAAAAAGCCATACCGAAATCCATCAATCATATAAAAGAAGGGGTTGAAGTGGGAGATAGTTTGCCAAACGGGCGGCAAAGTATGAATCGAATAGAAGACACCCGATAACATCGTAGCGGGCATGATTAAGAAGTTCTGAAAGGCAGCCAGTTGATCAAACTTATCGGCCCATATACCGGCCACCAACCCCATGCTACCCAATATGGCCGCGCCCAGAAACGCAAAAACGACAATCCAAATTGGGTATTCAAAACTGGGTTGGACAAACCATGCCGTAATTAAGAACACACCCAAGCCAACCACCACGCCCCGCACCACCGCAGCCAGCACATAGGCCGCATAAAACTCCAGATTACTGAGCGGGGCCAATAGAACAAAAACCAAATTACCAGTGATCTTGGATTGAATGAGTGACGATGATGTATTTGCAAAAGCATTTTGCAGGAGGCTCATCATCACAAGGCCCGGAATCAAAAAGGCGGTATAGCTCAGCTGGCCATACATTTCTACCTTGCCATCCAGCACGTGGCCAAAAATCAAGAGGTACAGTACTGCGGTCAGTACCGGTGCTGCCACCGTCTGAAACGCGACCTTATAAAAGCGCTTTACTTCTTTGCGCAGCAGCGTCGGAAAGCCACTGCCATAGTCAAATGGGGCGTGCTTCATGCGGCGCTTCCAGACATGATGTGAACAAAGACATCCTCTAAATCAACCGCCTCGCCATTTTGCGTTTTTGAACCACCAAACCGAGAAAGCAAATTAGCCGTGGTGTCTAAAGCCACTACCTTGCCTTGCTTTAGCATCGCAATGCGCTGGCACAAGGCTTCAGCCTCTTCTAAATAATGGGTAGTTAATACGATAGTGTGCCCATCGTGATTGAGTCTGCTAATAAATTGCCACAGGGATTGGCGCAACTCCACGTCCACTCCTGCTGTTGGCTCATCGAGAACGATTACCGGCGGACGATGCACTAACGCTTGCGCAACCAAGACCCGGCGTTTCATGCCGCCCGAGAGGGAGCGCATATTACTATCGGCTTTGCCGGTTAAGTCTAAGTTGGCCATGATCTCATCGATCCATGCATCGTTATTGCGAATACCAAAGTAGCCCGACTGAAAGCGTAAGGTTTCACGCACGGTAAAGAATGGATCGAATACTAATTCTTGTGGCACCACGCCAAGCATGCGGCGCGCTTCGCGGTGGGTCGATTGAACATCAATGCCCATGATTGAGGCGCTGCCATGATCAGGCTTACAGAGCCCAGCCAAGATGGAGATTAGGGTTGTTTTACCAGCGCCGTTGGGGCCAAGCAGGCCAAAGAACTCACCTTCATGGATATTGAGTGAAAC
Organism: Burkholderiaceae bacterium; assembly: GCA_947457875.1. GTDB lineage: Bacteria > Pseudomonadota > Gammaproteobacteria > Burkholderiales > Burkholderiaceae > Polynucleobacter. The sequence continues at coordinate 8,648 of CANGWV010000025.1, forward strand.
ATCATCTAGGGCTTGTAAGGCGCCATACTGCTTTGATATTCCTTTAATCGCTATTGCCGAAGTCATGTTTCTGGCGTGCCTAACAGCTCAGCAACGCCATAAACCTGGGCCAAGACGCACAATTTTGGTGGTGGACTTAATAAGGTCAACTTACGCTGACCCTGACGTAATCTTTTTTGCCATGCAATCAAAACAGCAAGTGCACTGGAGTCAAAATCACTCAGTGCAGCACAATCCACCATCTCCAATTGTGCTAGATCGCGCAGTCCATCCGCCTCAACTGCTAAGGCATTTTGCTGAGTCAAAGTGGATGGCAAGCAATATGGCATGAAGAGTGTATTAATTGCTGGGGCGGGCAGCGGCCAACATCTTATTGCGCTCTTTTAAAAAAGCGATCAGACCATCTATGCCATTTTGATTAATTTGATTGGTAAACTGGTTACGGTAGTTTTCTACCAGCCACACTCCTAAGACGTTGATGTCATAGACTTTCCAGCCAGAAGGTGTTTTCTCTAAACGGTAATCAAGCGGAATGGGGTCGCCGCGCCCCAGCACCACGGTGCGCACAATCACTTCGGTATCGGTGGGTGCAGCACGCAAGGCTTTGTACTGAACCGTTTGATCACGCACCTGACTTAATGCGCCCGAGTAAGTGCGAATCAAGAGGGTTTTAAATTCCGCGATGAGTTGCGCTTGCTGCTCTGGTGTAGCCTTTCGCCAATTGGGGCCCATCGCCATCTCAGTAGTACGGCGCATATCGCTATAGGGCACAATTTTCTTTTCTACCAGATCAACTACGCGCGTAATATTGCCCTTCTGAATTTCTGGATCCGCCTTAATGGAGGCCATGACATCGCTCACAATGCTGCGAATTAATCCATTCGGGGTCGATTGATCAATGGGGGCACTTTGAGCGCTAACCGGATTAACAAAGCAAATTGCGGCGAGCGCAGAACAAATGAAAATAGCGTGGCGGATATGGATATTCAATTGGGCTTCTCTTAAGTGTTAAAGCTTGATTTGAGTAGGTAACGTAATTTTAGCCCGCCCTAGCAAACTCAGCAAAAGCGCTGCCATTCGCTATTCTGAAGTCTATTCGTATGGATTTTGAAATGGCGGCAATATTTCTTCATCGTCATAACCCGCCTTACTTTGATCAATTTGGTACTGCCGACGCTGAATGTACCCGTCCCGCACAAAGGAATACTTATCAATTGCCGCACCTTCTAGGAGATCGCCAGCCTGATAGTAGTTATTTCGAGCATTGACGATACGTAAACCAGTCAGGCTATTTCGCAAGGCAACATCGGGCAACAAGCGAAGCAAGTAGTCGGTCTCAATGTCAGCAGCCGTTCCAAAGGTATCGCGTACCGAGCTGGGGCCAAAAAACGGTAACACCACATAAGGCCCGGAAGGAATGCCCCATACACCAAAGGTTTGTCCAAAATCAGCCTTATTCTTAGACAGCCCGCCCGGAGTGGCCATGTCAATCAAACCACCCAAACCAAAAACCGTATTGACTACAACCCGCATCAAGCCTTTGGCTGCTACGCCCGGGTTGCCCTGTAGCAACTGGTTCAGTGCAGAATAAATATCGTTGTAGTTACCAAAAAAATTGTTGATGCCGTCGCGCGCCATTGAAGGAACGACATAGCGGTAACCGGTAGTCACGGGCTTGAGAACGTAATTGTCTAAGCCTTCATTGAAGATGAACACAGAACGGTTAAACGACTCCCACGGGTCTTGCGCTGACGGTTGCGTACCTGCTGGAATGGTGGCACACCCAATCATGCTGACGCACAACACCGCGACTAAACTGCGCTTCGCGCTTAGCCTGAGAAAGGATCGCAGGCAAAGAATCACTTTTTAGCACTTTCATCTTTGCCGCCATCCGCTGCCTTGTTGTACAAAAATTGGCTGATGAGGTTTTCAAGAACGACAGCCGATTGGGTTTGCGTAATCATATTGCCCTGTGCCAACATTTGATCTGAGCCGCCAGCCTCGAGTCCAACGTATTGTTCACCTAATAAGCCCGAAGTCAAAATCTTCGCGGCTGAGTCTTTAGGAAATTGGTAGCTGCGCTCCAGCGTCATCGTGACGGTTGCTTGGTAGGTCGTGTCATCAAAGCGAATATCCGCAATACGCCCAACCACCACACCAGCGCTTTTGACTGGTGCACGCGGCTTTAGGCCGCCGATGTTGTCAAAGCGAGCGGTAATCGTATAGGTTGGCTGAAATGAGACGGCGTTCATATTGCCCACCTTGAGCGCCAAGAAAAGGGCTGCCAATAAGCCAATGGCAACAAATATTCCAACCCAAACATCAATGGCACTTTTTCTCATATGGACCTCAGTTTAATCCTTCTGTATTTCATTATTAGTTGGAGAACATCAAGGCAGTCAGCAAGAAATCCAATGCCAATACCGCCAAAGATGAAATCACGACCGTACGGGTAGTCGCCTGGGAAACCCCTTCTGGCGTTGGCTTGGCCTCAAACCCTTGATAGAGGGCAATAAACGACACCACCACACCAAATACAACACTCTTAATGAAGCCGTTACCAATATCGGAGAAGAGGTCAACACCACCCTGCATTTGTGACCAAAACGCACCCGAGTCAACGCCAATTAGTGGAACGCCCACAAAAAAACCGCCAACCACACCAACTGCTGTAAAGATGGTTGCCAAAATCGGCATGGAAATAATGCCAGCCCACAGGCGCGGGGCAACCACACGGCTTAAAGGATCCACCGCCATCATCTCCATTGCACTCAGTTGCTCGCCCGCCTTCATCAGGCCAATTTCTGCGGTCAGTGAAGTGCCTGCCCTACCCGCAAATAGGAGGGCGGTAATGACGGGGCCGAGCTCGCGCGTGAGCGACAAAGCGACCAATAAGCCCAATGCTTGTTCTGAGCCATAGCGATTCAAGGTGTAATAGCCCTGCAAGCCCAATACAAATCCAACAAACAAACCAGAGACCGCAATAATCACAAAGGAGTGATTGCCAATAAATAGGATTTGATCGGAGACCAAACGTGGGCGCTTTAATAGCGGAGCAGAGCGCGCTATGACAGCAATGAACATGCGCGTTGCATGCCCCAGACTAATAATATTGCTGCGAATAAAAAATCCAAGATCGCCAAGCAAATCAATGGTTTTATGTCCGATCATCGCGCGTCTACCTCAACTGCAAAATCATCCAAGAGGCCTGCGCCCGGATAATGAAATGGCACTGGCCCATCGGGTGAGGCGTCCAAAAACTGGCGAACAAATGGATCACTTGAGCGATTCAGTTCATCGGGTGTACCTTGGGCACCAATGCGTCCATTGGCTATGAAGTACACGTAATCTGCAATCGCAAAGGTTTCTTCCACATCATGGGTCACCACAATACTAGTGGCGCCGAGTGCGGTATTCAGATCGCGAATCAAACGCGCTGTAATACCAAGCGCAATCGGGTCTAATCCGGCAAACGGCTCGTCATACATGATGAGCGGTGGATCGAGTGCAATCGCGCGCGCGAGTGCCACACGCCTTGCCATACCCCCCGAGATTTGCCCGGGCATCAAATCGCGGGCACCACGCAAACCCACTGCATTGAGTTTCATGAGCACCAGGCTGCGTAATAAATCCTCACTGAGCTTGGTGTGCTCGCGTAGCGGAAAAGCGACGTTTTCAAAAACGCTGAGGTCCGTAAACAGGGCGCCAAACTGAAACAGCATGCCCATACTCCGGCGCGCCCGCATTAACTCCGCACCGCTCATTTGACCGACATTGCTGCCTTCAAATAAAACCTTACCCTCACTTGTCGTAACTTGACCACCAATTAAGCGCAGGACGGTGGTTTTGCCACAACCCGAACCACCCATCACGGCGACTACCTTGCCGCGGCGAAACTCCATATTGAGGCCAGACAGAATCTGACGCTCACCTGGCGCATAGGAAAAGTTAACGTCCTGAATCGAGACAACAACATCATTTTTGCCGGTCTGGCTTTGCGGAGATTCAGATTGATTCAATGCGTGTCTTTATAAATGGAGATCAATTACATGATTTTAAAGCGGCAATACCGATGAACCCATCAAATACGAATCGACTGCGTGCGCACACTGGCGGCCTTCCCGAATCGCCCAAACCACTAATGACTGACCACGGCGCATATCGCCGGCAGCAAATACCTTGGCTACATTGGTTTGGTAGGCTTTTTGACCTTCAACGTGGGCCTTCGCATTGCCGCGCGCATCTTTATCGACGCCAAATGCATTGAGCACTTGCTGGGCGGGTGATACAAAACCCATGGCCAATAGAACGAGATCGGCCTTGATCTCAAACTCGGAATTCGGCACTTCCGTCATCTTGCCGCCTTGCCATTCCAAACGCACACCAATCAGTTTTTCAACCTTGCCGTTTTTACCCTCAAAACGTTTGGTGCCTACAGACCAATCCCGCTCACAGCCTTCTTCGTGCGATGACGACGTGCGCAACTTGGTTGGCCAATACGGCCAGACCAAGGGTTTGTTTTCTTCCTCGGGTGGCTGGGGTAGCAATTCAAATTGGGTCACGTGATTCGCGCCATGGCGATTCGATGTGCCAACGCAATCCGATCCAGTATCGCCGCCGCCAATCACCACAACGTGCTTACCCGTTGCACGAATGCCATTTTGTGAATCGCCAGCCACCTCTTTGTTCTGCGGAATCAAGAATTCCAAAGCGTAATGTATGCCTTCCAGCTCGCGCCCAGGAACTGGTAAATCGCGCGGCTGCTCTGCACCGCCGCTAATAATGACTGCATCAAAATCTTTCATTAATTGCTCTGGCGTAACTGTCTTATTGGAATAGTTTTTTACTTCTGCGCCAACCGCCTCTTTGCCAACATAAACGCCGGTAGCAAAGACAATGCCTTCGGCTTGCATTTGTTCCACGCGGCGATCAATCAGCCACTTTTCCATCTTAAAATCAGGAATGCCGTAGCGCAGCAAGCCGCCAACCCGATCGTTCTTCTCGTACACGGTGACATCGTGACCGACGCGCGCCAATTGTTGCGCTGCCGCCATGCCCGCAGGGCCCGATCCAACGATGGCTACTTTTTTACCGGTTTTGGTTTTGGATGGCATTGGTTTGACCCAACCACTTTCCCATGCCCGATCAATGATGGCATGCTCAATCGACTTGATACCAACCGCATCCCGATTGATGCCGAGTGTGCAAGCAGATTCGCATGGCGCCGGGCAAATGCGACCGGTAAATTCAGGGAAGTTATTCGTGGAGTGCAACACCTCAATAGCGTTTTTCCAATCGCCCTGAAATACAAGCTCATTAAAATCGGGAATGATGTTGTTGACTGGGCAGCCGTTATTGCAAAACGGAATACCGCAGTCCATGCAGCGTGCACTTTGGACTTTGGCCTCGTCATCGCTCAGCGCCGTAATGAATTCTTTGTAGTGGTGCAGGCGCGTTACAGGAGCCTCGTAGGTTTCCTTGACGCGCTCAAACTCCATAAATCCAGTGACCTTACCCATCTCAACTACTCCTTCAATATCGTGTTGTTACTGTTGTTACTTAAGCAATCGCTTTTGCATTTTTTTGTGCTTTTTCCCAAAGCTCGCCCAATGCCCGCTTGTATTCCGTGGGGTGAACTTTGATAAAGCGGGTACGTGCCTGATCCCAGTCGGCTAGCAAGGCCTTCGCACGCTCAGATCCGGTATGCCGGAAATGACGCTCAATTAAGGCTTTTAAAATATGCTCATCGCTCTGACGCTGACCACCATCCTTAACATCGATTGGCGCATGCCATTGCGACTCAGGAATGCTGGCAAGCTGCTCTGCATGGGGAAGTACTTTTTCTAAAGTAGCCATGCTGGTATTGCAGCGCTTTGCAAACAAACCATCTTCGTCGTACACATAAGCGATACCACCGCTCATGCCGGCTGCAAAGTTGCGGCCGGTTTCACCCAGAACGACCACCGTACCACCCGTCATGTATTCACAACCATGATCGCCCGTACCCTCGACGACTGCAGTAGCACCAGAATTACGCACTGCAAAACGCTCGCCAGCTACGCCATTAAAGAAGGCTTCGCCGCCAATCGCGCCATACAAGACGGTATTACCGACAATGATGTTCTTGGCGGTATCGCCACGGAATTCATGGGGTGCACGCACGATGACACGGCCACCAGACAATCCCTTACCAACATAATCGTTGGCATCACCAACCAGATCCAAGGTAACGCCATGGGCTAAGAATGCTGCAAAACTTTGACCAGCTGTGCCATTTAACTGGATGTGAATGGTGTCATCTGGCAAGCCAGCATGGCCATAGCGCTGAGCGATGTCGCCAGACAGCATTGCACCTACCGTACGATTCACGTTCTTCACAGGAACGATAAAGGACACTTTCTCACCGCGCTCTAATGCAGGCTCGCTCTTTTCAATCAGAATATGGTCTAAGGCGGTGCCGAGGCCGTGATCCTGGGTGAGCACTTGATAGCGCGGCACATCTGCTGGCACAGCAGGGGCTGCAAAAATCTTGCTGAAGTCCAGTCCATGGGTTTTCCAGTTATCAATGCCCTTGCGGGTATCGAGTAGGTCAACGCGGCCAATCAGATCGTCAAACTTGCGTATGCCTAGTTGCGCCATGATTTCACGTGCTTCTTCTGCAACAAAGAAGAAGAAATTCACGACGTGTTCTGGCTTACCAGCAAACTTTTTACGCAGCTCTGGATCCTGTGTAGCAACACCAACTGGGCAAGTATTTAAATGGCACTTGCGCATCATGATGCAACCTTCTACTACTAGTGGTGCAGTAGCAAAACCAAATTCATCTGCGCCAAGCAAGGCACCAATCACAACATCGCGACCGGTTTTCATTTGGCCATCGGCCTGTACCCGAATACGGCTGCGTAAACGATTCAGCACCAAGGTTTGCTGGGTCTCGGCCAAACCGAGCTCCCATGGAGATCCGGCATGCTTAATCGATGACAGTGGCGATGCGCCGGTACCACCATCATGGCCCGCGATCACCACGTGATCGGCTTTGGCTTTCGCAACACCAGCAGCGACCGTACCCACACCCACTTCGGATACAAGCTTGACGGATACATCAGCAGCTGGATTGACGTTCTTGAGATCGTGAATCAGCTGTGCAATGTCTTCAATCGAATAAATATCATGGTGCGGAGGCGGAGAAATCAAACCAACCCCCGGTACCGAGAAACGCAACTTACCAATGTAATCGGACACTTTGCTACCGGGTAGCTGACCGCCCTCGCCGGGTTTTGCACCTTGCGCCATTTTGATTTGCAACTGATCGGCTGAGCGCAGATACTCGGTCGTTACACCAAAGCGGCCTGATGCTACCTGTTTAATTTTCGAGCGCAAGGAATCCCCATCTTCCAATGGAATATTGGCCTCCACCACATCGCTACCCAGAATGCTCGCCAAGCTTTCGCCCTTACGAATCGGAATACCTTTAAGTTCATTTTTGTAGCGATTAGGATCTTCGCCCCCTTCGCCCGTATTGGACTTACCGCCGATGCGGTTCATAGCAATTGCTAAGGTTGCATGCGCTTCGGTTGAGATTGAGCCCAAGGACATCGCGCCCGTTGCAAAGCGTTTGACGATCTCCTTAGCAGACTCCACTTCATCCAGTGGAATCGCTTTAGCGGGGTCAACCTTAAACTCAAACAAACCACGCAAAGTCATTTGACGCTTGCTTTGGTCATTAATGATGTTGGCATACTCTTTATATGTCTGGTAGCCCTTATCAGACCCAGCACGCGTTGCGTGTTGCAGCTTTGCAATGGTATCGGGTGTCCACATGTGGTTTTCACCGCGAACACGGTAGGCATACTCGCCGCCTGCTTCCAGCATATTGGTGAGTACTGGGTCGTTTCCAAATGCCTGCTGATGCATATGCAATGCTTCTTCAGCAATTTCAAACACGCCAATACCGCCCACATTCGATGGCGTATTTTTGAAATACTGCTGAATCACTTCTTGATTGAGTCCAATGGCCTCAAAAATCTGTGAACCGGTATAGGACATATAGGTTGAGATGCCCATTTTTGACATGACTTTTTGCAAGCCCTTGCCTACCGCTTTAACGTAATTCTTGATGGCTTTCTCGGGCGATAAATCACCGGGCAAACCTTTTGCCATTTCCGCTAAGGTCTCCATTGCCAAGAAGGGGTGAATGGCTTCTGCGCCATAGCCCGCGAGCAATGCAAAGTGATGGGTCTCGCGCGCGCTACCGGTCTCTACCACGAGGCCAACGCTGGTACGTAAGCCTTTGGCAACTAAATGCTGATGAATTGCAGAGGTCGCTAGGAGAGCTGGGATGGCCACGTGCTTTTCATCCACTTGACGATCGCTGATCAGCACAATGTTAAAGCCGAGGCTGACTGCATCAGCAGCCTCTGCGCACAATGACGCGAGGCGCGCCTCAATACCATCTTTGCCCCATGCTACTGGATAGCAGATGTCTAATTCATAAGTGCGGAACTTGCCATTGGTGTAGTGCTCAATGTGGCGAATCTTCGCCATTTCCTCAAAATCCAGAATAGGCTGGCTTACTTCTAATCGCATCGGTGGATTGATGTTGTTGGTATCCAGCAAATTGGGTTTTGGTCCGACAAACGAGACCAAAGACATCACCATATTTTCCCGAATCGGATCGATTGGGGGATTCGTAACCTGCGCGAATAACTGCTTAAAGTAGTTGTAAAGGGATTTATCTTTGTTCGACAAAACAGCTAAGGGGCTATCGTTACCCATCGAACCAATTGCCTCTTCACCTGCTACGGCCATTGGTGCCATTAAATACTTCAGGTCTTCTTGGCTGTAACCAAATGCCTGTTGGCGATCCAATAATTTTGCTGCTGGCCGAATGTGGGCCTGCTCATCCACGCTGTCTTTTTTGGACAAATCCACTTCATCTAACTTGACGCGTACTGCATCAATCCAGCTCTTGTATGGCTTTGCTTTCGATACTGCATTTTTGAGTTCGACGTCATCAATGATGCGGCCTTGCTCCATATCGATCATGAACATCTTGCCCGGTTGCAAGCGCCACTTTTGCACAATCTTGTTTTCAGGTACTGGCAAAACGCCGGCCTCAGAACCCATGATCACAAGATCATCGTCGGTAACGTAATAACGGGCCGGACGCAAACCATTGCGATCGAGCGTCGCGCCAATCTGACGGCCATCTGTAAATGCCATAGCAGCAGGGCCATCCCATGGCTCCATCATCGCTGCATGGTATTCATAAAACGCGCGGCGGTTCTCATCCATCAAAGTATGTTGTTCCCATGCTTCTGGAATCATCATCATCATGGCTTGCGCTAAGGGATACCCCGCCATGACTAATAACTCTAAGCAGTTATCAAAACATGCTGTATCGGATTGGCCCGGATAAATCAATGGCCATAATTTTTGTAAATCATCACCCAATACTGGCGAGCTTATTGCGCCTGTACGTGCATTGACCCAATTGACGTTGCCTTTAACGGTATTGATTTCGCCGTTGTGCGCAATCATGCGATACGGGTGCGCCAACTCCCATGCTGGGAACGTATTGGTCGAAAAACGCTGATGTACTAAGGCCAACGCCGAAACGCAGCGTTGATCTTGTAAGTCTAAATAATAGGCGCCAACTTGATTTGCAAGTAGTAGCCCTTTGTACACAATCGTGCGTGCCGACATCGACGCAACGAAATATTCCTTGCCATGTTTTAAGTGCAAATCTTGAATGGCGTGACTGGCTGTTTTTCGGATGACATATAACTTTCGCTCCAAGGCATCGGTCGTCATAATGTCGCGGCCGCGCCCAATAAAAATTTGGCGAATGAATGGCTCTGTCTTTTGCACCGTTGGTGACATTGGTAATTTGACATCAATTGGTACATCGCGCCAACCCAGCACTACCTGACCCTCTAGGCGCACGGTTCTTTCCAGCTCTTGTTCACAAGCCAAACGCGATGCACTCTCTTTTGGCAAAAAGATCATACCCACGCCGTATTCGCCAAACGGCGGCAGTGTGATTCCTTGCTTAGCCATTTCTTCGCGATACAAGAGATCGGGCACTTGTATCAAAATTCCCGCACCATCACCCATAAGGGGGTCCGCACCTACAGCGCCGCGGTGATCTAAGTTTTCTAATATTTGCAAACCCTGCGTCACAATCGCATGGGATTTTTTACCTTTGATGTGCGCAACAAAACCGACGCCACATGCGTCGTGCTCATTTGCTGGATCGTATAAACCCTGCGCAATTGGGCGAAATGTTTCAGCCTCTTCTTGATTAATATCTAAAGTATTTTGGGTAAATTTGCTATTCATAGTGTGTCTCAATAACGGCGCAGAAAAGGCGCAAAGGCGCGTGGGAGATCAAATATAGGGGAATACCCCTTCAAGTGCAATCTTTTTAATTAACTCTGTCCCATTTAAATAGGGGGGCCAACCAGATTGATTATCTTAATGGGGACAGAGTGGATCTTTATTCATCCATACACCCTACTTCAACCTTAGCGCCCGTTAATTAAGTTGGCCTTGGTGCGGGAGGGTCTATTTTAATCGGGCGTCCGCGCGGGCGAATTTGCAATGCATCTAGATTGCCCTTAAAGAGGGTTTTTGCATACTCTGGGCTTACCCATGGCTTTGACCGAAGCAGGGCTTCCGTGATTGCGCGGTCCTCCCAGTGGGGAGCGCCCTCTTTGACCCAGTTTGCCCAAGCCATTTGACGCTCAAACGGGGTGTTTCCAAGGTCCCAAAACTGTGGGTGGTCTTGTAGCCATGCCTCCGTTTTTCCGCCAATGTGATTGGCATAGCTTGTCCAAGGGTAGTCGGCAGGTCGTGATTCTAGGCCGCTACGGACCGGATTGAGTTCAATGTAACGCTGGCAACGCAGGAGGTAGTCAGGATCAATTAAGGATGAGCGATAACGGCCTTCCCAAATTGTTCCGGTACGGCCGTGCTTTTGATTAAAGAATTGCGCATAGCGCCGCCCAAGGGACTGCATTAATTTCGCTAGTGACTCGGGTTCTTTGGGGGTCAGGAGTAAATGCACATGATTAGGCATCAATGCATACGCATGGACTGCTAATGAAAATTGGGTGGCTGCAGTGCGCAACCAATCGAGGTAAGTGGCGTAGTCTGCCGAATCATGAAACAGGGTCTCGCGATTGTTTCCGCGCACTAAGATATGCATTGCCTGACCGGGTATAACAATGCGTGCCTGGCGAGCCATTACGCCGGCCTCCCTAGTTAACCGTGCTTAAACCACCCGGCGGGGCAAAGTCAGGAATAAACCAATCCCCACCGGACTGCACAACGCCCGCAGGAACTAATTTAGCTTGTTCAGGCCTCCCCTTTAAGGCGGTTGCCATAAATGAAGTCCAAACCGGCAGTGCTAATCCACCACCCGTTTCACGATCGCCAAGGCTGCGCGGCCGATCAAACCCAATCCACGCTACTGCAACAACATCCGAGTTGTAGCCTGCAAACCAGGCATCATGGGAGTCATTCGTAGTTCCAGTCTTGCCAGCCAAATCAGTACGGCCTAATTTGCCTCTTGCACTAGCCGCCGTGCCCGACTTCGTTACCTCTTGCAACATGCTATCCATGACAAAGGCCGTACGCGCATCGAGTACTCGGGTAGCATCGACGCTTGCACGCACTGGCTGTGCCTCAAACAGAACAACACCCTTGGAATCAACCATCTTACTAATCAGGAAGGGGTCCACGCGGTATCCGCCATTGGCGAAAACGCTATACGCTGTTGCCATTTGTAAGGGCGTGACCGACCCAGCGCCTAGCGCCATTGTTAAATAGGGCGGATGCTTCTCTGGCTCAAACCCAAAACGCTGAATAAAGTCTTGTGCATACGATGGGCCAATTTTGCGTATCACCCGTACCGACACTAAGTTCTTAGACTTAGCGAGTGCCGTTCGCAGCGGCATAAAACCGTCGAACTTACCATCGTAGTTTTTTGGTTCCCATGCTTGACTACCAGTCTCCAAGCTACCAATGGATAAAGGCGCATCATTAACCGAAGTGCTCGGCGTAAATCCTTTTTCAATTGCGGCGGCGTATATGAAGGGCTTAAAAGCGGAGCCGGGTTGACGTTGCGCCTGAGTAACGTGATTGAATTGATTGCGACGAAAATCAAACCCACCTACCAAGGAGAGAATCGCGCCACTCTCCGGATCTAAAGCAACAAATGCTGCCTCGACTTGCGGTAGCTGGGCCAACTTCCAGATGCCACTGTCGGAAAGGAGGCGGACTACCGCGCCAGGACGTAAGCGTTTTTTAGGCTGAGAATTATCCGTTAAGGATGCGGACGCTAACTTCAAGCCATCGCCTTTAATGGAGATCACATCGCCCGTTGCAATCATGACCTGCAACTCTTTTGGTTTTACTTGCAGTACGACCCCCGACTGCA
>CANGWV010000026.1 GCA_947457875.1 Burkholderiaceae bacterium
ATCATTTCGACTGCCAAATAGAGTTTTTAGAATGCCGATTGCCATGGGATTTTGACCAAAATTAAGCCTTTGAGTTTATCACCCGAATCCCCTTTTCCCCATGAATCCAAAGCCAAAAACCCCTTATTCTGCCAAGCCAAAGATAGCCCGGGAGTGGCTGGACTGCTTGCGCGGGCCAGAGGGAATCAATGGTATTTTGGCGCGCACGGAAGATTTGGCCAAGCTCAAGGCCTGCCTACAACATTGCCTAAAAACCCTTGAATTAGCTCACTTTGGCTCTAAAGTAGAGCCGGTTTGGATCTCTGGCAAGCCTACCGAGCTTTTGCTGATGGTGCCCAATGCCACCATCGCCGCTCGCTTACAGCAATCTTTACCCAGCTTAATCAATGAGTTAGGCAAGAATGGCCTGAATTGTACGGCTATTAAAGTTAGCTTAAAGCCCGCCCTACCTCAGTCAGAGTGGGTTGTTCAGTCCAGAGCCCCAGCGAGAGAAAAGCCCAAAGGGCTAAATCCCATCGCCCGCTCAGCATGGCTTGATTTGCTCAGTAAATTGGAGCCGGAATCGGAGCTCAGCAAGGCAGTCCAGCACCTTCTGCAATCAAAAACGAGTTCAACTTAAAAAAAGAGGGGTTGATTTGCTACTGTGTAGGCTGCTGGAGCTTTATTGAGCGGAAACGACTCAATTGCAAATGCGCTGGGATCTTCAAACAATTTGCGCAACAAGGCATTATTCAAGGCATGACCTGATTTTTTTGCAACATACGATCCCACAATCGGATGTCCTGCTAAATACAAATCACCAATGGCATCGAGGATTTTGTGGCGCACAAACTCATCCTCGTAGCGTAATTCTTCATTATTGAGAATGCGGTGCTCATCCAAAACAATCGCATTATCTAAACTACCGCCGCGTGCAAGGCCAATTTCACGCAAGGCCTCAACCTCGTGCGCAAATCCAAATGTACGCGCTCGACCAATCTCACTGCGGTATGCATGCTCTGCAAAATCGACCACAAAATGCTGGCCTGTTTTATCCACAGCAGGGTGCTTAAAGTCAATCGTGAAATCCAACTTGAATCCAAAAAATGGGTCTAGGCGGGCTAACTTATCGCCATCGCGCACTTCAACGGATTTCTTAATGACCATGAACTGACGGGGAGCATCTTGCTCCGTTATGCCTGCAGACTCAAGCAAAAATAGGAAGGATGCGGCACTGCCATCCATAATCGGTATCTCTTCGCAATCTACCTCAATCAATACATTATCTAAGCCCAATCCGGCACAAGCGGACAACAGGTGTTCAACTGTAGAAACACGTACCCCGTCTTTTTGTAAGACCGATGCGAGGCGCGTATCCCCAACCAGCAGGGCATCTGCTGGAATCAGGACTGGCTCAGGCAAATCAATACGGACAAACTGGATTCCCGAATTCACGGGCGCAGGCTTAATCGATAAGCTTGCTTTACGACCGGAGTGCAAGCCGATGCCAACCGTTTTTATCGGATTGGCAATGGTGCGTTGCTTGAGCATGATCGCGTTTGTAAATTCGGGGAATCGATGAAACGAGTAATTGAATTACAGTTGCTTTAATACCGAGGCAGCATCGCTTACCTCAAACTTACCTGGCGCCTCGAGCGACAACGATTTCACTACGCCATTCTCTACCACCATGGCGTAACGCTGGGAACGAATTCCGAGTCCACGCTTGCTTAAGTCAAATTCCATACCTAATTTGCTGGTGAACTCAGCACTGCCGTCACCCAACATACGTACTTTTTTACCCACGTTGAGATCACGTCCCCATGCGCCCATTACAAATGGGTCATTCACAGAGACACACCAAATTTCATCAACACCTTTTGCTTTGATGGCATCGAACTGGGCAACATAACCCGGCACGTGTTGGGCGGAGCAGGTTGGCGTGAAAGCACCAGGTAAAGCAAAAATCACAATCTTTTTACCAGCAACTAACTTATCTATCTCAAACGCATTTGGGCCAATGGCACAGCCTTCGGTTTCTTCATTTAGAAACTCATACAAGGTAGCGTTCGGTAGTTTTTGTCCAACTGCAATCATAAAATCTCCAATTCAATAGTTATCAATGGGTGAGCCAACGCAAGCGCAGGATTCGTCGTCCGGAGGGGCGCTGCGCTGGCATCTCTCATAACACTATTGTATTGAGCAATTCATCAGTCGGCCTGTTTACGCAGAAAAGCCGGAATTTCATAGAAATCCGCCCCTTTATCGAGCATGGTTTTGGCCTGTGGCGAGCTATCTGCACCCAAGCTTGGCGCGCTAGAAGGTTCTGACCGAGGCCGAAATACCCGCGGTAGATCATACTTACTGTAGTCGACCCCAGCTGGCTGGGCTGGAGCCGCACCAAAGGCATTGCTACCGCTCGAAGCCGCCGCTGCGCCAGAACCCACCGCCGAAATGGCTGAATCCATACCCGCCATGCTCATTGCAGCCGATGGGCTAGATGGGGCAAAACTATTCAAATCGGCCATCGTAGGCATTGCATCGTGCGTACCCGTTGCCTTGCGCCAAATCACTTCAGGCTGACTTTTTTGCATGGCTTGAGGATGATTTAGGCCCGTCGCTACCACCGTAACGCGCAGGGCATCTCCCAAACTATCGTCGTACACCGTACCAAAGATGACTGTGGCATCGTCCGCAGCATAACCGCGAATCGCCGCCATGACTTCACGCGTTTCGGATAACTTGAGTGAGCGGCTAGCAGTAATGTTGACCAAAACACCGCGTGCGCCAGATAAGTCGACACCCTCTAGCAAAGGAGAGGCAACCGCAGCCTCTGCCGCCAAACGAGCGCGATCCATTCCAGAAACAGTAGCAGTACCCATCATGGCTTTGCCCTGCTCGCCCATGACTGTCTTCACATCTTCAAAGTCGACGTTGATCAATCCTTGAACATTGATGATTTCGGCAATACCAGAAACCGCGTTATGCAAAACATCGTCCGCACAGGCAAAGGCCTTATCAAACTCAGCATCCTCACCCATGACTTCAAACAACTTCTCATTGAGAACAACGATAAGGGAGTCTACATACGCCTCTAACTCATGCGCTCCGTCTTCTGCCACCTTTAAGCGCTTAACGCCCTCAAAATCAAATGGCTTGCTAATGACGCCTACCGTCAAAATCCCCATTTCTTTGGCAACTTGGGCCACGATAGGCGCCGCGCCAGTCCCCGTTCCGCCGCCCATACCAGCAGTAATGAAGACCATATGGGCACCCTGCAATGAATCCGCAATGCGAGTACGGGCCTCTTCTGCCGATGCTGCGCCAATTTCTGGTTTTGCACCTGCGCCAAGGCCACTCGATCCCAATTGCAAATTAATCGATGCGGCAGAGCGTTTCAATGCACCTGCATCCGTATTCATACAAATAAACTCGACTCCATCGACACCGCGACGAATCATATGCTGGACAGCATTGCCGCCAGCGCCTCCGACTCCGACCACTTTAATAATGGTCTTACCGGCTGTATCTTGATCTAGCATTTCAAATTCCATAAACCCTCCTGAGTTACTTAGTTACATTAACGACGACGAAAAAAACTTAAAAATTACCCGCGAACCATTCCTTCATTCGCAAAAAAGTACCTTGGAAAGAGCCTGATTGCGATACGCGACGACCGCGCATCAGCTGCGCCTGACCTTCCATTAAGAGTCCAATGCTTGTTGAAAAGCGTGGGCTTCTTAATACTTCGTGAAGATGGCCGCGGTATTCTGGTGTTCCAATCCGCGCAGGCTTCAAAAACACTTGCTCCGCTAAATCAACCATGCCAGGCATTAGGGAGGTACCCCCCGTTAGCACAATGCCCGACGAAACCATGCCCTCATACCCCGAGTCGCGCACTACGCCTAATACCAAGGTAAATAATTCTTCAACGCGTGGCTCAATCACAGCGGCAAGAGCCTGCTTTGAAATGGGTCGTGGCTCACGATCGCCCACGCCTGGTACGTCGATCATGGCAGTGGAATCTGCCATATCTTGGCGCGCAATTCCATAATGAATCTTGAGATCTTCTGCTTCTACAGTTGGAGTGCGCAATGCCATTGCAATGTCATTGGTAATTTGATCGCCCGCAATCGGAATCACTGCGGTATGGCGAATCGATCCTTGGCTATAGATCGCAATATCTGTTGTGCCACCGCCGATGTCGACTAAGACTACACCCAGCTCTTTTTCGTCTTCAGTAAGAACGGCAAGACTGGAGGCGAGTGGCTGCAAGATCAAATCATTCACCTCCAAGCCACAGCGCCGTACGCACTTCACAATATTTTGGGCTGCACTTACGGCGCCAGTAACGATGTGGACCTTTACCTCTAAACGCAGTCCACTCATGCCAATTGGTTCACGCACATCCTCTTGCCCATCGATGATGAACTCTTGAATTAAGATGTGCAGAATTTGCTGATCCGTCGGAATATTGATGGCTTTTGCTGTCTCCAGCACGCGCTCTACATCGGTGGATCCAACCTCTTTATCGCGAATGGCAACCATGCCACTCGAATTGAAGCTAAAAATATGATTCCCTGCAATGCCAGTAAATACCTGAACAATGCGACGATCCGCCATTACTTCTGCTTCCTCGAGTGCTTTTTGAATCGATTGCACTGTGGCCTCAATGTTGACCACAACACCCTTCTTCAATCCCTTAGACGTAGTTTGGCCAACACCAACTACATTAAATTGTCCATCTGCTTCGAGCTCAGCAACCAAAGCAACTACTTTTGATGTGCCAATATCAAGACCGACCAAAAGGTCTCGGTTATCCTTACTCATCAAATTTCCTCATTCTTAAATTCACCGTTGTGCTCCACTCTTTTTTGCATCTAGCTCTGGCTTTTTGTTACCGGTACTCGCAAGGTGTACTGCAAATCCATTGCTATAACGCAAATCAATCACATCAACACGACTCGTCAGTCTTTCTTGTGCTTTTGGCCAATACTCGATGAGGCGAGCGACGCGCTCCTCGGTTAAAGCTTTGCCTTGAGCCTCTTCATCGCGGCCAAATTCGATGCGGATTCCATTCGATAACTTAATGCTCCAGGAATACCGATCCGACAAGTTGACACTAAGCACATCGACATTCCAAGGCGCAAACCAGCGGCTCGCTTTTTGATAGAGTTGCATCACCTCTTTATTTGAGTCAGCTGGCCCAGATACTTCGATTAGTGTTGATGGATCTTCTACCTGGGCAAGGCTGGCACTAAATACTTCGCCAAAGCCATTCATTAACTTATGTTCACTACGGCTACCCCATATACCAAATGGTTTTTGCTCTTCAATGCTGACGGCTAGGCCATTCGGCCATACCCTCCGTACACTCGCATGCCGCACCCATGGCAGAGCTTCAAATGCTTCTTTAATATTCTCGAGGCGTACTGTGAAAAAATTGCCTTGAACTTGCTCAAGTACTTGTTTTTTTACTTGAGACAAATTGACGTGCTTAACGACTTGCCCTGGTAAGGGCTCAACTTGCATTTGGCGTAAGGCAAAAACAGGTCGCTGGCTCAGCCACATTAAACCTGCAACCGTTGCCATTAGAAAAAAGAGGCGCATTAACCAACGACTCACTTCAGCCATCCGTGTGGGATTGTTAAGCAAGGGTGTAGACATGCCCAGGACAAAATTGAATGAGCGCTTCGCCAAATTACTCATTTTTTTGCATCCATTGTTTGACTTAGCAACCACAACACTAAATCGGCATAACTTACGCCCGCTACTTTTGCTGCCATCGGCACTAAAGAGTGTGATGTCATCCCAGGGGATGTATTCATCTCCAACAAATAGGGCTTACCATCGCGGCTATCGAGCATCACATCCGCACGACCCCAGGTACGGCAACCCAATGCACGGTAGGCGCCAAGGGCTAGGGCCTGAACCTTTTGGTTAAGGGCCTCATCTAAGCCTGTCGGGCAATAATATTGCGTATCGTTTGAGAAGTACTTATTGTGGAAATCGTAATTGGCGTCAGGCGGAACAATCCGAATTACTGGCAGCGCTTCAGCGCTTTGACCTTCGCCCACTAATGGGCAAGTCAGTTCATCACCAATAATGCAGGTCTCTGCAATCACTTTCGAATCTAAAGCGGCTGCTTTTGCGTAGGCAGTTGGTAATTCCTCTACGGCTTTGACTTTGGTTAAGCCCAGCGACGAACCTTCATGGGCTGGCTTGACGATTAAAGGCAAGCCTAAGTGCTTTGCCACTGCAGCCCAATCACTTTGAGAGGTCAGCTCCTCAAAGTCAGGTGTTGATAAGCCATTACTGAGCCAGATTTGTTTGGTTGCAATTTTATCGATGGATAGCGCGGACGCAAGAACGCCACTGCCGGTATACGGAATTTCCAATAAGTCGAGCAATCCCTGAATCGTGCCATCTTCGCCGTAGCGGCCATGCAGCGAAATAAAGACGCGATCAAATTGTTCATTCACAATCTCAGTTGGGTTGCGTGTGCCTGGATCAAAGGCATGCGCATCAACCCCTTTTTCCAGTAAGGCGCTTAAAACGCCATTACCCGATAAGAGCGAAATTTCCCGTTCGCCGGATTTCCCACCAAGCAATACCCCAACCTTACCCAGGTCGCTCGGCTTTAGCTTGACAAGATCAGCCTTGACACGCTCTCCCCAGGGCATCGTGCGATTAAGCATGTTGCGCTCCCGAGAGAATGGCGGGCAAAGTGGATATCGATCCGGCGCCCATCGTAATAACAACATCGCCATCACGCAGCATGGTCGTAATCGCCGCAGACATATCCGCTACTTTAGCTACATAAGTAGAGTCGGCATTCTTCAGTAATGCTGACTTGGCCTCAGCATCATTACTGCAAGTTGCTTTAAAGAGACTTTCCCCATCAGCACCTTTAATGCGGGGCTCTCCTGCAGGATATACGTCCGTCAA
The DNA here is from genome assembly GCA_947457875.1 of Burkholderiaceae bacterium. GTDB lineage: Bacteria > Pseudomonadota > Gammaproteobacteria > Burkholderiales > Burkholderiaceae > Polynucleobacter. The sequence continues at coordinate 6,928 of CANGWV010000026.1, forward strand.
TATCAATGCATCGAAGCCGCGCAACACATCCACAAAGTCACCAAAACAATCGCGGGTTCTAGTGTAGCGATGCGGCTGAAATGCTAAGACCAGCCGGCGCCCCGGATAGGCCCCACGTGCTGCCGCCAAGGTCGCTGCCATTTCAACGGGGTGGTGCCCGTAATCATCAATTAAGGTGAAGCTTCCACCCGTTGGCAATGCAATATCACCGCAGCGTTGGAAACGCCTACCAACGCCACTAAATTCCGACAAGGCTTTGACAATCGCTTCATCGCGTATACCCAATTCAGTCGCTATACCAATCGCAGCAAGGGCATTGCGCACGTTGTGTAAACCCGGAAGATTGAGCTCGATTTGCAAGGGTCCTGGCTTAGTACCATGACGTCGAATCGTACGGCGCTCTACCGTAAAGCACATCCGTGTTCCGTCGGCCTGAATGTGGTGCGCGCGGATATCCGCATCATCGGCAGTGCCGTATTTCAGAATGGGCTGGGATACGAAGGGAATTAGATCCCGCACATTGGCATCGTCTGCACACACAATCGCAATGCCATAAAAGGGCATGCGCTGCGTAAATTGCACAAAGGCCTGCTTGAGGCGCGCCATATCGTGCTGATAGGTATCCATGTGATCAGCATCAATATTGGTGATGACCTCCATGGCTGGGAATAACTGCAGGAATGAGGCGTCCGACTCATCCGCCTCCACCACAATAAAATCCCCTTGCCCAAGACGCGCATTGGCATTGGCTGAATTGAGTTTTCCGCCAATCACAAATGTGGGATCCAGCCCACCTTCAGCCAGTACCGAAGCAACTAAACTGGTGGTGGTAGTTTTTCCATGCGTTCCTGCAATCGCAATACCTTGCTTTAAGCGCATGAGCTCACCCAGCATCACTGCCCGCTGAATGATCGGAATGTTTGCGGCGCGCGCAGCCAGTACCTCGGGATTATTTCCGGCTACTGCAGTTGAAATAACAACAGCCTCAGCTGTGCCAACATGGCTAGCCTTATGGCCAATCTGGATATCGGCACCGAGTCCGCGCAAGCGTTTTGTTGTCGCGCTTTCGGCTAAATCAGAACCTGAAACTTGGTATCCCAAGTTGAGTAATACTTCGGCAATGCCGCTCATTCCAGCGCCACCAATGCCGACAAAATGAATCTGCTGGACAATGTGCTTCATGGGTTTACTCCTGCAGATTCAGCGCATATGGCTGCTACGCGCTCGGTTGCCTGCATCTTTGCTAGAGTGCGAGCACGCTCTGCCATTGCCATCAACTCCGGGCGGCCTACACTTTGCAACCAAGCAGCCAGCGCACTTGGATTAAGGTCAGTCTGTGGCCATAACTTTGCCGCATCTGCTGTTGATAAAAACGCTGCGTTGGCAGTTTGGTGATCATCAATCGCAAATGGAAATGGCACGAAGCAAGCGGCGACGCCGCAGGCAGCAATCTCGGATACGGTCATCGCACCCGATCGACACACAACGAGATCGGCTGCAGCATACGCTGCTGCCATGTCCCCAATAAATGCATGAACATCTGCAGTAACACCACAATTTATATAGCGTTGCTTTAGTTCAGCGACGTGTTTTTCACCTGCCTGGTGCAGTACGCGCGGCCTTTCCTCGACGGGAATCAGGGCAAGCGCCGCTGGAATCGTTTCATTTAGGGCAGCAGCACCCAAGCTACCACCAACGACCAATAATGTCAGTGGGCCAGTACGCGTCCCATAACGCTCAGCAGGCGGTGCTATTAATTCAAACTCACCGCGAATCGGATTACCAACCCACTCTCCCTCGGGCAGGGCATTCGGAAATCCCGTGAGGGTTTTAGTGGCCATCTTCGATAGATAGCGATTGGCGCTGCCAGCTACCGAGTTCGCCTCATGCAAAACCAGTGGACGCTTCAGTAAGGCGCTCATTAATCCGCCAGGAAAGGTGATGTAGCCGCCCATACCTAGCACGACACTTGGCTTGAGTCTGCGAATAATCTGCCAGCTTTGTAAACACGCTCTTGCCAGATTAAAGGGAAGCATTAGCTTAGTGAGTAAGCTTTTGCCGCGCAAGCCTCCAAAATTGACTGCTTCAAACGCAAACCCTCGACTCGGTACCAAGCGGTATTCCATGCCAGTGGCATTGCCAAGCCAAGCCACCTGCCAGCCGCGCGTGCGCAGAAGCTCGGCAACCGCCAATCCAGGGAAGATATGCCCGCCAGTGCCGCCGGCCATGACTAAGATGGAAGGCTTATTCATAACTTGCCTCCCCGCATTAAAACGCGGTTTTCATAATCAATCTTAAGCAGTACAGCAAGCGCAACGGCATTCATCAAAATCCCTGAGCCGCCATAACTAATCAAGGGAAGTGTTAAGCCTTTCGTCGGCAGTAAGCCTAAGTTCACTGCCATATTGATAAATGCCTGCCATCCAATCCAGATACCAATGCCTTTTGCTACTAAGCCAGCAAAACTACGATCCAGTTGCAGTGAAGTTCGACCAATCAGAAAAGCGCGGCGCACGATCCAGTAGAACAAAAAGATGATGACTAGCACTCCGGCAAAACCGAGTTCCTCGCCAATTACTGCCAAGATGAAATCGGTATGTGCTTCGGGCAAGTAATGCAATTTTTCGACACTGCCGCCAAGGCCAGTACCAAACCACTCGCCCCGTCCAAATGCCATGAGGGAATGCGTTAGTTGATAGCCTTTATTGGCAGCGTGATCCGCTGCCCACGGATCCAGGAATGCAAAGATGCGCTCGCGGCGAAATGGCGAGAGTGCGATGATGATGGCGGCGCTCGAAATTCCAGCCACCACCAATCCACCAAATAATTTCACATTAATTCCGCCCAAGAAAAGAATGCCAAAGGCAATTAAGGCAATAACTACAAAAGCGCCCATATCAGGCTGCCATAGCAATAGAGCACCAATGATCATGACGGCGATGCCCATCGGCACCAATCCCTTCACAAACGAATGGAGGTACTCTTGGCGCTGAACGGTATAGCTAGCCGCGAAAATGACTACAGCAAACTTCATGAGTTCCGATGGCTGGAAATTCATAAACCCAAACGAGATCCAGCGCCGCGCTCCGTTTACTCCTTTGCCGATTCCAGGTATTAGGACTGCAATTAACAACAGGATCGTAATTCCGAACAGAATTGGCGCCAACTTATCCCATGCCTTCACTGGGATCCGGAAAACACACAAACCAACTACCGTTGCAATCGTTAGTGAAATCAAATGCCGTATCAGGAAGTGATTACTGCTGTAGTTTTTATACTTTGGTCCGTCTGCCAAGGTAATCGATGCGGAGTACACCATCACCAAACCAATTAAGGCCAAAGAAACAATTGCCCATACCAGTAGCTGGTCATACTCCATCATGCGTGAACGCGTTTGCTCTACTCCTGAAACTGCATCACGTAAGCCAGTTCGAAAGCCAGTGATACCACCGCGTGAATAGTTCCAAAAGCGATTTAGGTTCATGCGCTTACTCCAGACGAGCAATCTGCCTCAAGGTTGGAGCCGGAAAACTGCATGCCCAGTTCTTCTACCTCAGTTACAAATACAGCAGCACGGTGTATGTAGTCCTTGAACTGATCAAAACTGGCGCATGCTGGAGAAAGCAGCACCACATCTCCTGATGCCGCACGCTCTGACGCCGTCTTCACTGCGACTGCAATGGTTTCACAGCGCTCTACCGCAACACCGCTTGCTTTAAGTGCATCCGCAATGTGTGGCGCGTCTTTGCCAATCAATAGAACGCCTTTCGCAAAACGCTGCACCGGATCAAAGAGCGGCGAGAAATCTTGGCCTTTGCCATCACCGCCTGCAATTAACCAAATCTTTTTTGCTCCAGCCGTATCACCAAGACCATTGAGTGCGGCAACGGTAGCGCCTACATTGGTTCCTTTGCTGTCATCGACGTACTCTACATCCCGAATGATGGCAACACTTTGAACGCGGTGGGGTTCACCGCGGTACTCACGCAAGCCATGTAGTAATTTGTTCAGCGGCAAGCCTACTGCGCGAGCCAATGCCAAGGCAGCAAGGGCATTGAGGGCATTGTGTTTGCCACGAATGCGCAACGCATCCGCTGGAATTAGGCGCTTCAAGCGAATCGGCTCAGCTTCTACCGCCACCGCTTTACGTCGCCGCTTGGGCTTTTCTAACTCAGCATCCTCATCCACTTCAGCCCATACCAGCCAATCAATTCCGCCCGCCTGAGGATCGCGTTCAATCCCGAATGATCCAGGCGCATCCGGCCGACTTGAGCCAAAGTGAACAATCTGCCGATCTTCTAATTGACTACCAAGTAAGCGATTTAATTCAACTTCATCTCGGTTAACAATGCAGATACTCGTTGGTCCAAAAATAGCTGCCTTTGCGGTTGCGTAGGCCTGCATGTTTCCATGCCAGTCTAGGTGATCCTGACTTAAATTGAGCACCGTTGCTGCGCTCGGATTGAGGCTAAATGTAAAGTGCAATTGAAAACTCGATAGCTCGAGCACCCACAACTCTGGCAGATCACGTAAACCATCGGCGCTATCCAGGCAGGCCATTAGCTTATCCAGTGCTGCAGGGCTGATGTTGCCAGCTACTGCGACCGTTTTGCCAGCACGCTCACACAATTGACCAACTAGCGCCGTTGTAGTTGTTTTACCATTCGTACCAGTAATGGCAACGATTTTTGGCGCATAGGTCCAGCCCCCGGAATCGGACGACTCAGCAATCGATTCGAGTTCCAGCGCTGCAATACCGCGGGCAAAGAACTCAATTTCACTCCACACTGGAATACCTCGCTCCTGCGCAATTGCCAAAATGGATTGTGCTGGCTCTGCAATCGGCGATAGTCCAGGCGATATTCCAATGACATCAATATCCATGAGCGCATCCGGACTCCAGGGACCAAAATGCATGTCCTTTAGCCCTGCAAACTCCAGCTCACTTAACTGCGCACTCTGCTTTTCATTAAGCTCATGCCGCGCGCGCGTATCCACTAGGCGAGTGACAGCGCCATGACGTAAGCACCATTTCGCCATGGCCACTCCGGACTCACCCAGCCCCAGAATTAAAAAGCGGGTTGGCTCAACTGAGAGTGCTTCCGCTCTACTGAGTTCAGGGCGTACAAAAGGATTTTTTACATTGCGCATCGTGTACTGATTACCGTAATTTCAAACTGGATAAACCAACCAACACCAACAAAATGGTGATGATCCAAAAACGAACAACAACTTGAGTTTCGCGCCAGCCACCCAGTTCAAAATGGTGGTGTAGTGGGGCCATCCGAAAAATGCGGCGTCCTTCGCCATAGCGTTTTTTGGTGTACTTGAACCAAATCACCTGCATCATCACGGAAACCGTTTCGGCGACAAAAATACCACCCATCACAAATAAAACAATCTCTTGGCGGACAATCACCGCAATGGTTCCGAGTGCGCCGCCTAGGGCCAAGGCGCCGACATCACCCATAAAGACTTGCGCAGGATGGGTGTTGTACCAAAGGAAGGCAAGACCCGCTCCGCCCATAGCGCCGCAGAAAATCATCAGCTCACCAGCGCCCGGAATAAATGGGAACAGTAAATACTTAGCGTAGATTGCATTACCCATCACATAGGCAAACGCACCCAGTGCGGCCCCCACCAAAATCACGGGCATGATGACCAGACCGTCAAGGCCATCCGTTAAATTGACTGCATTGCTGCTACCAACAATTACCAGATAACTCAAAATGATGAAACCCATCACTCCCAGTGGATAGCTAACCTCTTTAACAAAGGGAAGATAGAGGTTTGATTTTGCGGGCAGGTCTAATGAAAAACCGCTCTGAACCCAGTCAATGAATAACTGCAGCACCTTTAAGTTGTTTACCTCAGACACAGAGAAGGCTAAATAAATCGCAGCAAACAATCCAATCACGGTTTGCCAGAAAAACTTTTCGCGCGACGCCATTCCTTTCGGGTCTTTGCGAGCAACTTTGCGGTAATCGTCAACCCAACCGATCAAGCCAAAGCCAAAGGTAACCAACATCACAATCCAGATAAATCGATTAGTAAGGTCAGCCCATAAAACACATGAGGTAAAAATGCCAATCAGAATAAGCACGCCACCCATAGTTGGGGTTCCTGATTTGACTAAATGCGTTTGCGGTCCATCGGTACGGACTGCCTGACCCATTTTTAACTCAGTCAATCTCCGAATGACCCAGGGCCCCGAAATCAGGCCAATCAACAACGCAGTTAATGTCGCCATCACGGCACGGAAGGTGATGTAATTAAACACCCGGAAAAAGCTGTAATCGTCTTGCAACCACTGCGCCAAGATTAAGAGCATGCTTTAACCTCCGCCAGCGTCTCTTTTAACGCCGCTACTACTCGTTCCATGCGCATAAAACGCGATCCTTTGACTAGCACTGCATAGGGCTTGGATGCCGAAGTGCCTTCAGAAAACAATTCAGGAACGGTTGCTGCGCATGCATTTAATGCGTCGATAGTTTCAAAATGGATCGCTGTATTACTACCTCCTATGCGCCCATTGAATTCATTAAAGCCCCGTACCGAAGACTGGGTTTGTTCTCCCAGCGTCCATAAATGCTGAATGCCGCGCTCTGCTGCATACGCGCCCACCTCATAATGAAACTCAGGACCTTTTGATCCCACTTCACCCATATCACCCAGGACCAAACAGGTTTTTTGGCTAGCCTGACTGAGGGCATCAATTGCTGCACGGACTGAGTCGGGATTGGCGTTATAGCTGTCATCGATCAACAGGCAAGCGCCATATTGGTGTGCCATCATTCGGCCGCCGATCGCCTGAAAGGATTCCAAGCCAATGCGGATGACCTCTAAATCGACCTTTGCGGCCAAGGCTACGGCAGAGGCAGCAAGAGCATTGCGCAGGTTATGCTCACCGAGTACTGAAAGTCTTACCTTGATAACGCCCTCGCTTGTTTTGATTTCAAGTCCGCCGTCTTCTAGGAGGGTTCCGCTGACTGCTGCAGGGCCATTGAGCGCAAAATCAATGGTGTAACGCCCATTGGCTTTTTTGCGCCAATCGCTACTAAACGGAGTGTCTGCTGGGAAGACCGCGACGCCATCTACTGGCAATGATGCGATGGCATCCGCATGCTCGTGCGCAACCGCATCAACGGTCTGCATGAATTCTTGATGCTCGCGCTGGGCATTGTTGATTAGCGCAATGGTTGGCTTGGCAATGTTAGCGAGGTATGCCGTTTCGCCAGGATGATTCATTCCGAGTTCAATCACTGCTAAGCGATGGTGCTCACGCAAACGCAATACCGTCAGCGGTAGCCCAATATCATTATTCAAGTTGCCAGGCGTGATCAAGACTGCTTCTTTGCCCACAGCAGCACTAAAGATAGCCGCGATCATTTCTTTCACGGTTGTCTTGCCATTGCTACCCGTTACCACTACGAGCGGCAATGTAAATTGCTTTCGCCATGCCGCAGCAAAATCACCTAAACCCATTCGTGTATCGGCAACGCATACTGCGGGGAGCTGATTTGGGCACGCCTTCTCATCATCAATCAGTGCAGCACTTGCTCCAGCGGCACTCACTTCGCCTAAGAACTGATGTGCATCAAAGCGTTCACCTTTGAGCGCAATAAAGAGGGATCCACCCTCAATTACCTTGCTATCAGTAGAAATAGAATCAATTGGATGGCTTTGCGCCGCCACCTCAGAAATATTGATCAATTTACTGGATGGTAAAAATGTATGGATTTGACCCAAGGTTATCATTGCCATTAGACGGAACCTCCACTGGCCAATAAAACATGTTCTTGGTCTGAGAAATCTACTTTTTTGCCATTAATCTCTTGGCTTGTTTCGTGGCCTTTGCCTGCAATCAATACAACATCATTAGCCTCTGCGTGTCGAACCCCGCTGAGGATCGCTGCAGCCCGATCTAGAATTACTTCTACCGATTTGCCATTACCCATTCCAGCTTGAATATCGGCACTAATTTTTTCTGGACTCTCGGAGCGCGGGTTATCGCTGGTCAGAATGGTATGGTCAGCTAATGCTGCAGCAATCCGACCCATGAGCGGTCGCTTGCTCGCATCGCGATCACCGCCGCAACCAAAAATACACCACAACTTTCCTGCGCGCTGGCTTGCGATGGGACGCAATGTACTCAATACCTTTTCTAGTGCATCCGGGGTATGGGCATAGTCAACAATAACCAGTGGGCCAGTGCTGCGCGAATTGCCGAGCACCATTTCCATTCTGCCGCTCACTGGTTTTAAGAGTGCAATGCGCTTACCTGCCTCAGGCACGTCCATACTACTAGCTAATAGGCAAGCCCAGACTGCAAGGCAATTGCTCAGATTAAAGTCCCCCACAACTGGAACACTGACCTCAGTCCCGCCATGGTCCTGCCATTCAAATACACCCTGATAGCCATACTCTTTGAACCGCATGCCGCTCGAATAAATAGCATGCAGTCGCTTACCAAACTTTTCAAAACCAGCAAAGGCATTACGGTCGACTGCATAGCCCCACACCTGGATGCCGGTCTTTGCCAATAATTGCATGGCCAATTCACGCCCCAAGGGATCTTCCAAGTTAATGACTGCGTTCTGTAAACCTGGGAACTGAAACAAACGAAACTTGACGGCTGCATATTCCGCCATACTGCCGTGGTAATCCAAGTGATCTTGGCTCAAATTGGAAAATACAGCAGTGGTGAATTGCACGCCATTCACGCGCCCCTGCTCTAGTGCGTGTGAAGAGACCTCCATTGCAATTTGCTTTGCATTGGAATCGAAGAGTGCTTTGAGTTCGGCTTGTAAGCGCGCGGCATTTGGTGTGGTGTAGCCAGTTGCCTCTAAGTGTCCAGGAAAGCCAACGCCCAAGGTACCCATTACAGCGGCACGCGACTTAGGGCGATCTAAAGCGTGCGAGAGCCATTGCGTGATACTCGTCTTGCCATTGGTTCCAGTCACTCCAAACACCATCATTTGGCTGCTCGGATTGCCATACCATTCGGAGCAAATGGGCCCCGCATGGACCGATAAATTTTCTAGCGCAAAACAGCGCGAATCACTCAAAGCCGAAATGCCTTCTAAATCCCTTGGGTCATAAATAACAGCAGCAACGCCTGCATTTAAAGCATCGGTAATGTAGGGACGGCTGTCCTGTATGGCAGTGCCATGCCCTACTTGGTAAGCCAGAAAGACATCGCCCACCTTGATTTGCCGTGTATCGCTGACGATGCGTGCCGTTGGCAAAGCCAATCGCCGGAGATGATCCATGGCTTGTTCTGGCTTAATCAAGGTAACCATCATTGCGTTAACACGACGCGTTGAATTGGCGCTGCCGCACCAGGTTTAATCGCATCATCCCGCTGCACCATATTTTTAACTTCGCTATCCGGCGCAACATTCATGGCGCGAAGCGTTTCAGAGACGATGGTTGAAAAAATAGGCGCCGCGACTTGCCCGCCATAGTAGCCATTTGTAGTAGGCTCATCCACCATCACTGCCACGACAATGCGCGGGGCACTCATCGGGGCAATGCCTGTGAAATAAGCTAAGTATTTATTGCTTGCATATCCCTTACCCGCAACCTTATGGGCTGTACCTGTTTTACCGCCAACTCGATAACCTTCGGCATGGGCTTTAAGCGCTGTGCCACCAGGCTCGGTTACCGATTCCAACATGCTGCGCATCTCGATTGCCGTTTTTGCCGAAATAACACGTGTACCCGATTTGTAATCAGGGCTGTACTCTATCGTGATCGGAACCAGCTCACCATCGCGAGCGAAGATAGTATATGCACGGGCCATCTGAAAAAGGGATGTTGATATACCGTAGCCGAATGCAATACGCGCTTGATCGGTTGGCATCCATTTTTGGTGGGGATGAACTCGCCCCGCAACCGCCCCAGGAAATCCAACCTTAGGAGCCTGGCCAAATCCAACTGCAGTAAACAAGTCCCACATCTCGCTGGCAGGCATATTCATCGCCAATTTTGAGGTGCCAATATTGCTCGATTTTTGAATAACCTCTGCCACCGTCAACGATGGATAGGGGTGTGTGTCTGTAATGGGTTTTGGTCCAACTAAATACTTGGCGCCGATAGCCATTACCGTATTGGGATTCACTTGCCCCTTTTCCATCGCCAGAGCAACCGTAAATGGCTTAATGGTTGAGCCTGGCTCAAAGGTGTCGGTCATCACACGATTACGCAACTGTTCGCCACTTAATATTTTTCGATCATTTGGGTTATAGCTTGGCCAATTCGCAAGTGCTAATATTTCGCCCGTCTGCACATTAATGACAACTGCGCCCGCTGCTTTGGCGCGATGCTTTTCAACTGCATCTTTTAATGCGTTGTAGGCAATGTACTGAATCTTGCTGTCCACCGAGAGTTTCAGATCCTTACCGTTTTGCGGTAACTGCAAAACACCCATATCCTCGACGACGCGCCCGAGGCGATCGACCACTACACGTCGCTTCCCTGTGCTCGCAGCCAAATCGCTTTCGCGCGATAACTCCATTCCCTCTTGCCCCCGATCCTCTACATTGGTGAAGCCAACAACGTGAGCCATTGCCTCACCTTCGGGATAAAAGCGACGAAACTCATTATTCAACCCAATGCCTGGAATTTGTAACTTACGGATTTGTTGCGCTACGACTGGATCAACTTGGCGTTTTAAGAAAACTTGATTACGCTCGTCCTTTAACTTTTTTCTAACATCTGCTTCACGCATGTCGAGCAATGCTGCAAGCTGCTTAATTTTTTCATCGGATAGATCTTTGGGTATTGTGTCGTTATAGGCAATCACTGCTTTTGCCTCAAGGCTAGTTGCAATAACCTGGCCATTGCGGTCTAATATTTTTCCGCGGCTAGCAGACATCTCCAGTTCACGCTGGGTTCCCTTGACTGCCTTTGCTTCATAAAAAGCATTGCCAGGGCCCTGAATCCACAGTGCGCGTACTACCAATGCAGCAAATGCAACGAACAACATGAATAGCATTAAGCGCGACCGCCACATAGGTAGACGCAAGACTAAATTAGGTGTGGTTGAGAATCCGACTCGCTTCACCGTTCTTCTCGCAGATAAATGGTTCGATTGGGAGCGATGGGACTCATATTGAGTTGATTGCGAGCCGCATCCCGAATCCGTGCCGATTTCGATAAATTCCGTTGCTCGTATTCGAGGCGAAGCCATTCCTGATTTAATTTGCGCTCTTCTATTTGCGCGCGCTCAATTGCAGTTACCAATTTGCGGCCACGCTGCTGTGCTGATACGAGGGAGAGAGCGCAGACTAATAGCAATACTAGTAAGGTCAGAGTGGCGCGATTCATTGGTTCACCTGCCGGCGATAGATCAGGCCATCTTCCGCGCTGCGTTTTTGCGCTACACGCATCACCGCCGAACGTGCGCGTGGGTTATCGCTTACCTCAGTACTACTTGGCTTGACTCTAGCGATGATCTCTAATTCACCCTGCGGTAAATCTTTTGCACGAATCGGTAAACCCCGCGGCACCTCAACTTCCGAGTGAATTTGCATAAACTGCTTGACGATACGGTCCTCTAAGGAGTGAAAGCTAATGACGACTAATCGTCCACCCGGTTTGAGTAAATCCAAGGCTGCTTGAAGCCCGATAGCCAAATCATCTAGTTCCTTATTGATGAATATGCGCAGCGCTTGAAATGTCCGCGTTGCAGGATCTTGTCCTGGCTCGCGTTTTTTAATAACACCGGCAACCAAGTTCGCTAAATCCATCGTGGTTTCCAAGGGCTGATTCAATTCGCGGCGTGCAAGGATTGCTTTGGCAATCGGCACAGCAAAGCGTTCTTCGCCGTAGGTTTTAATCACGTGCGCAATATCATCTACGCCCGCTTGATTCAGCCACTGCGCCGCAGTTAATCCAGTAGTGGTGTTCATGCGCATATCAAGCGGCCCATCGCGACGAAATGAAAACCCCCGCTCGGCCTCGTCGACCTGAGGCGAGCTGATACCCAAATCGAGTAGTACTCCGGCTAGCGATGCAGGCTCTGCATGCTGGGCCATGATGGCGAAGCTGCCGTGAACAATCTGAAAGCGCGTGTCGATTATCTTTTTTGCCTCTGCAATTGCTTGCACATCCTTGTCGAATGCAATCAACTGCGTATCCGATCGAATTGCTCCTAAGAGTGCTCGCGTATGACCGCCGCGCCCAAAGGTACCGTCGATCAAAATTGATTTTTCGGGTGATTCGATTTGCAATAACGGACTTTCTAGCAGTGCAGTTACCGCCTCGGCCAGTAAGACTGGGCGATGAGTCTGATTCATGCGGCCCCGTCATTAAAAAGTAAATTGTTTGAGGGCGTCCGGCACACCTTGCATCATTGCGGCCTGCTCTTTTGTTGCGTACGTTGCTGCATCCCACAACTCGAGGTGACTACCCATACCAAGCAGAATGACTTCACGCTGAATACCTGCAGCGGATCGCAATTCAGGGCTTACTAAAATGCGCCCTGCACTATCAAGATCAAGTTCGGTTGCGTTGCCTAGAAAAATTCGGCGCCACCAATGGGCATCCATTGGTAATTGAGCTACACGCGCTCGAAATGCCTCCCACTCGGGCCGCGGAAAGAGCAATAAACAACCGTCCGGGTGTTTTGTCAGCGTCACCCTGCCCTCACCTTGCACGAGCAAGGCGTCACGATGCTTTGCCGGCACAGACATGCGGCCTTTTGCATCCAAATTAAGAGCTGACGCACCTTGAAACACCATTTACCCCACTTTTTCACACTTCTTCCCACTTTAGAGGAAGGGATTCAGAGGGTCAAGTGTTTTAATGGTTTTTTTTGGATTTTCTCTAGTGTTTACAATCACTTAGCGATGACTATTAATATAGCCATCAGAAAAATAGTCACCCGAAACAATGGCTTGCAAAATATACTTAAGAACGTATCTTAGATATATAACTTAATTATCTAAATTAATACTGTTTATATATACAGTATTAATAGACTAGGGGTAAATAATGCCCCCATTTTTCTTGGGTTTTGCTACGAATTCCGATTCACACCTTGTAGGCTGCTGTAGTCATGATTTTGGAAACAGCCTCCATGGCATTTTTGATCGGCTGTGGCAACGGATTTCCGCCGGCATCCCATGCCGATTGGCCATGATCGATTTCATCGCGGCGCATCTGATCAACAATGGCTCGCGAACGCGTATCTGCCAACGGTAAGGTTTCCAGGTGGCTATTAAGGTGCTTTTCAACCTGTTTTTCGGTTTCCGCAACAAAGCCCAGACTCCATCGATCGCCCGCTAAGCCAGCCAATAGGCCGATGCCGAAGGATCCGGCATACCAAATCGGATTTAAATAACTGGTGTGCGAGCCGAGTTCAGATAGGCGCTCTTCACACCAAGCCATATGGTCCATTTCCTCTTGCGCTGCATGGTCGAGCATGGTCCGCGTTTCAGGGCTTCGTGCAAGTATTTTTTGTGATTGGTACAAGGCTTGAGCGCACACTTCGCCCACA
>CANGWV010000027.1 GCA_947457875.1 Burkholderiaceae bacterium
GCTTCTGTTTTAAAACACCAATCGGTTCGTCGATTGTTAATCGTAAACAAATAGCCAACAGGAACCTTAATCCAAAACCAATCATCCTCTCCGCCGGCTTCCAGCAATAAGACGCGGTGACTTGGGTCAGCAGATAAGCGGTTGGCTAAAAGACAGCCGGCACTACCCGCCCCAACAATAATGGTGTCGAATTCAAGGGATGAGGTGGGTACGCTCATGGAATACTGACCTACTTAATGACGGATAAGAGGCTACTGTAATCATCGCGCCACAAAGTAAAGCCCTTTGGATCATCAATCTCATTAGCGTTGACGAATTGAATATCTCGAAAGGCTTTTTTATCTTTGCTAACCAGCGCCCACTCCGACCGGTAGCCCACCTTGGTTTCTGAAGCGGCAAAACGAATTACCTTCACATCTTGATCAAAGGCATTGGCAGCAGTTTTAACGACCGGCTTTAAATCTAAAAAGCGATTAGTAATATGCAGCGCAAGAATACCGTCGCTCTTTAAATGCCTAAAGTACTGTGTAAATGCTTCCTTGGTCAATAAATGAATCGGTACTGAATCACCTGAGAAGGCATCAATCACCAGCACATCAAATTGCTGATCAGGCTCCTGCTCTAGTCGCAAGCGCGCATCACCTATAACATGGTCAATGCTTGCAGCGCTATTGGATAAAAACGTAAAGTGCTTTTGAGCGGCATCAATGACGTCGGGATTAATTTCATAAAAGCGATACGCATCACCTTTGCGCGCATACCCAGCTAGGGTACCAACACCTAAACCTACTACACCCACTTTAATCGGCTCACTGGATTGGGACTTGACTAAGATGGCCTGTCCTACCCCGCTCTCGCGCACATAATAGGTAGTGGGCTCTTGGGCTTTAGCGGGGTCTGTAAACTGACTGCCATGGCTAATCTGGCCATGCTGCATGGTTTTATATCCCCGGCCCTCATCCACATACACCTTTAGGGTGCCATAAAAATTACGCTGACTTAGCTCAATGCCAGCAATGTCATGCGAATGATCGTCGATGCGAATCACACTAATGAGCACTAAAAAGGAGGCAATGCCGGCGGCGGCCGTCAACTTGAGTTGTTTCGTTTTGAACCGGGTATTGGCTAAAAAAACCAATGCAACCACAATCCCAGTTAATACGATGCCAATCGATAACTCATAATTCTCCGTAAACCAATAGGGCGCAATAATGCCTACGAAGAAACCGCCCATCACACCGCCAACGGCCAGCATGAGGTAATACGTAGTCAGGTAGCGCGAATTGGGCTGCTGGGCCGCTAACTCGCCATGGCAAACCATGCAGACCACAAAGAAGGAAAACAAATTAACGCCCGTCGAAATCATTACTGGCAGTTCATTTAGACCCAGGGTTGGTAAATAAGCCAGAATGAAGAGCGAGACTACCAATAAAGGCAAGAACAACTTCCGTTGATACCAGCCGCTACCCTCAAAGCAAATAATGAAGGACAAGAGGTACAGCGCCAAAGGGGCAACCCAAATCATCGGAACGGGCGCAATGTTTTCAGTTAAGAAGCTGGTATCAGCCACCATCAGAATCGAAGGACATGCTGCCAAGAGTATCCAGGTCACTAAATGGATTGCAGTTGGCGCAGGTGCCGGTTCCTTCTCTACCTCAACGAGAGCAATACTATTGCGATTACGCCATGCCAAGATGCCGCAGGTCAGCACAAAGATGGCATACAAAGTCGACCAACAATACGATTGCCACTGGGTTGGCAGCATAGGCTCAAAGGCAATGGGATAGGCCAGCAAAGCCAGCATGGATCCAAAATTAGATAACGCAAACAAGCGATAGGGGACGCCGCCCGTGCGCTCACGCGCAAACCAAGCCTGAATCAGCGGGCCGGTTGTTGAAAGAACGAAGTAAGGCAAACCAATGGAAACAAATAAAAGGCCGAGGATTTGCAGGGTCGGATTTTCACTACCGGTAGGCTTCCATGCCTCGCTCGCAGCAAGGGGCAATAACGATAAGCTAATTACTAGTAGTGCAATGTGTAGCATGCTTTGCCGGTAGGGGCTAAGCGCCTTCACAATCCAATGCGAATAAATATAGCCAAAGAGTAAAGTGGCCTGGAAAAACAGCATGCAGGTTGTCCAAACCGAGGCCGAGCCGCCAAACCAGGGCAAGATCATTTTTCCAATCAGCGGCTGAACCTGAAACAGCAAAAAAGCGCTCAAGAATATAGTGAGGCCATATTGAAAAGTCAGTTGTACGTTGTATTTCATGTTGTTATGGTGTTATGGTGTTATGGTTTTTTTAAATGAAATCTGTTGGAATTGGGTTTCGTATTCTGCAGCAACCTGCGCCCATGACCGAATATATCCCGTCGTGGACTGTGTATTGCGGAGCAATGCATCCCCGGCTTGCGCCCATTGGCTGATCGAATCATGTAGAGATAGAACTGTTCCATGGTTTGCGGATACATACACCGCCGCCCCACAGGCATCGGACACCAACACCGGCACCTGACACGCCATGGCCTCAGCAATGACCATGCCATAGGCCTCGCTTGAGGCCGGATGAATCAGCAAATCGAGTTCCTGAAAAATTGAAGCACTGGGCTGCCAACCCAAAAACTCAATCGTACCGAGATAATCGCTACACACGTTGGCTACCTCGGCACGCTCTGGACCCAACACGACGAGCCGCAAATGAGGACGCTGCTTTTGTAACTGCATTGCAATTTCAAGAAAAAGAATGAAGCCCTTACGGCCCCACTCTTTTCCAATAAAACCAATCGTGCCGCCGTCTTCAGAAACAATGCGCTGGGGCCGTGTTGGCATTGCCGTGACGCCTGGCGAAATGGGAGATGCGATTTGATTCACCACCGAAGGGTAATGCTTCGTAATCGCCTTGGCAATGACTGCGGACACGGGAACAATACAAACTGCGGGATTGGGTGGCGCGCCAAGTTCACGCGCCTCCATCCGTAAATAAGCCCATACCCGAATCGATAGCCGACGCCAAATGGATTTATCTTTTACGCCAGCAAATGGCATGGAATGGAAGGTCGTTAGATCATGATCAATAGAGCGCTCATGGCTATGCACAATACATTCACTGTGAAGCCTGATCGATTGAACGACTGCCTCTACTTTACGTGCAAAACGCCAATATAGAATCCAACGTGGCTTTGGTGGCAACAACCCCGTTTCGATTACCTCAATATTGCTAGTAGTTGGGGCTTCATGGGATTTTTCGCAAACAATCGTAATACGGTAATTGCGAAGTGCCAAGGCATGGCTTAAATGCCAAACATAGGATTCCATACCGCCCACAGGACCCCAATTGCGGACAACCTGAATAATATGCTGGCGAGTAAGTGCTGGCTGGGGTGGGTTAAGGCCGGTTTGCATGGCTCAAATCATACACTTTGAGGACTGCTAGCCAAACGATTAATGGCTAGTCCAAAAACTGCCCCCAACGGCCAATTTAATTAAGTCAAATGCCCTACTTTGACGTAGATCAGGGCACCCTCTTCTTTGGTAAAAGGGGCATGCTTGCTATAGCGGGGGCTGCGTATCCAACTTCCCTTGGGGTAGACCCCAAACTCATCGTGAAAGACGCCGTCTAGGACGTAAATTTCCTCGCCGCCAGGATGAAAATGCGGGTTAAACACCGTATTGGGAGCCCAGCGCACTAAGGCTGTACTCACACCATCATGTTCATGCAAAGGCATTACCGACAAACCCGGTACAAGCCCTGGGTACCAATCGCTGGCTTTTGTGTCAAGTCGAAGCACTTGGCTATCGGCCTGCGAAAACTGCCGTAGCTTTACAAATAGAGTACAGCCGTCCGTTGAGAAAGGGGCATGCTGACTGCCAGGCGGGTTACGCAAATACATGCCTGCTGGATAATTACCCCTCTCATCCGAAAAGCAACCATCGAGCACTAGAATCTCTTCGCCACCGTCGTGAGTATGAAGAGTGAATTCGGCATTGGGTGCATAACGCACTACTGATGTGGCGCGAGCCACCTCGTCACCAACCCGATCCAGCATTTGCCGCTCCACTCCCTGAATGGGAGATGCATGCCACTCCAGTCGATCGGTATGCAAAACAATGCGTTCACTTAAGTCACTGTGGATATTCATTCTCCAAGAATAAATCAAAGCAATCGATCGACGTGAAGATCGTTACAATTCGGTCATGAATAACCCAAATCCCCCCGCAAAAGAAGCTAAACCAGGTCTTCGTCACCGAATCAAGGAAGAGTTTATTCAAGCCACACTTCTGGCACTGTATTTTGCGGTTTGGTTCTGCTCCCTTGCGCTCTTCTCGTTTGCGCTACTGCGCGAAGCGGCCATTCCCATTACCCCGTTTGGTTTAGCACTCATCAAGGCGGGCTTGTGTGCCAAATTTATGATGATTGGAAAAGCAATCTATCCATTAAAAGTAGATGCCAATCGTGGCCTGATTAAATCCATCTTCTGGCACTCCGTAGCCTACCTTGGTATTGTGATTGCCCTGAGTTTTGCCGAAGCTGGAATTGATGGACTCTTGCATGGCAAGTCCTTCCTGGTATCTGTCGCATCATTTGGACACGGAGATCCAATTTACATTGCAGCACTCGCATTAATTTATTGGCTGATTATCTGGCCTTACTTAATTTTCTTAGGATTGCGCCAATCGATTGGTGATGCAGTGGTGAGTACAATTTTGTTTGGCTCTAAAGAAAATTAATAGGAGTTTGAGTAGATCTCAGCTCCACCGTCCCTTAAAAGAAATCAGGATCGCAATGCGATCCTGATTTTCTTGATACGGCACTCGTGCGTATTACATCACCAGCCAATCGCCTTAGGTAGCCATAAGGAAACCTGTGGGTAATAAAACACCAAAAATAAAGCAACGCCCTGCATAAACACAAAAGGTATGACACCTTTATACAAATGCTTAATCTTTACCTCCGGCGGCGCCACCCCTTTTAGATAGAACAGAGCCCAGCCGAATGGCGGCGTTAAGAATGATGACTGCAAACAAACCGTAATCATCATGGCAATCCAAACAGGATCTGCACCTTGCGCGATAAGTACCGGTAAAAATAGTGGGACTGCAATGTAACTGATTTCAATCCACTCAATGAAGAAACCCAGAATAAAAATCAGCAGCAACATAAACCAAATGTCGCTATTGACGCCGCCTGGAATGACCTCAAACATGCCTGCAATGAGTTCCTCGCCATTAAGGCCTCGGAATGACAATGCAAATACTTGAGCGCAGATCAAAATGAACATCATGATTGCGCTAATCTTGGTTGTATCCAGCGCAACCAATTTCAGCTTAGCCCAGCTAAAGCGCCCAGAGAAAATGGTGACGATAACGCCGCCGATGGCGCCCATGGCAGCCGCTTCGGTTGGGGCTGCAATACCTGCAACGATCGAACCCAATACCGCAACAACCAACATAATGGGTGGCACAACCACTTTCCAGAAACGTATGGTGAGCTCCTTACCAGAAACCCGGCTACGCTCTTCCTTGGGGATGGGCGGCATTAAATCGGGCTTAATCCATCCCAAAATCAGGATGAAGATGATGTAGACCAACACCAATAACATTCCAGGGCCAACGGCAGCTGCAAACAGAGTTCCTACAGACAGTTGCATGATGTCGGAAAGCAAAATCAAGATCAAACTCGGCGGAATGATCTGCCCCAAAGTGCCAGATGCACAAATTGCCCCGCACGCAATGCTTTTGTCATAACCCCGTCGAATTAAGGTTGGTAGTGTTAACAGCCCTAAGGTAATAACAGTTGCGCCAACAATTCCAGTGGTGGCCCCCATTAACGCGCCGAATAAAATAATCCCAACCGCCATGCCGCCTTTAACGCCGCCGGCAACGTGCCCGATGACGTCCAATAAATCGTCAGCTAAGCCGGATTTTTCAAGCGTAATCCCCATAAAGATGAATAAAGGTATTGCAAGCCACTGGTACCCCGCTACCACCCCAAAAACGCGCGCAGGTAAAAGGTTGAATAGCACTGGTCCAAAACCTAAATACCCGAATACAAAGCCAACAGTAGCCAGCGTAATAGCGACGGGTACGCCGATCATCAGCATTACAAAAAAACCGATGAGCATAAAAATAGCCATGGTTTGCATCTCAAACATGATTGCCTCCGCCTTTGGTTTGGTAGTTCACAATCACGCGGCAAAACTCACCCACACCTTGTAGCGCTAAAAGGCAGAAGCCAATTGGAATAAGCCCCTTCACTATCCAGCGATAGGGAATACCGCCAGGATCAGGTGACATTTCCCCAATTGAAAACGATTGATTGACGTACTTGATCGAGAGCAATATAAATAAGACTGCCACGATCACAGTCAGTGCAGCTGATAAAAGATCGACATACAACTTTGTTTTTGGCTTGTAGTTGGCATAAAACAAATCAACTCGGACATTGTCACCACGAAGCAATGCATAACTCATGCCAAATAAAATCAATGCTGCTAAGAGGTGCCACTCGAGTTCCTGAGCCCATACGGCTCCGAGGCTCATGCTGTATCTCAATGTTACGTTGATGACTATCAAGCCCACAATGGCAAGGGCCACATACGACGTGGCCCTGCCAATGTGATCAAGTAAGCCTTCAATACGCGCTGCGATTGTATTTAAGGACTTTTGCACATGAATTCCTAACTCAAATAATTAAAAAGAAGATTAGCCACGAACCTTGTTATGGTATGTAGCCTCACTGTATGAAGCCCAAATGTCATAGTTCCGCTTAAACGCAAAATACGAATCGTGCACTTTCTTTGTCATTGGGTCGGCTGCTGCTGCCGCATCCAGAATCTTCTTTGTCTCAGCGCGCATCGCAGATATAACTGAATCTGGGAGTGGTAATGCAGTTACGCCCTGCTTCTTGACTAAATCTTCCATCGCTTCTGCGTTATTCCGCTGGCACCATGCCTCACCAATGACGTTACATGCGGCCGATGCATTTTGGACCACGGCCTGCAGGTCTTTTGGCAACTTATCCCATGCTGCTTTATTGATTAGGAGCTCCGATGTGGTTGCAGGCTCATGCCAACCCGTGGTGTAGTAAAACTTGGCTGCTTTTTGTAAACCCAGACGACGATCCTGGAATGGGCCTACGAACTCAGCCGCATCAATCACGCCACGCTCTAGCGCAGGGAAAATTTCACCAGCCGGAAGTACCTTCACATCAACACCAAGACTAGCGTAGACCTTACCGGCAAGACCAGGAATACGCATCTTGAGGCCCTTGAGGTCGGCAACGCCATTGATTTTCTTTTTAAACCAACCGGTCATTTGTACGCCGGTATTGCCGCAGGGCATCGCAACCATGCCAAATGGTGCATAGGTCTCATTCCAGAGATCAATACCGCCGCCGTCATAGAGCCAACCATTCATGCCCTGAAAGTTCAGGCCAAACGGCACAGCGGTGAAGTACTGCGCGGCTGCTGTTTTGCCTGTCCAAAAGTAGCTATTGGAGTGATTCATTTCGACGGTACCGGAACGAACCGCATCAAAGCCCTCGAACGCTGGGATTAATTCGCCTGCGCCAAAGACTTGAATCTTTAAACGACCATTAGACATGTCGCTAATTCGTTTCGCTAAATCGGTTGCGCTACCAGGGCCATCCATGTAGAAAGGCGAACCTTTAGGGTAGGAGCTGGTCATTTTCCAGTTAAACGTTTGTGCGGATTGGGCTTGCACGATAGCCGGCGCCCCAAGAGCGACACCAGCAACGCCTGCACCAATACCGGTACTCAAAAACTTACGGCGGTTTGATTCCATAATTGACTCCTGTTGATTAAAAAAGTGAACTGATTAAGGGTGGTTTCATTTGTAGATACGCTGAACTCCATTGCAATTTAGTTCTTCTTGATGGAGCGCTTATTAGCAGAGGCGCTAAAGCTGTGCATCACTTGCACCGTTTTTGTGCCTTTTTTCTGAAATGCTTCAATTTGGTGAGCGATCGAATTTACACTTAGCTTTCATTCAGACATTTGCAATTTTTTGATAGAAAGCGATAGGCAATGCAAGCAAAATGGGGTATTCAAGGAATGGCAGTAGCGCCACACTCACTCGCGTCGGAATCGGCGCTTGCCGTGTTGCGCGAAGGTGGTAACGCCTTGGAGGCTATGATTTCAGCAGCCGCAACCATTGCCGTGGTTTATCCACACATGAACTCCATTGGTGGCGATTCTTTTTGGGTAATTCATGCACCAGACAAAGCCATGGGCGGTATTGATGCTTGCGGCGCATCGGCTGGATTAGCAACAAAGCAATGGTATGCCGACCAAGGCATTACTAAATCAATCCCCTTTCGGGGTCCTATAGCAGCCAATACGGTTGCCGGCACCATATCAGGATGGGGAGCTGCGCACGCACTTTCCAAGAAGGGCTTCAGTGGCAAATTGCCCTTATCGCGCCTCTTGGAAGATGCGATTCATTATGCAGAAGCAGGTGTGCCTGTCACCTTCAGTCAATCGAGTTTGACTGAAAAAAAACGGGTGGAGTTGTCACCCATTCCCGGCTTTGCCGAAACTTTTTTAGTGAACGAAAAAAGTCCAGAGGTCGGTAGCATTTTTAAACAGGGCCGTCTTGCAGCGACGCTACGACACATTGCAAAAAAAGGAACCGATGATTATTACCGCGGTGAATTAGCCGAGTTACTTGCCAAAGAATTAACTGCCATCGGCAGTCCATTGCGCTTGGCCGATTTACAGCGCCACCAAGCAAAATTGATTGACCCGCTTGAGCTCAAACATAGCATGGGCAATGTGTACAACATGACGCCGCCTACCCAAGGCGTTGTTTCGCTCATGATCTTGGGAATCCTGGATCAACTCGACTTAAAACGCTTTGACGTCGATAGCGCTGAATACGTACACCATTGCGTTGAGGCAACCAAGCAGGCCTTTAAGGTACGTGATCAACACGTTACGGATCCAGCATACATGTCGCACCATGCCCAGCATTTTTTAACACCCGACTTTTTAAAGAATTTGGCTGGCAAGGTGGATGGTCAGAAGGCCCTTCCTTGGGGCGCTGGCCGCGGTCCAGCCGATACGATTTGGATGGGCGTAATTGATGGCGAAGGCCGCTGCGTTTCCTTTATTCAAAGCATCTACCATGAGTTTGGGGCGGGCATTGTGTTACCCAAATCCGGCGTGAATTGGCAAAACAGAGGGTGCAGTTTTTCGCTTGACCCGCACAACTTGAATACCTTAGAGCCGCATCGCAAACCGTTTCATACCCTCAACCCTGCCCTCGCCTTGTTTAAAGATGGTCGATCCATGGTCTATGGCACGATGGGTGGTGATGGTCAGCCGCAAACCCAATGCGCTGTCTTTACGCGTACCGCAACCTATGGACTCAATCCGCAGGATGCCATCAGCAGGCCACGCTGGTTACTCGGCAGAACCTGGGGTCAAACCAGTGACAGCTTAAAACTAGAATCCCGCTTTGATAGCAAAGTGGTTTCTCAGCTCACCGCCATGGGTCATGACATTGAAATGCTCGCTGATTTTGATGAGACGGTGGGCCACGCCGGTTGTATCATTCGGGAACCATCGGGCGTGTTACGCGGCGGCTGGGATCCGAGAAGCGATGGCGCTGTAGCAGCCTTTTAAAGCGTAATTAAAATACTTTAATAAACCCAAGGGATGAGCTTACTTACTCGCCCTTGGTAATCGGTATAGCTAGAAAACCGCTCGACTAACCACTGCTCTTCTTTGCGTGATTTGATGTCAAAGAAGATGATGATGGTTAATACGTATAACCAAACTAAGATGGATTGCTGAATAAGTCCCCAGCCAAAGGACAGCACAATCACTCCAAAATAAATCGGGTGCCGTACCAAGCGATATAAGCCGCGCTGTATTAGCTCTGCATTGTCTTTTGGTCTCGGTAATGGCGTTAGATTTTTTCCTAAATGGAAAGCTGCGATCAATGCAATTGCGGTACCGAAAATAAAAGTGCCATAACCGAGCCACAGCAGCAAACTATTAGGCTGGGCAATGCCAGCACCAGAATTGAAATGGCTTGGCCCAAAAAAAAGGATTCCTAGCAACACCGCCTGCACCACAACAAAACCAATGCCACTGCCTTTGGGTTCTTGTGCTTGGGGCGTCATTGCTAAATGTACTCGGCTACTTCTACTAAATTACCATCAGGGTCGCGCAAGTAAACTGAACGTATCGGTCCCAAAGCGCCACGACGCGAAACTGGGCCAACATCGATTGGGATTTGGTGCGCCTCGAGGTGCTTAATAAAGTCATCCAATGGTACCGAAGCAATTAAACAAAAGTCACCCGAGCCAATCGTCGGAATGCGTGCTTTGGTAGGCGTTTCGGTATTGCGGTCTTGCAAATTAATTTTCAATTGACCAAATAGCAAGGCATGGCGTGGTTGCCCTTCTGGCCCTCTAAAAAACTCACGCTCAAAGCCAAAGGCTTTTTCATAAAACTGCGTAGTGACTTCAATGTCCGTCACGGTGAGAACAATGTGGTCAATGCGGTCAATTAAGGTTTTCAAGGGCTACTCCTGTGATGGGATTTGCTTAGGGTAAAAAGGCGCCATCGGCCTCAAAGGCTTTCAGTGCTTCACCCGTTATGCCAATTTCTGCTAAGACTGAATTCGTATGTTCGCCCAATAAAGGCGGGTGCATGCGAACCTGTTGGGGCGTGCCCGATAGCTTGACTGCAAAGCCAATGTTGGGGACCTTGCCCTCAATCGGGTGATCGATTTCCATGCGCATTTGACGGTGCTTACCGTGTTCGCTCTCAAATGCTTCGGGGTAGGTATTAATTGGGCCGGCAGGAATGCCTTCGGCTAGCAATAGATCAACCCACTCTGTTCCAGTTTTAGTTACAAAGGTTTTTTCCAGCTCGGTAACGAGCGCCTCACGGTTCGCAAGCCGCAATGGATTCGAGATGAAGCGAGCATCACTCATCAGTTCAGGTCGATTTATTTTCTCGCACAGCAAAGCCCACAGTTTTTGATTGGTAGCGCCCATCACAAAGTAGCCATCCGCGGCTTTCATGGCCTGATAAGGGGCGCTCATGTGATTTGCTGTCCCTAGCTTATAGGGCTCGACTCCAGTGCCCCAATACTGTGAGGTATCCCAGATCGAAAATGCCAAGGCAGCATCAAATAGGGAGGCGTCAATAAACTGCCCTTCCCCGGTATTTTTCTTGCCAATGTGCGCCGCTAAGATCGCATAGACGGCAAAGAGTGCGCAGCCAATGTCAGCAACGGGAACGCCTGCTTTTACCGGCGGTCCATCGGGGTAGCCTGTCACACTCATCACACCCGACATTGCCTGGGCCATCAAATCAAAGCCAGGTCGCTCTGCCCATGGACCCGTTTGACCAAATCCAGAAATGCTGGCGTAAACCAAGCCGGGGTTAATCTCTTTTAAAACGGCATAGTCGATGCCGAGTTTTTTCATGACGCCAGGGCGGTAGTTTTCAACCAAGATATCGGCAGTCTTCACTAGTTCAAAAAAGACTTGCTTGCCTGCTTTGCTTTTCAGGTTGAGGGCAACGCTGCGCTTATTGCGGTTCATGTTTAAAAAGCCCATGCTATCGGAGCCCTTCATTTTGAAACCCATAGCGCCGCGGGTCTGATCGCCCGTGCCAGGCGGTTCAATCTTAATCACGTCTGCGCCGAGGTCGGCTAAGAGCATGCAGCAGTATGGCCCTGCCATTACTTGACTGACATCCAAGACACGAACCCCTGCAAGTGGCAGTGGTCGATTGGCAGCCTGCAGTGGCTTGTTTACCTGTTGCGTGGAATTTGTCATGGTCTCACTTACGTATACCGGTTCTTTTGTATTTAGAATGAACCAATCGTCTAATATAAATCATTTATGAGCCCTTCCACGCCAACCTCCTCCGTCCCCAAAGTCGCGCAAGTCCTCTTCACGGTTGATAAGAGCATTGCGCACATTACGTTTGATCATGTGGCAGCGCGCAACGCCATGACCGTCGAGATGTATGAGCGTCTGCGCAGCATTTGCCTGGAAATTGCCCAAACGCCGAACATTCGAGTAGTAGTGCTACGCGGTGCGGGCGGGCAATCCTTTGTTTCCGGGAGCGATATTGCGCAGTTCAGTGGCTTTAACAGCGGCGATGACGGCATCGCCTATGAGGCGTCGATTGACAGCTACTTTGCGCCCTTGATTGATTTGCCGATTCCGACGATTGCTGTAGTGGACAGCTTGGCCGTTGGCGGCGGCCTTGCAATTGCCAGTTGCTGCGATTTTCGGATTGCCACGCACGACGCCCGTTTTGGCGTCCCAATCGCCCGCACGCTCGGCAATTGCCTATCGGCTGGCAATGTGGCTTGGCTTACGCAGCACCTTGGAGTTAGCATTGTTAAACGCATGCTTTTATTAGCGGAGCTCGTGCCAGCAAGTGAATTACTCGCAAATGGATTCATTCTTAAAACCTACCCTGCCGAAGAGATGGATGGCGCAGCAAGCGCTTTAGCAAGCAAACTCAGCGCACTTGCACCAGTCACCCAAAAGGTATCAAAGGCAACCATTCACCGTGTTTTACGCAACCAAATACCCAATTGCGATGACTTGGTGCGGGAATGCTATGGCAGCGCCGACTTCAAAACAGGCGTAAATGCCTTTTTAAGAGGAATACCCCCCCAATGGGAAGGTAAATAGATTTAGGCTATTAATCCGGTAAAAAATCATATCGCCATCGTGACCTTATGCTGTAAGCCTTTGTTCACATTTTGTGCTGAATTTCATTGGGGCAATCCGCGTCCAAACTCAACCGACCTTGCTAGGGGTAAACCGCTATATGGTTTAGAGCGAATTCAATGAAAAAATAGCATTCTGTTACCAAAACAAAAAAGCGGAAGACCGCTAGAGTGAGACTAAAGCTGCAATGAGGCACGGGGGGAAGTTCATTGACCTTTGTCACCCTTTTATTGTTGATTCTCCGCTAGACTGCTTTCGTTCGATGAACTGCTTTAATGCATTGAGAAGTACCGTATTTCGTTTGAGCCAATTTTTTTATAAAGAAGGAAGAAGAATAATGATCAGAAACGCATTGATTGAGAAGTTACTAAAGACAGCCCTTTGCATGTCCTTGGTAACAGGTACTGCAGCAATTGCACAAGAATGGCCAGTTAAGCCCATTACATTCCTGAACCCATTCCCAGCCGGCGGCGGTACTGATGCGTTTGCACGTCCTTTGGCTGCACAACTCACCGAACAACTTGGTCGCCAAGTGATCATTGATAACCGCGGCGGTGCTGGCGGCACAGTTGGGGCATCTGCTGCAGCCAAAGCAGCGCCAGATGGTTATAACTGGTTCGTGGGCGCTACCCACCACGCGATTGCTCCATCCATGTACAAAAACTTGGACTACGACATTGAGAAAAGCTTTATCCCTGTAGCCATCATTGCAAACGTGCCACAGGTTCTGGTTGTAAACCCACAAAAAGTCAGTGCTCGCAATGCAAAAGAGTTTGTCGATCTGATGAAAAAGAATCCCGGCAAATTTAACTTTGCAAGCGCTGGTAGCGGCACTGTTCACCACCTCGCTGGCGAACTGTACAAAATCCAAACCGGTACCTTTATTACGCACATCCCTTATCGCGGTGCTGGTCCTGCTATGCAGGATTTACTAGCAGGTCAAGTTGACCTCGCTTTTGATGGCCTGGCAACATCGGCAGCGCAAATCAATGCCGGTAAATTAGTGGCCATTGCAGTTGCATCGAAGAACCGCGTTCCAGTCATTCCAAACGTGCCAACCTTTGCTGAAGCTGGCTTGCCAGATTACGTGGTTTCTACTTGGTATTCTTTAGCTGCACCACGTGGAACACCAAAGCCCATCGTTGATAGAATGATTGCCGAAGTTCAAAAGGCACTCAACACACCAAAGTTAAAGGCAATCTGGGCTGCTAACGGCTCTGACATCCCCAATGTTTATGGCGATGACTTTGCCAAGCAGTTGAATGCCGACGTGAAGCGCTGGGCAGCAGTTGTAGCTAAATCCGGTGCTAAGCTCGATTAATTCGATCTAGCCTAACTGAAAAAGCCGCTGGATAAGCGGCTTTTTTCATGCCTGCTGTGCTATTCTTCGCAATGAGGATTTTTTCCTCTCTCGCTCGAAGAGCCAGATCGCCTAGAAGTACTTAAGGGATCCATTCTGAACACGCCAGTCGTTTCAGCTCCACTTCCTTCTTTCTGATTTCCTTTTTTGTTCTTCCTGTTTTTTTATTTGTTTTATTTTTGTATTGGTTTACATGTTATTCACAGAACTCGGTTTATCCGACCCTATCCTTTTGGCCATCAAAGAGCATGGCTACACCACCCCAACCCCAATTCAAAGCCAATCGATCCCCGCGGTTTTAAAAGGCGGCGACCTATTAGCAGCAGCCCAAACCGGTACCGGCAAAACTGCCGGCTTTACCTTGCCGATTCTGCAACGTCTAATTGCAGCAGCTCAGCCAGCAGCTGGTACGCGTCGCATTATTCGCGCATTGATTTTGACGCCGACCCGCGAATTGGCTGCGCAGGTCCATGAATCCGTCATGACTTACGGAAAGTACACCAAACTCAAATCCGCCGTTATTTTTGGCGGCGTTGGGCCGAATCCGCAACTGAAAGCCATCCAGAGTGGTCTCGATATCTTGGTGGCGACACCCGGTCGCTTGCTGGACTTCATGAGTCAAAATGCAGTCTCACTCAAAGGCGTTGAGATTCTAGTGCTCGATGAAGCAGATCGCATGCTGGACATGGGATTTTTGCGCGACATTAAGAAAATATTGGCAGCCTTGCCGCAGCAACGACAAAACTTACTCTTCTCCGCCACCTTCTCTACGGAGATTAAATCCTTGGCCGATGGACTTCTCAATTCACCAGCGTTGATTGAGGTGGCCCGCAGTAACAGCACCAACGATGCCATCGCTCAAAAGATTCATCCGGTAGACCGCACTGCCAAACACCCCCTGTTGGCTCACTTAATCAAGTCAAATCAGTGGGAACAGGTATTGGTCTTCACACGGACCAAGCATGGCGCCAATAAGCTGGTAACGCAATTAGAAAAAGATGGCATTACTTGCATGGCCATCCACGGCAATAAAAGCCAATCTGCTCGAACCAAGGCCTTGGCCGACTTTAAGGCCGGTAAGCTAACGGCGTTGATCGCCACCGACATTGCTGCCCGTGGCATTGATATTGATCAGTTGCCCCACGTCGTTAACTATGACTTACCTAATGTGCCAGAAGATTACGTCCACCGCATCGGTCGCACTGGCCGCGCTGGTTCCAATGGCGTTGCAGTTTCACTCGTGTGCGTCGATGAACATCAAATGCTACGCGACATTGAGCGACTCATTAAACAAACCTTACCGCAGGAAGTGATTGCCGGATTCAAGCCAGATCCACATGCCAAGCCGCAACCGATTCAGCTGCGTAGTGGTCAGGGGCAAGGCCAACGGCAAGGCCGTAGTCAGGGACAGGCAAGCAAAAAACAGTCGGCCGGATCATCAAGGCCGAATAATGCGCCGCGCCGTCCGCAATCGAGACCGGCGCGTAAAGCCACTTAAATATCTAAGTTGCGCAGCAGTTGAAAGATTTCGCGGTACGCTTTGGGAGGCTTGCTTAGCTCCTTTTCTTTTCGCGCATTGCGAATGAGCGTTCGGATATTCTGCACGTCCAAATCCGGAAAGCGCTCAATCAGCTGAGTGAAAGCAGTATCGTCAGCAATCAGTCGATCGCGTAGCGCTTCGAGCTGATGCAACTTTGCTGTCTCGACTTTTCCAGGGCCTTCAATAATTTCCAGGCGCTTTTCAATCGCAGCAATTTCGTCTGCGTCGAGAGCCCGCATCAGTTTGCCGAGATACTGCTTATGGCGCCGAAGGGCTTCAAACGTTTTAATCTTTTGGGTTTGCGCAATCGCATCGCGAATGTTTTCTTCGAGTGGAACGCTCTTCAGTGCATCGCTGCTTAACTTGGATAACACTTCGGCCAATTTTTGGCGCTCGGTCATCTCGCGCTTTAACTCTGATTTACTTGGACCTAGATCGTCTTCTTCGGGTTTGAATGGCATACAACGTATTTTAGTCGCAATCCCATCCAGTAGCACTGGGTGTCGTCTCAGGCCTTCGGTTTAGACGATTTTTTTGGTGAAATCAAATCACGTACGTGGTGCGCTATCTTCAGCGTACTCGCTGTAAACACCACTAGCTTACGAGCGCCTGCTGGCTTGTAGCTTGCCAATAAGGCAAAGGCAGCGTACAGCAGAATACGATTGTTTTGAATGAGCTGAACAACTCCGAGACCGCGATCAATCCATGTAAATGGCTTTTGCCAGATGCGTAGATCAGCTGCAATGGTGGCGCGCTGCGCTACTGATTTGGCAATTAAGCGCTGCTGCCGCTCCAATAGCTGATTTAAGCGTGCGCTCATGCCAAGTGATCCCGGTCTTTAACCAACTCGCCCAAGCTCGCCTCAAATAATTTTGGCATCGCATTCATTTGGGCGCGCACAAACAAGGCCAAGATAATTCCAATCGATAAAAAGCCGCCTGCCATTAACGACAATACCAAAACCCGATGGGTATCCCAGTACAAGACCACAATCAAGATTGCAAGCAGTACAAGACCAAACAAGAGACTAAAGAGCGATATGATCACGAGCACTAAGACCGAAAGAAGGCGTTGCCAGCCAATCTGAATATCGCTAGAAAACAACTCCAAGCGCGTTTGGATGATCTCGAGCGCAGTTGATCCTAGACTTTTAACCGATGAAAGCATTGCCTCTACTGACATGCGAATTCCTTTTAGCGACGGCTAATTAATAGGCCGATCAGTAAACCCAGGCCTGCTGCAATTCCGACGGATTGCCAGGGCTTCTCATGGACGTAGGCGTCGGCATCGGCTGCAACTGCTTTGGCTTTTGCAGTTAACTCGTCCTGCACATCCATCAAGTTGGTTTTTGCTTGTGCCAATGAATCCTGTGCCTGCGCACGAATCTGCGCAATGCCTTCACCGCCCTGATCTGCGGTTGCATGAAGCAGTGCTTCGGCATCTGCTACCAAGGCCTTAAAATCGGCGAGCAATTGCGCCGTTTCAACCGGTTCTTTGGAAGGCTTACTCGGATTAGGTGCGTGGTGGGTAGTCATTTTTTCCTCTTTAATGCATTAGCAAAACAGTCATCCCTGCATTGCCTATCTTAAACTGACTTAAGTGCTGTTTAAGGCTGGCGCGGCGTTTAATTGCTGCCTGGTAGCCACTGCTCCCAAGCGCTAGATCTTCACCAAAATAGTACTCATCTACTCGATCAGAAAAATAATTACGTTCAAGGGCATCTCGAACCACCCATTTAATCTTGCCGCCGGTGCCACTCGAGCCATAGCCATGGATCACGATTAAAGCCCGAATACCAGCCTCGCTGGCAGCGCGTACGTGCTGCGTTAGGCGCTCTAAGGCCTCTTCTGCCGTTGGGCCGCCCGCCTCTAAGTTAAAGACTACGGTATCGGTCAAGGCCTGCGGTAAATCGGTACTGCCGCAATGCTTGCAATGACCCATTAATGGTCGGGGATTACCGCATTCAAGGCACTCTGCTGGCAGCGTCCGCTGGGTTTTAGGCATTGGGGCACTATACCGAAGGAAACACGTTTGAAGACCAAAAGAAAAAAGGGGTGAGCCAAACTGACTTACCCCTTACATTGAGCCTTGCTAACTCGCCTAGCTGAGGCTGATTTACTGCTTATTCCCAGCCGCCACCCAAAATCGAGTGCTTCTTGTACTGCTCTTTTGCCTCAACGGATGACTCGCGGATGATGCTAACTAAGTTACTGAATTTATTGATTATTTCAGATAAAAATACCGTATTTAAGGCGATTTTTGCTGGGGATGTAGAAATGCTCTGACTCATCATATGCTCCGATTTAAGGGTTAATATCTAAGGGTTAATACTTAGATCATACCTGATTTCGTTGCAGTGCGTCAAACTACGATGATTTTGCCAACGGTAAGTTAAATAGCAGGTTTTGGGGCTTTAACTTCAGTTCATTTTTCTCGTTCATCGCAATCGCCATATACACGTTTCGTCCGGCAAACTCAGGGCGTGTATCGGTTGAGTTAATAAACTCCAAACGAAATAAACACAATAAGCGCGCCATATCAGGCTCATCAACCGACTCTTTGTTGTACAGCGCATTCAGAATTTCAGTCGAGGATGCATCCAAACCCACATGCCAGACCCAATTGGGATCGCTAACCTCTTTCAGGGGTTTGATTTTGACGTCGACCCCTAAAAAATGGTGGATCCACTGTTGCAGCACACTGCAAAATGCACGTGTCGTTGGCTGACTATAGTTGAGCTGAACCGCAAAATCAAAGTCTTCACTGCGCGTCCAGTAGTTGCTGGCATTTTCTTCGTGCAATACATCCAAATCGACTGATTGGGAAGCCATGGTGCCTTGCTTGAGAAGATCCACAATGCTGCCAAACTCATCGGCCTTGGCGCTGCGCTCGATCGTCTCGGCATCCGCAGCCATCACTACCCCACCCTCTTGGATTGAAATCGCCTGCGTTCTGAAAAAAATCTCTGCCATGCGAAGTTCAAGCGGCGCAGCGTCCTCGCCGAGGATGTGCTGCAAAAAGACTTGGGTTAGCTGGCTAATGAACAAGGGGGGTACATCGACCCCATCCCCCTCAAACAAACTCATATAAAACGATTCGAGCGAAGGCGCTTTAAGTAATTTGGCGCGGTAGCGTAGCCAAATGCCGTAATTGACTTGAATGTCAGCATCCTGCATCTGGGCAATTTCTGCCTCGCTGATTTCTGCCTGGGGGTTTTCAAATAAACGCTGGTGCAGGGCTTGCTCAGCCGCACAGGACTCGGGAATTAAGACAAGCTCAGGCCGGTCTAAATAAGTACGTAAAAAATCGTCCGTCACGATCAACTGGTTATCAGGACTAACGCGAAGGTGGCGATACGGACTACTGGACCAATAAGAAGGCATAAAAACTCGCTCAGCATAAAATCAAATGAAATACAACACCTGCGATTGTCACCTAATTTAGGGCGCTTTCGAATGGAGGCGTGTTTAATTTAGTAAATTACACAAAAAAATGCGGCAATAATCATCAAAAATGTAACAATATTCAGATGAATGCCATTCGCACCCTGCTCATTAGCCTTGTTTTCTTCGCACAGGCCGCGATCAGTGCTGGTCCGCTAACCCCTGGCCTGGTTGTTGCCATCAGCGATGGCGATACCATCACCCTACTGACAGAAGACAAACAGCAGCTCAAAATTCGCTTAGTTGGGATTGATACCCCTGAAAAGAAACAAGCCTTTGGCACAAAGGCACGCGATCACTTAGCTAGTCGCATTTTTAAACAGGATGTGGAAGTAGATTTGCGAAAAAAAGACCAGTATGGGCGTCACCTTGGCGTGATTTACATTGGCGGCGTCGATATTAATCAAAGCATGATTCAGGATGGCTATGCGTGGTTTTACAAACACTACGCAAAAGAGCAACCCAAGGAAGAAGCGCTACGCTATGCAAAGGCGGAAGCAGATGCGCGCTCAAAGCAACGGGGTCTA
>CANGWV010000028.1 GCA_947457875.1 Burkholderiaceae bacterium
CATTTTGGTTAGCCCCAAACCGTATTCATTAAGGAGATTTAAATGCCTACAGTAATTAACACCAACTTGGCTTCTTTGTTTGCCCAAAATAGCCTATCCAATGCTCAGAACAACTTGGCGCAGTCTGTACAGCGCTTATCGTCTGGCTTGCGTATTAACAGCGCCAAAGATGACGCTGCCGGCCTATCGATTTCACAAAACATGCAAAGCCAGATCAATGGCACAAACCAGTCGATTCGCAACCTTAGCGATGCAACAAATCTGTTGCAAACGGCCGATTCTTCATTGTCAACTGTGCAAGATATGCTCTTGCGCCTCAAGCAATTGGCTACACAAGGTTATGACGGTTCGCTGTCAACCAGCCAAAAGCTGAACATCGTTCAAGAAATGAAAGATCTCAATAATGAGATTAACGCGACAGCGCAGCGTACTGCATTTAATGGAATTAATTTATTAACATCTGGATCCAGTATCGATACGAACAATAGTGATATCAAGGCTGGTATCGCTCAAACAACAACTGCGGTTTCTGTGGCTACTAGTGGGATTATGGCTGATGGAACATTGACTCACGCCGATACCCGAACATCTACTTTATCCGTTTCTTTAGATTCGGATTTATTGGCCGAGACCCCAGGCACCTATACTTTTACGAGAAATGGTAACCAGCTAACTATGACTGGTACTTTCCGTGGTCTTGCGCAGTCTCAAACAGTTACCGTTGAGGATGCGGTTGCAAACCCAGCTGGACAGGCTGATAGAACTACGGCCCAAGTTCTCAATTTCGACACATTTGGCGTAAAATTAAACATTAGAACGACCGTAACTGCCTCAGATGGCACTCAGTTGGGTTCGGCGATTGCAGCCACTATTGTTGCAGAAGGTACTTCGCCTAACGTTGGTAAGTTGACTATCAATGGTACGGGCGGAATTATTTCAGACGTTCGTTTATCGGGTACTGCGCCTGGAACTTACCAACTTTCTGCAGAATCTGGAGCAGCTAACGGTACATTAGCTTCGGGTTTATCAATTGTCGGATCGGCTGGAATTACTGGCACTTTGACTGCACAAACTGCTGCTGCAACGAGCTTTACTACTAACGGATCTGGTACCGGAGCCACTCTTTTAGTTACCAATAACACCTCAGCGATTACAGCACTATCTTTATCTGGGGGTACTGGTTATAAGGTAGGCGATACAATCACAATCGCTGGGACTTCTATTACTGGCGGTGGTGGTACGTCGAACACTTACACAATAGGAGCAATTTCAGCCGATACAATTACATTGTCTGGCACCATCAATGGCATTCAAACCAAGCAAAGTATTGGCTTAACAGCTAATGCAGCTAACGCTACTCAAACAATAAATTTTGATTCTTTTGGGGTGGCTTTTGATGTTAAAAGTTATCAGGCCCAAACAGCTATTCAACTTTCAGCTTCTATTCTGGCTCAGAATGGCGGAACCCCAAGTACAGCAGGTCAAATTGTAGTTGCACAAGGTAACAATAGCGCTCTCAAGTTCCAAAGCGGTGCAAATTCGGATGCATTTATCCAGATCGATACTCTTAATATACAAACGGGCACATCAGGCGCTACCGCAGGTCAGTCAATTGACATGATGACACTGGGTACTCGCATTAGCCAAGCTGGTGCCGGCAACTTAGGCGCCTTGGGAAATCTGGATACCATCGACACATGGCAGACCGCATTTAAGAATACTGCTGCAGCCGTTGACAATGCATTGGAGTACATTTCAACCCAGCGCGCTGTATATGGCTCACAAATGAATCGCTTAAGCTACGTTTCTACCAACTTGCAAGCCCAGAGCACTAACTTGCAGAACTCCCGTTCCGCAATTATTGATACTGACTTTGCTGCAGAAACTGCGAAGTTGACAAAAGGCCAGATCATGCAACAGGCAGCAACAGCAATGTTGGCCCAAGCAAATCAGATGCCTAATGTAATCTTGTCATTGTTGAAGTAATTTAGAAGGTATGACAGCAAAGCCTAAGGTGGATTTATTCACCCTAGGCTTTAGTCGATAGTAAGAGGAGAGTTAAGAATGAGCACAATTAATGTTAATTCGGCCGCTAGCTCTGGTGCAATGCAATCCGGTGGTGCGCCACAGGTGATTGCCCAGCCTACACGGTCTGACGCTGAGGTCGTTTCTCAGGTAGCAAGCACGGTGATTAAGCCATCCAATGTGGATGCTTCCAGTCAGCCTACACGTGAAGTTGTGGCAAAGGCAGCTGCCGATATTCAG
The DNA here is from genome assembly GCA_947457875.1 of Burkholderiaceae bacterium. Lineage (GTDB taxonomy): Bacteria > Pseudomonadota > Gammaproteobacteria > Burkholderiales > Burkholderiaceae > Polynucleobacter. Next base: position 2,266 of record CANGWV010000028.1, read on the forward strand.
CAGTTTGTACAGTCTATGGGGCGCAATTTAAGCTTCTCAGTCGATGAAACTACTGGCTATAACGTTGTTCGGGTGGTTAATCCCAATACGGGTGAGCTGGTTCGTCAGTTGCCTTCCGAGGAATTGCTAAAGATCGCCAGGGATTTTCAGCGTCTGAACAATGTGTTGGTAAGCCAAAGGGCCTAAATCTACATGCCAATTGCGCAGATTGGCATGTATTTTGCATAAGATAAGTACTAGCTCGCCCTACTTGGGCGGTTAACTTCTTAATTAGAGAACACAAAAATGGCCGTTTCTCCTACCAATTCAAGCAGTTCTAGTAGCTCTACCGCATCGATTGATGTTGCCGGTATTGTACAGCAGTTGATGACGGCAGAAAATCGCCCGCTCGATACCATCAAGACCAAGATTACCCAGCAGCAAGTGGTTATTAGCGATTTGGGTAATGTGCGGTCTAAAGTATCCAGTTTTAAAGATGCCCTAAGTAGCTTTCAGAATCCCAATTCCTATAACAATAGAATAGCGAGTACGAGTGATAGTGCGGTGGTGAGTGCCACGGCATCCAACGGCGCTATTCCAGGCAGCTACTCCATTCAAGTTGGCCAAATTGCCGCGGCATCAAAGCATGCTTTGAGCGGTTACAGTAGCGCGACTGCCCCCGTTACTATAGACGGTGCTGCAGGTTTCACGTTAACAGTCGGCACCACGACTTACAGCACCAAGGGCACGATTACCGTAAACGGAGTTGCTAGCGCAAGCACAGTGGCAGTTCTTCGCGACAACCCCACTGTAACTGACCTCTCTAACTGGATTAATGGCCTCGGTGCTGCTGTCAAATCTGGGGTGGTTCAAACAACCGCTAGCACTCAGTGGGCATTAACCATCGAGGGCACGCAAACGGGTACGGCCAACGCAGTAACGTACGCCGGCCTCAGTACCGGTACGGTAAATGCAGATGCCACGGTAGTCGCTAGAAATGCCCAGTTCACCTTAAACGGCATTGCATTCGAGCGCGATACCAATACCATCACTGATACAGTGGGTGGTTTAAGTTTTAATTTACTCGGAACTACTGCCGCTGGTTCTAGCAGAACGATCACGATAGCCAATGGCCCTGACAATTCTGAGAAAACAATCAAGGATCTAGTTACTGCTTATAACGAGCTGATTGGTTTACATAAAACCTTGACGGCCAATAATGCCAATTCTGACAAGCCGGGGACATTTGCTACCAACCCGACAATGCTAGCGTTTATTGAAGACATTAAAAGTCGCTTTGCGACGGGGCTTTCCTATGGCGCTGTAGACCCAAGCACTGGCCAGCGCTCAAGCCTAAGCTTGGCATCGCTTGGCATGGACTTGCAACGCGACGGCACGGTAAAGTTCAATTCGATAAGCCATGCAGCGATTAAAGCCAACAATTTAAATGTCATTATGAGCCAGAATGTAAATGTAGGCTACATCAGTGATAGCAACACCTTGCTAAGTTTTGTTAACACCGCATCTGGCTCCAAAGGCGTGCTGAGCCAGCAAATCGAGTCGCAGAATAATTCAATCAGAGACCTAAAAACTCGCCAAGGCACGCTCGAGACAAAGTTAAACGCGATTCAAAACAACTACATTAAACAGTATTCCGCATTAAACGCCTTGTTGTTTCAGCTCAGCTCGACCAGCAACTCCTTAACGAGTGCCTTGGATGCGCTGACCAACAATAACAACAATAAGTAAACGTAGTCTAAAAAAGAATCCATCGGAGAATATATGGCACTCAAATCAGCGCGAGCCTATGCAGCGACAGAAGCATTTACTGGTGTCAATGCATCCGATCCTGGACAGTTGATTGTCTTGGTATACCAACGCGTCTTTGATCACCTCAATATGGGAAAGAAAGCACTTGAGGCGGGGGAGTATGGAATTGAATCTTTTACTAAAGCGCATGATTTAATTCAGCAGGGATTACTGGCTTGTTTGGATTACAACAGTGGCGGAGAAGTAGCCCAGAGTCTTGGTGCCGTTTACGAGTGGTCCTTGCGGGAACTCATCAGTGCACGCGTAGCAAAATCCCCTGAACGCATTCAGGAAATTATTGATGTGCTAACTCCCTTATATGAGGCCTGGTTAGCACTAGCCCCAACAGAATTAGCTCCAACACTGAATACAGCTGAAGTTAATTCCAGTGCGTACCAGAGCGCAGTCAATTATTAATTAACCCCTCTTTTGAGGGTGTTTGGTTTTTTGCTAATAAGGTATTAAAGTAATAAAACCGTTATTTAAAGAGGATTGAGTATGTCCATGCCAATTCCCTCCAATGTACCCATCAGTCCAATGGTCGATCACCAGCGGAATGATCTGATTGTCCCTCCCGCCGCCCCCGCTGTTATAGAAAGCCTCGGATCGATTGACCCCCGAGTGGCGTTGCGGATGGCTTTGCCGGTAGTCAATAATCCGACCAGTACGCGCTTGCAAGACGTCCTGCAAAATGCAGCCGGCAAATTTGGAATCAGCACTCCTTCTGAGCCTGATGTTGATCAGGCGGTACTACTGCAACTTTCCTCGATGACGGGTGATTTGGCTGAGGCCGCTGGTAATCCAAGCCAAGCCCGTACTGTCGGCTTGCTGTCACAAAGCCTGGCACGCATGGACACCTTGGGCGGTGCTGCTCTAGGGCAATTGCTTTCGGACATCTTGGCGGTAGAGGTGCCTGAGTTGGGTAAGTCGGTCGTGACGGATGCTAAGGGGGCAATAACGCAAAATGCCGTGGTGAATTGGCCGGGCGCTGCCTCCAGCAGCCCCGTAGTCAATGCAGCAGACCCTAAATTGGCTATGACCGTCTTGTATCAAAACTTACAAAGCTCGGGCATGTTTGCAGCCGATCAATTAAGGCGCCTGCTTTTTCCTGCGAGTGAGAATGATGGCAAGTCCTTAGCTACCACCGGCAGCATTGAGTCTGAGAGTGAAGCGCTGCTTGGGCAGATTGCAACAGACTCTCCTGCGGTGAAGGATTCAGTCAAGTTGTTATTGCGCGGTGACTTATTATGGCAAGGGCAACTAATGCCCAATGTGCAAGGGCGTTTGTATCGCGAAGATGCTTGGGAAGCCGATCCGGAGCAGCCGGGGCAATTACAAAAAGGTAGCCGCATTACGATGGAAGTGAGTTTGCCTAATTTAGGCCCTTTCAAAGTTGTTGGCACTCAGTTTGGCGAGAGCGTTCACGTTGCCGTTGAGGGCGCGCCGGAAGCGCAAAGTACACTCGCAAATTCATTTGCGGGCTTGCTCGAGCAAATGCGGGCGCAGGTTGATCCGGATGCCAAGGTTAGCCTTAAGGGCGGAGGCACGGTTGGCGCTGGATAAGAAAACCCGCAAAGCCGTTGCCCTGGCTTATGAAATTAATAGCGCTGCGCCGCGCATTACGGGCCAAGGTGAGGGCTTTGTAGCCGATGCAATCTTGGCCAAAGCCAAGGAAATGGGCATACCCACGCGAACCGAGCCGGAGCTCGTGGAGTTTTTAATGCAACTCAAACTCAATGAATTAGTGCCGCCTAAGCTATATGCCGCTGTGGCAGAAGTGCTGGCGTGGGCTTATGAGCTGGATAACAAGACAGTACCAAATCCAAACAACATTCCAATCGATTCAAGATAAGCAGTTTTAGCAATAAAAAAGCCCAGAATAACTGGGCCTTGGCTAAATAGATGTTGCTGTAGTTCAGGCAATTACACCTGGATATTGGTCACTTCTTTGTAGGCATCCACCAAGCGATTGCGCACGGCAATCATGCCTTGCAGGGATAAGTTGGCTTTTTGCAAGGAAACAATCACATCTTCCAATGAAGTGTCGGAAGCCCCAAGCGTAAAGGACTGGGCCTTGGCTTGGGCGCTGTTTTGAGCGGTATTAACGTTCTCAATCGCGTTCTTGAGCACGGCCGAGAAATCAACCCGATTCGGATCCTGGTTGTCGGTAGTTACAGGCTTGCCGCTGGCTGCAGCAGCTAAAGCCTGCATCCGGGTAACCATGGAATCTACGTTCGGTGTGTTCATGTATCTGATTATCTAACAAAATCAATCAATAAGGAAGCCTGCTTCTTTATACGACTTCAGCTTGTAGCGCAATGCACGAGCAGATATTCCCAATATTTCTACGGCTTTAGTTCTATTTCCATTTACTTCCGCTAAAACCTTGAGGATGTGCTCGCGCTCAACTGACCCAATGTCTTGGCTTATTTCACCCTTTGATAATGCAATTTCTGTGCCATTTTGGGGCATTACACTGCTCAAATCCTGTTTTATTGGTTCTTTTGCATGGTGATCAGCCAGGCCAGGGTGGGTCAACTGGGAATCGTCCAGCTCCAAATCTTCCGCATAGATTTGATCGCCATCGGCCAATAAAACCGCCCGCTGGATGATGTTCTCCAGTTCCCGTACATTGCCTGGCCAGGGGTACTTTTGGAGCAGTGCTTTCGCTGCTGTGCTGAGGGTAAGCGAGTCGCGACCGATGTTCATGCTGTAGCGCTTCAGAAAGAACTCGGCTAAAGGAATGATGTCGAGGGGGCGATTGCGTAATTCCAAAACGTGGATCGGGAATACGTTTAAGCGAAAGTACAAATCCTCGCGGAACTTGCCTGCCTTCACTTGCTCCTGCAGGTTTAAGTTCGTTGCCGCAATGATGCGCACGTCTGCCTGAATCGAATCGGTTGAGCCAATGCGCTCAATCATTTTGTCTTGTAACACGCGCAAGAGTTTGGCTTGCAGCGGCGCAGGCATTTCGCCGATTTCATCTAAAAAGAGGGTGCCTTTGTGGGCTTGCTCAAACTTACCGGTTTGGGATTTGGTTGCGCCAGTAAAGGAGCCTTTTTCATGGCCAAACAGAATGGACTCCAGTAAGGTCTCTGGAATAGCGGCGCAATTGATGGCGACATAAGGTCCTTTGGCACGCTTTGATGTTTTGTGAATGTGATGCGCAATCACCTCTTTACCAGCGCCCGATTCACCGGTGACTAAAACGCTGGTGTCGGTCGCTGCCACGCGCTCGCAGCGCGTGAAGGTAGCAATGCTTTGGGGGTCGACGGCAATCACGCTGTGCTCGATAGAGCGAATTTGCGAACCGGTTTCCTTGGCCTTGGGAGTAGCCTCTATTGATGCAATAGCTTCGTTGGAGTTTGCTTTTGGCTCTTCGGGTGGGTGATAGCGGGAAATAATTTCGATTAATTGTTGCGGCACAAACGGTTTGATCAAGAAGTCCCTTGCCCCAGCCTTAAGCGCCTCTACTGCGAGTTTGGTATCGGCAAACGCCGTCATGATGACAACCGGCAGGTCGGGGCACTGCGTCTGCGCAATCTTTAGTAGATCGAGACCAGTCATGCCCGGCAGCTTGAAGTCGGTTACCAATACTGTGTTGAGTCCTGGGCGCAAAAGGGGCACCACGGTCTCTGCGCGCTGGTGCGTCACAAAGTCAATGTTCTTCATGCGCAGCGTGACGGCAATGGCCTCCCGGAGGTCTTCATCGTCCTCAACCAAAATCACGGGAAAACGTGCATCGATGGATTCATTCATTTCAATTGGCCGCTATGCGTATTTAAGATTGGGTTTTAAGATTGAGTAATGGGTAGGGTGATTTTGAAAACAGCGCCCTCTTGGGTGTTGTGAACGCCAATGGTTCCGCGGTGTGCATCTAAAGTATTTTTTGCAATCGATAAGCCCAGGCCAGTGCCATTGGCGCTGGTAGTAGAAAAGGGTTCGAACAAAGAATCAATCATAGTGCTGGCAATACCGGGGCCTTGATCTGCAATCGTGATGATGAGTTTTTTGGATTCCGTTGTTGCGGTCAGCACGACGGTATCGCCTGCTTTTGAGACGGCGAGTGCATTTTCCAGAATCGCTACCAAAGCATTGGGGATGGACTTTGGCTCTACCAGCAACAGCACCGTATCGGCAATAGCGCACTGAATCGAGAGGGTGACCCCTTTGGTTTCAAAGAGCGCCTGAATGCTGGCTTGCGCTTCTTCAATCAGTTGCTTGGCCGAAGTGAGTACCGTTTTATTGGGGCGATTGGAAATAAATCGCAGCATGTCTTGCGAGAGTTTTTCCAGGTCCATCAATTGCTTGCGTAGACGTAAGGCAAATTCTTTAGCCATCTCGGGTTGCACTTCGTCGTCACACAGGTGCGATGAGTAGAGCAGGGCAGTAGCAAGCGGTGTACGGAACTGATGCGCAATGCCCGCCGCCATCTTACCCATTGCGGTGAGGCGGTTCTCGCGCTGCGTTTCTTGGTGAAGTGCAATATTGGCGGTGATGTCTTGAATCTGAATAAAGCTGCGGATGCCTTCATCGATGCGGATGACCTGCACCATTTTCTGCGGTGCGTTGGGGTCTTCAAGACTACCTATGACGTATTCGCCGGGGGCGATCGAGGCTTGCCACTCGTTTGGCAGGGCAAATTGCTGGCCTTTGCTAAGACTGGGTAAAAATTGCAACACGGCCGGGTTATGAAGCAACACAATGTTGTTTTCCAGCAAAATTACCCCAGCTGGAATTGCATTTAATAAGATGCCGAGTCGCTGATTTGACTGCTGTAGCTCGGAGCTCAGTTGATTGATCTTGTCCTGAAGGTCAGCTTGTTGGGCCTCGAGTTTTTGAGACTCCGCATAAAAAATGGCAAAGGCCTCTTCCAGGTGCTTTGCAGCCAGGGCGGGGTCATTCTCCACATGTACAGCGCCAGCAGACTTGGTCAATGTATTTCGATGCCTATTCAGGTGTAATTTATGGCTTGCGATGACGGACACGCAAGGCGGCAATTTTTGCCTCATTCAGGTCATAGAATATCAATATTTAGGGAAAAATGGCAAAAATGTTCTATATTTAGTGCTATGATGTTTAAATCACATTGCCTGATTTGACGGAAGCGACCCATTGAGCGAAGAAGCACAGCCCGGAATACAGGAAAGCGCAAAGGATGCAGCAGTAGTCAGTATTGGCTCTAAGGCCGCCTCCTTAGCTGCTCCAGCAGCTGTCCCATTGACGGGCAAGGTGAAACTCCCCTCAAAATTAGGTGAATTACAACAGCGCTTTGGTGCCCTCAATCTCCAGCAACGTTTGATTGTTGTTGCGGCCCTTTTTTTATTCATCTCGGTGCTGATTTTTGTCTCGGTTTCTGGGCGCAGTAAAGACGATTACCGAGTGCTTTTCTCCAGTATTAATGAACGCGATGGGGCTGCGATCGTAGCGGCCCTCCAGCAAATGAATGTGCCGTACAAATTCACCGAAGGGGGAGCCGCCATTTTAGTTCCTGAGACTTCGGTGTATGAAACCCGTCTGCGCCTTGCTGGACAAGGGTTGCCGAAGGCGGGCAATGTTGGTTTTGAGCTGCTTGAAAATCAAAAATTGGGCACCAGCCAATTTGTTGAGCAAGTCAATTACCAGCGCGCCCTTGAAGGTGAACTGGCGCGCAGCATAAGTTCATTAGCTCAAGTCAAATCAGCCAGAGTGATGCTCGCGATTCCGAAGCAAACTGCGTTTATGCGCGAGCAAGAAAAGCCCACGGCGTCGGTAGTCGTTACGATGCATCCGGGCCGTTTCTTGGATTCGCAACAAGTCGCCGCCATTACTAATCTGATTGGCTCTTCTGTGCCGAATTTAGGCCCGGCGAATGTGACGATTGTGGATGCGGAAGGCAGCCTTTTGGCGCCCAATGCACAGCGTCTCATGGGCCTCGACAGTACACAGCTAAAGTACGTGGCCGAATTAGAGGGCGCCTTATCGAAACGGGTTCAAGCGATTCTGGAGCCCATCACCGGTAAAGAGAATGTCCGCGCGCAGGTTACAGTGGACATGGACTTTGGCGAAGTGCAGCGCACTGAAGAAACCTTTGGCCGTAACTCGCCGCCCAATCAATCTTCCATTCGTAGCCAGCAAACCAACGAAGCGGCATCGCCCGGATCAGCTGCAGCGGGCGTGCCCGGCGCCCTGACCAACCAGCCACCTGGCGCCGCGCAGGCGCCGATTAATGCCCCAGGCGGAGCGGCCGCCAATACCGGACCGCAAAACCTCAATGCACCTCCAAGCAGTTCTGCTGGAACGGCCACCAATCTGAAAAGGGATGCCACTATCAACTATGAACTGGATCGCGCCATTCAGAGTGTTAAGTCCCAAAAGGGTCAGGTTAAACGGATTTCCGCCGGTGTCGTTGTGAATTTCAAGCAGCCTCCAGGGGTTGATAAGGAAGGCAATCCCCTCAAGCCAGTTCCGTACAGCACCAAAGAAATAGAGCAGATTAATAGTTTAGCCCGCGATGCGGTTGGATTTAATGAGCGCCGCGGGGATAGCGTTAGCGTTGCCAACATTCCATTTAAGATTGAGCCTGATTTAGAGCCCCCATTTTATAAACAGGCTGGTGTGATTGAACTCAGCAAAGAGTTCTTTAAGTTCGCCATTATTCTGGGATCTTTAGCCATTATCTTCTTTGGCGTCGTCAAGCCATTGCTCTTTCCCAAGAAAATCGACGAGGCTTTGGAAGAGCAGCGCATCGAAGAAGAGTTTGATGAGAAAATTAAAGCCGAGATGGCTCAGATGGATCCAAAGGCGCGCGAGAAACGCCGCATGGAAATGGAGCTGCTCAAAGAGCGTCAGCGTATTGCTGAAGAGGAAGAGCGTGCTCATCTTGAAGCGGAGCGTGCCAAGTTGGAAGAAGAGCGTAAACGTGCGGATGAAGAGAAAAAACAAGAGTACGATGAGTTACTCAAGTACGCACAAGAATTTGTGGAAGAAAATCCCAAAGTGGTTTCCTCTATCTTTAAGGAGTGGTTAGCAGAAGATGCGAATAAGACCAATACTGCTAATGCTGCTGCTGCCAATCCCGCTTGAGGCAATAGGTAAAGACCATGCCGGATGAAGTAGCCGCCCCCAAACAGCTCTCGATCGCTGAGGCCCTCAAAGAGGGTGTCAAGAGCGCGACCCAATCCGGTACTCTGACCTTTGATGAGTTGGACGGCGCCTCGCGCGCGGCGGTGGTCTTGTTGGCGGTGGGTGCTGAATCGGCTGCAAACGTGTTGCGCCAAATGACTCCATTTGAGGTGCAGCGCCTTTCTGGAAAAATGGCGGTGGTGCGATCCTTAAGCCGCGATTTGGTTTTGCAAGTGTTGCGTCAGTTTAAAGACGTCACAGCCAATAATTCGCAGGTTGCGTTTGACACCGACTCCTTCATGCAAAACATGTTGACCAAAGCCATGGGTGCAGAAGGTGCTTCTGACTTGCTGGGTCGTCTTGAGTCTACGCTCGACATGTCGGGTATTGAAACACTCAAGCGGATGGAATCCGACGTGCTGTACGAGATGATCAAAAACGAGCATCCGCAAATTATTGCTACCGTGATGGTATTCTTGGATCCATCGCAGGCGGCGTCGGTGCTGAAGTTATTTGGTGATGATTTGCGTAATGAATTGATTCTCCGCATTGCTTTACTCGAGAAGGTACAGCCAGCAGCCTTGAAGGAGTTGAACGAAGTCATGTCGCGCTCTGCAGGACCCGATGCGGATTTCCGCAGAAGCACCGTGGGCGGTGTTGTGCCAACTGCGGAAATTCTCAATATGCTGTCGGGCGGCCTCGACAAAGAAGCGCTCAATACGATTCGCAATTTCAATGTGGAATTGGCCGATGCAATTCAAGAGAAGATGTTTGTCTTCGAGGATTTCAACGACATCGAAGATCGCTCGCTGCAAACCTTGTTGTTAGAAGTCCCACAAGATACCTTAATCATTGCATTGAAAGGCGCAAGCCCCAAGCTGCGCGAAAAACTCTTCAAGAACATGGCAAAGCGTGCTGCCGATGGTGTGCGCGAGGACCTGGAAACCAGGCCGCCCGTCAAAGTGCAAGAAGTCGAAGAAATGCAAAAAGAAGTTATTCGCATTGCACGCGCCTTGGCCGACGAAGGCCGCATGATCATGGAAAGGGGCAAGTCAGCCGATGCCTTCCTCTGATGAGGACTCCTTGCTGACGAGGTGGGAGCCGCCCTCTTTCGATCCGCCAAAGCCCCCGAAGCCGCCGAAGGTCGCGCCTGTTTATTACCCCACGGTGGAAGAAGTAGAGGCGATTCGGGAAAGCGCCTATAAAGAAGCTTACGAACTCGGCTCAAATCAAGGCTTTGTGGAAGGCAGGGATGCCGGCTATAAAGAAGGCAAAGAGGCCGGTTACCGCGAAGGCTACAAGCAAGGCTATGTTGAGGCGGATGAAGAAACCAAGCGCTTGCAAGATGCTTTAGGCCATTTGCTCGAGACGCTCACCGGTATGCCCGAAGCGATTGCTGAACCCTTAACCCAATTGAGTTTTGAAATTGCCTCGCGCCTCACCGCAAACACATCGATGGAGCGTGCTCCTTTTGTTGCTGCGGTTCAAGAGGCCCTGATGCGTCTGCCCCGTCCGGGCGAGAATTTATACCTGCGTTTACGTGCGGAAGAAGTAGAGTCCTGGAAGAAGATTGTGGATGATCCGGGATTGCCATTTAACTGCACTATTTTGGTCGATGCGGATGTGCGTCCAGGGCACGCTTATGTTGAGGTCAGCGGCGCCCGCATTGATGTTGGCCAAGAAGCTCGCCTTGCTCTCGTGCGCCATGCTTTGGGTTTAGATGGGGCTCTAGAGATGGACGGCGCAGCCGATGCATTGCCACCGAGCGATACGCAGTTGCTTGGCAGTGCGCCCAGTGAATCCCCTGCATTGGATCTAGAACCGCCTGCGGATGATGTTGATCCCACAAAGGCAGAAAAAGAGTGAGCCATTTGTTGCCTGCGCAATTAGCAGATCAGCTGGAGGCGCGCCGGCAGCATTTAGCAGTGGCCCCGCGTTCCATTCGGGAAGGCAAACTCAAACGCGTTTCCGGAATTGTGCTCGAAGTAGAGGGTTTGCCGATGAGCATTGGCACTGGCGCCACCATTTTGTCCGAGCTTGGCGGCAAAACCTACGATGCAGAGTGCATTGGTTTTAATGGCGCGATTACCTACTTGATGCCGATTGACACTATGGAGGGAATCTCTCCGGGCGCGCTCGTCTATCCAGCGAACACGCCATTTAATTCGGGTTCGGGCTATACCTCCAGCAGCGTTGGAGAGCCGCTGCCGATTGGCGAGAGCCTCTTGGGGCGGGTAGTCGATGGCTTGGGTCGTCCGATTGATGGCAAAGGCTATGGAGAAAAACAGTTCTCGCCATTCATTCAGAGAACTTTAAACCCACTGGACCGCATACCCATCCACGAACCCTTGGATGTCGGCATTCAGGCGATCAATGGTTTGCTGACGGTTGGCCGCGGGCAGCGCGTCGGTATTTTTGCAGGATCAGGTGTGGGTAAAAGTGTTTTGCTCGGCATGCTGGCGCGCAACTGCGTTGCGGATGTGATTGTGATTGGTTTGGTTGGTGAGCGCGGTCGCGAGGTGCGCGAGTTTTGTGAGGACACGCTAGGCCCAGAATCATTTAAGCGCGCAGTGGTGGTCGCTGCTCCAGCAGATGCCTCCCCATTGGCACGCTCAAAAGGCGCATCCTATGCCACTGATGTTGCCATCTGGTTTAGGGATCAAGGCAAGCACGTGGTTTTAATTGTGGATTCCTTAACCCGCTACGCCATGGCCTTGCGCGAGATTGGCCTGAGCTTAGGCGAGGCGCCGGTAGCCAGAGGCTATCCACCCAGCGTATTTGCGCGCATGCCGGAACTGGTGGAACGGGTTGGCAATGGCGCAAACCCAGATGGTTCGATTACGGCTTTTTATACCGTCTTGCTCGAAGGCGATGACACCAATGACCCGGTAGCGGATACCGCCCGGGGTATTTTGGACGGCCATTTTTTCTTATCGCGTGAGTTGGCCGACAGTGGCCACTACCCCGCAGTGGATGTGGAGAAGTCGATTTCTCGGGTGATGCCCAAAGTGGTCTCGAAAGAACACCTCTTGTCTGCACGGCGTTTAAAGCAACTTTACAGTCGCTACATGCGGGGGCGCGATTTGGTCTCGATGGGTGCTTACATCGCGGGAACCGATCCGGATTTAGATGCTGCACTGCAAGCATGGCCCCACATTCAGGCGTTTTTACAGCAAGATGCCGAACAAGCCATTCCAATAGACGAAACGGAAAAGCGCCTGTTCGAGATTGCTCCGCCAGTGGTGTAATGCATCATGTCTGCGATTGAACTGCTCCTGCGCTTAGCCAAGATCCGCGAGGATCAAGCCATGGCCCGCGCGAAAAGGGCTGCCGGACAGGTAAATCAAACTAAAGCTTTTAAAAATCAAGTACTTGAGTATGCCAAGGACTATGAAGTGCAAATGATTGCCGGTGGCAATCAAAGCGTTTCCGTTGCCTTTATCCAAGATGCCAATGCGTTTCGAGAAAAGCTCATTCAGAGCTCCATTGAGATGGATGGGCAAATTCAAGGTCTATCGAGGGCCTCGGAAGACACCCTTAAAACCGCCACTGAGGCCAGAATGCGCACCCGCGGACTAACTAAATTGGTCGATAAAAAGAAGCTGGAAGCCAGGCAGAAGAAGGCAAAGGCGGAAATGAACCTATTTGAAGACAACTACGCCGCGAGGGCAAGTGCCAATTCTGGCACGAAAGATGCATAGTAAGTAGTGTTCCTTATGGAGAGGCTATGCCAACAGTAGGTCAAATTCGAATGCAAGCAACTGCCAGTGACGCGAATAGCGCCACTAGCAAGCCAGGCTCTATGCCCGGCGGATCCGCTATGCCCGCCGGATTTGAAGCCTTTGCTGCCGCCCTCGATCGGTCGAGCATGACGCGCCTTGAGGCGCGGGCAGGATCAGATAGAGCTAGCCCTCAATCCTCCATGTCACTGGCATTTAGTCGGCAAAATTTGCCCAAAATGGGTTCGCAGGCCGAAGATCCTGCAAAAATTACCGATGCACTGCAGTTATTAATGGCCCAACTCGCAGCGCAGGGTCTCTTAAACACTGCCTTACAGGCACCTAATCCAACAACTCAGCAGGTGAACTCGGCGGGAGCCGATTCAGCGGCACGCATTCAAAGCCTGATGGGGAGCCTGAATGCTCAGGCGGGCGGCCCAAATACGCAGGGCCTCATGCAGTTAGTCAATGGTCAGCAGCTGGATGCCAAGCAATCGGCCTTAATTACGCAAGCGCTTTCGCGTGCCATGAAAGCCTCCGGTCAAAGCGCTGAAATAGCGATGCAGAGTCAGGCAGCATCATTGATGCAGGCATTGCAACAACAGTCCTTGGGTCAAACCACGGCTCAAACCACGGCTCAAACCCCAGCCCAAATTGCGAGCGCGATTCAGAGCTTGGCTCAGAAAAATGGCATTACGCTTCCCCCTGAGATTCAGACGCAATTAACCGACCTGATGAATAGGGGCAAGGATTTAGGCTCGATTAAGTTGTTGGCGGTCGAAGGTGCTGGGCAGCAAAAGCCAGCCGTGGTCCTTGAGCAAGCCGGCATAGTAGACCCTGCAAAAGCGGCCACCATTCAAAACGTCACAGATCCTAAAGCAGCCAATGCACTTATTGCTGTCGGTGAAAAAGCAGTAAAAGCCAAAGCATCGGATGCCATTTTGACGCCTGGCCAATCAAGCGATAAGGCTGCTGCCGCAAAGGGTATGCCATTAATGAGTGCGAGCGCCGTGGATGCCAAGGGCGCGATCGAGGCGCTTAGCATATCCCTTAATGAAAATAGGGAATTTAAAGACGCCTTGGATGCGCGCGAATTTACCCCTACCAATACTGCTAATTTAGCCCGTATCGATGCTCAAAATATGGGTAACCAGCAAAAAATCGAAATGAAAGCCGCCGAGGTTTCCTTGGCTACTGGCCCGCTCCATGAACAAGTCATGAATGCGGCCAAATCAGGCGGCGGACGCATCCTCCTGGAATTAACGCCACCAGAGCAGGGCACCATCCGTATTGATCTGCGGATTGACCAGGCTGGACGCGCCCACCTGATTGTGGAAGGTGCGAGCGATGCCACCAAGTCCCGACTCGATCAAGGCGGCCAGAACTTGAAAAATGAATTTGCTCAAATGGGCCTTAATTTATCGCTGGATTTGAGGCAAGACAGTCAATTTCAGCAGGCGCGCGAGCAAGGCTTTAGCAATCCTCGGCAAGGTTTTTACAACAGTCCACCCCCAGTTTCTCAACGCTCAGATACAACATTGCCTATCGGTTCAGTCCGATCAGGTGATAATAGGGTTAATGGCAATGCAGTTCACCTGTATGCTTGATATCATTGAGTAAAGAGGAATACAGCGATGGCTGATGAAGAACGTATTGAACCGACTTTAGATCCAAATGCTGCAGCCCCGGCTGCTGGTCCAGCCACCCCAGCAAATGGAGAAAAACCCCAAGAAGTTGCTAAACCAAAAAGCAAGAAAATGCTTTTCATCATCATTGGTGTGGTGGTGCTGCTGGTAGCTGCCGTGGGCGGTTATATGTATATGCAAAGCACTGCCGAAGCTAAAAAAATCAAAGAAGCTGAGGCAAAGCGTCCCGAAAATATTCTGAAGAAACAGTTGATGGAGCGCAAAGAAAATGCTCCGCCAATCTATATTCCGCTGGATGAGATGATCGTCAATCTGCCTGGGCGCGGCGGCGAACATTATTTGCAGACAAAAATCGTTCTGAGAACGAATGATTCAGCTACCGAGGGCAAAATTAAGAGTTTCATGCCAGTGATTCGCGACAAAATTATCACCGTGCTGTCTTCGCGGCAAATGCAAGAGTTGGCCACGGTTGAAGGTAAAGTCATGATGGCGCGCGAAATTGCATTGGTCATTAACTCCATCATTGCGCCCCAATTAACTGCTATTTATATTTTGCAACAGCAACCCGGAACTGCGGATATGCAAAATTTAGAGCGTATTGGAGCGGTTCCTAAAGAGACATCTTCTGGCCAAAAAATTACAAATGAAGCAGCCCGCGCTGCAGCTGAATTTTGGAATGTCACCGAAATGGATTTGCCGGTACAAGCCGTGTTGTTCAGTTCGTTTGTGATGCAGTAACCGACCACTTAAGAAAGTCCACCTAGGAAAACATGGCGGCAGAGGAAATCAATGTCGAGATGAACATTGACGCTGAAGATCAGCGTGCGATGTTTGATAAATCGAAGATTATTGCCCGGCGCCGCATGCCGACTCTGGAGTTGATTCACGAGCGTTTTAGTCGTGCCGTGCGACTCACCCTCTTTAATATGATCCGCGCACCCATTGAGGTGCAGATGCACCTTCCGGTGGTGAAGAGTTATCAAAAATTCGTCGATGAGTTTCCTGAGCGCACCAATATTAATATTGTCGGTATTCGTCCCTTGCGGGGTGTGGGTTGCTGGATTGTGGACCCAGGTGTCGTCTACATTGCCATTGACAATATGTTTGGTGGCGAGGGGCGCTTGGCTCCGCGCCTGAATTTACGTGAATATACAGCCACTGAATTGCGCATTATTCGCCGCTTAGTCGATGCCTTTTTAAGCGAATACGAAAAAGCATGGAAATCGGTTTACGAAATTAAGTTTGATTTCATGCGGCAAGAAACCAACTTCGGTTTTGCCAAGATTACCTCCCCAGGCGAGATGGTCTTGCATTCCAAGTTTACGATTGAGATTAATGGCCGGCCGGGTGATATTGATCTGTGCATTCCGTTTTGGGTGCTCGAACCAGTCAAAAGCATTTTGTACAACAATATGCAGGGTTTTGCGACCGAGCCCGATCAGCACTGGACTGACTTGTTAAATGATCAGGTGCACGAGGCACCCGTTACGGCCGTAGCGGTACTGGCGCGCAAACAGATGTTGCTCCGTGAAATTACGTCCCTATCGGTTGGGGACATCATCCCCATCGAGATTAATGACCCAGTCACGGTATATGTCGATGGTCTGCCGGTGATCAAGGGTCAATATGGCACCAAAGATGGCCGTTATTCGGTCAAGGTGGGTACGATTCAGCATCCGACCGAGTTTCTCAAAAGCCCCCTTGAAAGCGCCCGCCTTGGCCCTAGCATGATGCGGAGCGCTGAAAAAGGCGAGTTGTATGAACAACTTCCAGAAGCTGCCCAAAGTCAGGCTCAGGCGCCCGCAACTGCCAGCCCAAGCGATACAATAAGTGCAGCGGCAGATGGCTTAATCCCTGATGGCCAATAAAGCACCGAGAAAGCACAGAATAAGGAATCACCATGGCTGAAAATGACAACGATTTAGCGAAATCAATGACGAGCGCCGACGTATCCGGTTCCTTGCGTA
>CANGWV010000029.1 GCA_947457875.1 Burkholderiaceae bacterium
ATTTCGCGATCTAAGTAAAGAGCGCGAAAAAAGGATGCGACTGGAAGACAAAGAAACAAGCAAGAGCGAATGAAATCGCCCTCCTGCTACGGGGCAATAAAGGGAACTTAAAAGTTCAGTGCCGAGACAAACCAAGACAGAATTGAAATAGTCGAAAAGATTGCAATGAATGCAATCGTTAATCCGCCGTAAATCGTTACTAGCTTGTTTTTTGTTTCGATTGCTTTGCTATTGCTCATTGCATTCCCCTTAGTTAACCATATTAGGCTGGACGTGCCTTTGCCTTCGCTTCCGTGTCTGCACTTTTTTGACGAAAGTCGACAAGTGGGTGATAGCCCATCTTGTAGCAGGCACAATGCTCACCCAAAATCCAGCGGGCTAACTTAATTCTAAGGGCTTTTACCATCACAGACTACCTTCTCAATTGAAATAATTTGCCAATAGTAGCCTTAAATCGCTCGATTTGCTGGGGTGTTGTATTTTTCACATGAAAATCCGTAAATCACCCACTCGGTACAATCCACCCATGCCTTTTAACTTTGATGCCCCAGTCAATCGCAGCAATAGCGACTCGATTCGCTGGGATCGCTACGCCGGTGGTGATGTTTTACCGCTATGGGTTGCCGACATGGATTTTCAGTCGCCGCCTTGCGTGATCAATGCACTGGCCGAGCGCGTTCAGCATGGCGTTTTTGGCTACACCCATGCGACCGACTCCCTGCGCAGCGAAATAGCCCGCTATTTAGAGGTGCACTACGGCTGGGAAGTGGATCCCGACTGGATTGTAATTTTGCCCAGCGTTGTTTCTGGGCTCTACACTGCGGTGCGTCGGCTAACCACCCAACTTGAATATGTTCTGGTTCCGCAGCCGGTATACCACCACTTGCGCCTCGCCTGTTCTGAAGGTCCGCGCCCGTATACCGAAATCCCACTAGAGCTAGAAAATGATCGGTGGGTTTTGCCATGGCAAACACTCGATTCATTTTGCCAAGCCAATACCAAATTAGCTTTGCTCTGCAATCCACAGAATCCAGGCGGAACGATCTATACTAAAACTGAACTACTGCAGTTTGCTAATTTTTGTGAAGCGCATGATTTGCTCATTTGTTCTGACGAGATTCATGCGGGGCTGGTGCTAGATAACGATGCCCGTCATATTCCGATTGCGAGCCTCGATCAGCGCATTTCGATGCGCACCGTTACCCTCATGTCACTCAATAAAGTGTTTAACTTTCCAGGCATTGGCTTGGCATGGGCGATTGCAGAAAATCCCCGCTTACGTAGCGCGATGCAAACCGATTTACACCGCACTATTGCCGACCCAGGCCTGATGGCCTATACCGCCACCATCGCAGCACTCCAGGATGGGGAGCCATGGCGCCAAGCGCTACTGTCATACCTTCGAGGAAATCGGGATTATGTTGCGGAGCGCATCCAAGCAATGCCTCTACTCAAGGCAGCAAGAGTGGAGGCCAGTTATTTGGCGTGGATCGATTGCAACGCGCTGCAGTGCGCTGATCCCCATGCTCTATTTTTGGCCTCTGGTCTAGCGCTGTCACCCGGCGCTCAATTCAATGCGCCACAATTTGTTCGACTTAATTTTGGTACGCAGCGCGCGCTACTTGAGCAAGCGATGGACCGCATGGCCTTAGCGCTGGCATCCATAAAAAAATAGATGGTCTAGTCGTGCTGAATTTCGTTGCGTAGCGCAACTAGCAAAGGGTGGTCGTTCGGAAAATCGCCCTGCTCGACGGCGGCCTTCACTTCAGGTAAGCGATTGGCAATTTCTTCATTGCCCTGAAAAATCATGGTCCACTTTAAAAAACTGCGGCGCTCAATCGCTTTACGGTTTATCAGCTTTACGTTTTTATGGCGCTCGTCTTTTTGGATCTTTTCCCACAGGCGATCAATGGAGTTAGCCGGTCCCTCGATGACCTGTCCAAAACGTTGGTCTTCAAAAATCAACACCCCAGTAATACCAAGGGCTTGGTTACGCAGGTAGGAGTGATAGAGAAGGCGCATCAATCCTAAAAAGGACATTTCCTCAGCGGGTTGGCTGACATAGGTCAATTCAACTAAATCAGGCGAGGGAGTTGGCATGCTTCACTTTTATTAAGGTGTTAGCCCATACTACGCACTTAATTTAAAAATGGCAGTAGTCGTAAACCCCCAATCGAATTGAAGCCGTATGCGCTGCAGAAATGAAAAAAACCCACTGCATTGAGTGGGCTTTTGTCAAAAACAGGCTCTGTGGAGAGCTAAATGGTCTTTACTTCCACTTATTATTTCGATCCAAATCTTTCAAAATAACCACGGTGAATACGACCACCAGCAAAATTGCAATTACAGTTCCGAAACCCATCGTACGCTCCTTATGTTATCCGCCTAGCCCTTGAAATGAAGAACTAAGCGGTATTTGTGGCCAGATTAAACCTGCTTTTTATCAGCGGCAACATGACCACAATGGCTGCCAGTAATAAGATTATTTCGATAATATACACAACAATATAGCCGCCTGCAGCCCCTGCGAGCGGAGTAGCGAGGTCACGAATCACCCCGCCCAAGGCAATTGCCGTTCCCGCGGCCGTCGCCTGAACCGCTCCCCAAGCGCCCAAGGCTAAGCCGCTTTGCTTTTTGGGGGCTAGGCGCATGGTGGCCGTGAGCGTTCCATGCCCGAATAAACCGCTACCAAAGCCAATCAATAAGATGCCAAACGCAAACAAGGTGGGCGATCCCAAGGGGGCAGCCAATATCACGGCTAAAAATGCGGGTAGGCCCACAAACGCGCCATTCATTGCCATCCGAAATGCATCGTAGCCCTTACCTAGTACGTGCGATGCCAAACCAAATCCTAATAGCCCGCCAATGGCTAGTGTTGCGGTCAGCGAGGTGGTTGCACCGACGCTCATATTCAATATCTCGCCGCCGTAGGGCTCGAGCAAAATGTCTTCCATCGTAAATGCCATCGTGCCCAGACCAACCGCCAGCAAACGCCGAATCGCGTGATTGCCTTTGCAAAAGATGCCCCACGACTCTGAAAAACTCACATTTACTTCACGTGCCGCCACTCTGGCCCGATCGCGACACTCTTGCTTCCACAGCGCCACCACATTGAGCACCATGATCACAATCGCGGCGCCCTGAATCACCTGAATCAAACGCCCGGGGCTGTATTCCGATAGGAGTTCACCAAAAATAAGCGCGCTGGCAATCATGCCGACGAGCATCATCACGTACATTAACCCGACGACTTTCGGCTGCGACTCTTCTTTAACTAGATCATTGGCTAAGGCCAGTCCCACCGTTTGCGTAATGTGTACGCCTGCACCGACGAGCAGAAAAGCCACTGCGGCACCCAATTGCCCAATCCAAGCGGGCGCATTACTCGACTGCCCGGCCCCAGATAAAACCAGCAAGGCAAACGGCATGATCGACAGTCCACCAAATTGCAACATCGTGCCCATCCACATGTAGGGCACTCGGCGCCAGCCCAAATGGGATCGATGGGTATCCGACCGGTAGCCGATCAGAGCGCGAAACGGGGCAAAGAGCAATGGCAAGGAAATCATGATTGCCACCAGCGAGGCTGGAACCTTGAGCTCGACAATCATGACGCGATTGAGGGTTCCCACCAGCAAAACCAACATAATCCCAACCGAGACTTGAAACAAAGACAATCGCAATAATCGCGAGAGTGGTAAATCATCGGTCGCCACATCGGCGAACGGCAAGAAACGCGGTCCAAAGTGAACCCACGTATCAATTATTTTTTGACTAATGCGTTTCATAGTGCAGAACTATGGGCGTCCTGCTTGAAATAAAAATGGCTGCAAAAAAAGGCCGTACCGCATGCTGCCTGGCCCTTTTTCACAGTCCAATGACTACTTTTTCGCCGCCGGTGCCGCGGGTGCGGCTGCTGGAGCGCCAGCTTGCACACTGGCATTACCGTTCAGAAATGCTTTGACCCAAGTTGTATTGTTCAAAATCATTGTGTGAACGGCAAATGAACCTACAGCCACCGCCCCGATGATAAGAGGAAGACCAACCGTTGGTTTTACTACGCACCACATTTTTCCGTAGATCATGTCATCTCCTTATTTCAGCCAAGGTGAATAGATGTACGCCAGTAAATGGGCAAATGCTGCAATCATGCCAAAAAACTGGGTGCCTTGAATCAGGTTTCGATGCAGCTCCTGAGACTCGTCTTCGGTAAGACCAGTAGGCCAAACCTTATTTGCGTCTGACATAGTGATATCTCCTTGCTCGACTTCAAATACCCGTGCCAATCCTGCACGTCGGATTTATTTATGGGTACCCATAAACACAGCCGACTAAGTAAATAAATATTTACAAAGTTGGATGTCACAATATATTTACAAATTACGCAATAAAAGTCAATTTATTTATAGGGATATTGTTTAAATCGATAAAAATCAATGACTTAAAGAATTTAAGTCGGGGCAGTGCAGCAGAGCTAGGGAGGGCTACTTTAACGACTCTTCTTGCTGATGCTGATGCCGCTGGCGCTCTTCTTTTTCTATTTTTCGAAAGGTGTACATCAAGTACAACTTCAGCAGCAGTAGCGCCGCAATGACAAAGCCAATGAGGTAAGCAATGAACTTATAGAAATTGAATTCGTCCATTGCAATCCTCCTGGTTTAGTTAAGCGCCGTGGTGAAACGTGAACACGCGACTACGGCAGTAAATCAAATACCAATACTTCGGCGCCGATGCCGCGCTCCAAAGTGAGCACTACCTCGCCCTCCAGCATGAGTGCATCCCCTGCCTCGAGCTGCTGCCCTTGTACTAGCAACTTACCTTGTACCAAATGAACGTATGCTTTGCGCGCTGGATTTAACTCTAAACGAGCGGACTCATCGCCATCAAACAAGCCGGCAAAAATCTGGGCATCGGCGTTCATCCTCACTGAATCTTGGGCGCCATCGTGCGAGGCAATTAAGCGCAAGCATCCTTTCTTGGAATTTAATGGAATCGATTTTTGCTCGTATCCAGGCTCAACATTCATATGCAGTGGTTCGATCCAGATTTGTAAAAAATGGGTCTCTTGATCTGGTGCATGATTAAACTCACTGTGAACAACACCGGTGCCTGCACTCATCCGCTGAACATCGCCCGGTGGAATTGCCTTCACGTTTCCCATACTGTCTTCGTGCGCTAGCTCACCCGATAGAACGTAACTAATGATCTCCATATTGCGATGGCCATGCTTACCAAAGCCCCGTCCGGCAGCAACCCGATCTTCATTGATTACGCGTAAATTACCCCACCCCATGAATTGAGGATCGTGATAACCGGCAAATGAAAAGGAATGAAAGCTTTTTAGCCAGCCGTGATTGGCATAGCCGCGGTCGCTTGATTTTCGAAGGAGCATCATGATTTATAAATAATAAAACAATAGCAACAAAGGTGGCGAAGGTAGCGAGACGGCACCAGAAAGTCGACTATTTTATGGACGGCCACAAAATATAGATAAAAATTCCCAGTTGCAGGACATTAATCACCACACTCAGTCCATGTAAGAGGCCAAAACGCTTCTTATCTTTATTATCGGATGCCTTATTGATGGCGGGCGTGAGAATGAATTGCGCTATGGCAAATAGAATCGCGCAGACAAAGGTTAGGCTACTTATTAGCGCATCACTCGCCAATAGCGATGCGGCAATGCACGCGAAGCATAAAAATGCATAGTACTTTGGGAAAAAACTCCGCACATACTTACTAGACCATTCGGCGGGAAGCACCTTAAACACGGTAGGCGCTACTGCAATCGTAAAGAACACCATGATCCCGACCATGGCTGCAACAATGTAAAGGCTAATTAAGTTAGGTGGCATAGCTGCTTTTCGTTAATGGGTTAAAGATAAAAAATGCTACCGCAAAAAGAGTTTAGCCAAGGCATTAGTCTGACTTTTTCAAATCAATTTGCGCCGTCATCTTACCTGCAAAAATCATATCCAATTGCACGCCATCATTCCCCTGCACCACCTGAATGCCTTCCTTCTCAGAGGGGGTCGTTTTTTCTACCGTCAGCATATTGGCGGGCCAATCCACGCGTATTTTGGCGGCCATTGGCAAGTAGCCATCCAAGTAGCGGCGCATCAGAGGCCCCGCATTCAGGCGATATTGGCCGGTTCCCACTTGATCCAGGGCTTTGGATTGCAAATCAATGCAAATCGATGCGCCACGCTCTACGTCAGTTAAAACAACCTGATTGTTTTTTACTTCTGCTGAGGCCATCTTCTCGATACTCTTGACTGCAATCGCTTGAATACGGTTAGGGTTAAACACAATCACCACTTTACGGATGGGATCAAGCTGGTAATGGCATGTTGCAATCTGCACACTACCGCTTTGCAAACTGGCTGCAGTAATTTTTACCCGTGATTCATAGGAGTACGCCCCGGGGTCAGGACGTTCTCTCAGGTATTTGATCTGACCTTCAGTAGCAATATCAGAAAATTCTAGGGCCCAGGTAGGCATGCTACAAAACAGCAGAGCGGCTAACAATGCACTTTTGAACATATTAAAAATGATTGTCAATCACCATTTCTGATTTGGGAATGAATCCAGGCTTGGGCCATGCTGCTTGGGTTCCTTTGCCAATCACCAGCATTGCAGCGACCGCATAGTCTTTTGGTAAATGAATGAGCTCAGCAACCTTCTTAAAATCAAAGCCGACCATTGGACATGAGTCGTAACCCATCGCTTTTGCTGCCAACATCATGGTTTGCAGCAAGATGCCAGCAGAACGCATAGCTTCATCGCGTTGCAACTGCTCATTGCCCGAATAAAATGGATTAATCCAGGGCACCAATATATCTTGTGCTGCTTTGGGCGCATTCACCCAATAGCGCGCAGGATCTTTATCCCATGCCTTGATGTCAACGGTGACTACAAACAAGAGGGAGCCATCGGTAACCTGCGCTTGATCGTGCGCTGCTGCACGCAACTGCACTCGCAATGCCTTGTCTTTTACATTAACCAAACGCCAGTGTTGAATATTGAACGAGGATGGCGCTTGCATTGCCAAATCAATTAATGCGTCGGTTTCGGCGGGGGTAATCTGGTGCGTAGCGTCAAAGTGCTTTACTGCTCTACGCTGGCGAATGGCATCAAGTGTGTTCATGTGGCTCCTATTTATGTTTCTCGTAAGAGCCTACTGTAATAGAAATTAGGAGAATAGGATGACTTCTTCCGCAAATCCCAGCCAAATCGATGAATGCTGGTTTTGAGCCAGCTGAACGGGTCGGTTCAGTAGAATAGTTATAGATGAAAAAAACAGCTTATCTTCTATTTCTCTGCGCTCTGAGCGGGCTATTTCGCCCTGCCTTGGCAATTGACCTGCAGCCAGGCGACATTGTTGCCCCGCCACCCAATATCAGCGCGGTAACCATATCGTACGTCAACAGCCAAAACAACGATCTATTCCGCAACGGCGTTAACACCGGAGCAGACCCCAAGCTCGAGAGTAATGCGGTTTTTTTACGGTTAACCCACACCTACACCATTGGCTCACTACCGGCAGTTACTTATGTGCAAACCGGCACAGGCGCCCTATCAACCGATGGATCTCTGGCGGCTTTTCCGGGTAGCAAGGGTATGGCTGACTCCGGCATCGTAACGGCGCTTTGGCCCTATGCCAACCATGCCACTCGGACCTATTTTGGAGTCGCGGGGTATCTTTTTTTACCTACCGGTGAGTATTCCAACGCCAAAGCATTTAACCTCGGCAGTAATCGCTATGCACAAGCCTTGCAAATGGGCTACCAGCGCCCCATCAGCACAAAAGTGGATGCTGCGGTTGCTGTTGATACCACCTGGTTTGGCGCCAATAGCGCCTGCGCTGCAGCGTGTTTGTCGAATCAAAATCTACAGTTGACACAAAAGCCCCTCTATACCGCCCAAGCAGGACCGATTTACCGAATCAATCAAACCTATACGGTCGGCGCAACGTATGTCTACGTCACTGGCGGTGAAACCGCATGGAACGGGGTTGAGCGCAACAATACCCTCGTAACCCAGCGCTATTACGTCAGTGGCGTAGCCCATACTCGCGTCGGTCGGTTTACCGTGCAATATGGGAACGACATCGCCACCATGAATGGCTTTATGGAAAGTAATCGCTTTATCGTGCGCTATGCCAAAGCATTTTAGATAGCTGCCACCCAAATGCACGCACTTAGCTGTACTGCGCTACATTAGGCTAAAAATCCAGTTGATACTTTTGCATATCCTGCGGGGTATCCACATCACATACAAATGCGTCGTTGTCCGTATGCCAGAGCTGCACTTGCTCTGGATGCGAATCCATATAAGCGCGGCAACTTAAATCAGGAACCGCCAAGGTATTGTTTAGTGCTTGTTTAGAAAAAAGAACGGGATTGCCCCGTTGCCCGTGGACCATCGGTAGCAGCATTTCTGTTCCTACACTGCGCTGTGAAAACGCACTCAGTAGCTGATTGACCTCTGCCGTTGTGATAGCAGGCTGATCCGATAACGCAATTAGTAGAACATCAAAATTACTGTGCAGCGCTTCTATGCCAAGGCGAACCGAAGAGGCTTGGCCCATCTCTGGAGAGGAATTGCGGAGCAGTCGAATCGATTGACTGAATGGTGACTCCATTTGCGCCAAAGCCTGCTCGATCGCATCACCATGAAAGCCGGTAACGGCGATGAACTCCACTGGATTAAAAGGCTGTACTGCATCAAGCAAGCCTTTTAAAAGCGTTACACCACCTTGCTTTAACAAGGCTTTTGGGTGGGACCCGAGCCGGCTACCCTGACCCGCTGCAAGCAATAAAACGGCAAGGCGCAATGGCGATGAATGGCTAGACTTTGTATCGGTCATGATCAAAACGATGATAATAGAGTTCATCTAAAACGGCCTTCAATTTGACCTGACGCATCCCCATGAATAGCACCGATTACACCGTCCTACAGACTGCCCTCACGTGGCTGCGCGAAGGCAGGCGCATTGCCATTGCAACGGTAGTGCAAACCTGGGGCTCATCGCCAAGACCGGTTGGTTCATGGCTAGCCATTCGGGATGATGGCCAAGTAGTGGGCTCAGTATCCGGTGGCTGCGTGGAGGACGACTTAATTCGGCGCGTACAAACCGAGATCTTGGTGCGCAATTTTCCTGAAATGGTGGTCTACGGCGTCAGCCGAGAAGAAGCAGCGCGCTTTGGCCTTCCCTGCGGTGGAACCCTGCGGCTTTTGGTGGAGCCCAGACCAGAGCAGGCCATATTTGAGTCAATCTTATCTGCCATTGAAGGCCATCAACTGATTTTGCGCGAAGTCAATTTGCAAACCGGAAAATCGGTGCTGCGACCAGGCACTAAAACCGATGGCTTCTCTTTAACCGAGAGTACGATGCAAACCTACTATGGCCCGCGCTGGCGGATGTTTGTCATCGGCGCAGGTCAGTTATCGCTCTACGTTGCTAATTTCGCCGTTGCGTCCGATTTTGATGTGATTGTGATTGACCCAAGAGAGGAATATGCCGAAGGCCTCGATCATCCAGGCGTTCAATTTATTAAAGGCATGCCGGATGATGTGATGCAGGAGCTTGGTATTGATTCGCACACAGCGATTGTGGCCCTCACCCACGACCCCAAGATTGACGATCTTGCCTTGATTGATGCGCTGCAGTCCGAGGCGTTTTACATTGGCGCTTTAGGTAGCTTAACGAATACCTTAAAGCGAAAAGAGCGCTTGCGGGAATTTAATGTATCGACTGAGCAACTGGAGCGCCTGCATGGCCCTGTGGGTTTGGCGATCGGCGCCCTAACTCCCCCCGAAATAGCCGTCTCCGTGATGGCTGAAGTCATTGCCGTGAAATACGGCAAGCAGCCGTGATTTAAGGTCGCACTCCCGGACTTTCAATCTGCATGCCGTTGGCTCTGCGCATTAAGTAAAGCTCTAATGCCACGAGCTCGGGTGATCCGTAAGCATATTGTTCTGCTCGCACAGCCGACACGCAGTTACGCAAACGGCGCTGCAAAGAACCCACCCCTTGCCACTCAATGCGATAAATCGGATACGCCGTCGGATGGCCCTGTGGAATCGTACTGCTCGCCAGCTTCAGTCCGGCCCGATCGTCATGGCACTGAGCGCAAGAAAGGTTCAGTTGACCCATTCTCTGAAAGTACACCGATTGGCCTTTCTTATAATCAGGCTCAATCGCTGGGTCAGTCGAAGCGGCAATCGGCAGCCCCCTGGATTGATACGCAATGAAGGTGCTAAGTGCCAACAGGGGTTTTGATTCATAGGCGAACGCTGGGGACTGTTGGCGACTTGTGCGGCAGTGATTGATTTGCCCCTCTAGATTCAGGAGTTTGCCCTGAACCCGTTTTGGAAATGTGGCTGCAACGCCTTTCATCGACTGCTTTGGGTCTTGATGGCAATCGGCACATGCTTTAGTAGCAGGATTACTACGATCAGCCCAAAGCGCCTCTCCGTCCATAATCCAAAACAATGCCGGATTTAAATTGATGTCTTTTTGCATCGCCTGATTGCTGGGCGTCATTAATGCGGTAGTCGATTGCCGCTGATCCGCATGGGATGGCATAGCCACAGTAAAAACAAAGCACAGCACACTAAGCTGAGCCCATTGCCTTTTGATCATGAAACAGTAATGGCTTGGTTGACTATCGTGAGGTAATTGTTATCGCCTTGCCACCTGAATTCAAAAGTACCTGATTGGTCTGCCTTGGCATAGAAGATAAAAAGGGGATTTGAGCCAACCCCCGAATGCAAATCGGCTTTAAAGACTTCCTTGCCGTTGTAGGTGCAAACAAAAGTCCGAATGATATCGCGTGGTACTCGAACACCTTGCTCGGTGTGCCGAAAGCCAGACTCCATATCGTGTTGCACGATCGCGCGAATGGAAAAAACTTCACCTTTTTTTGCCGTTTTCGGCATGGTGACAACGGCTCTAGAAGATCGACTCATACCATCTCCGTACAGGCCGAGAGCGTGACAACGGTATCGACGCTGGTTCGCCAAAAGGAGCCATCGCTCATTTGCGCCAAGGCCCACATCCGCTGTGAGTCAGCCAGGCGAATGCGTGTGCTGGCCTCTGCCTTACCCGATAGGGGCGTGAAATAACACGTCACTACATTGGGTGATGGATTAGCCTCGGAAATAATATGAATTGCGCGCACATAATTCGTGGGCGTCATTGGACTGTCAACTGAAAATTTAATCGCAACTAAATTACCACTCTCCACTAGGGGTGGCAGCTCAAAGTAAATGCGTCCGGTATTAACCGGGCTCTTACCGACAATGGCTTGCATTGCCTGCATGGCCTCACTTGGCGTAGCACTCGCGCTTTGCCAAGGACAGAGGGATAAAGCAGTCATTGAGACAATAAATTGGCGGCGCTGATTCATGGTGATTTCATCGTCAATAAATACGCAAGTACATCTTCAATCTCTTGCCCAGTAAGTACAGTCTTTCCAGAAAATTGCGGAGCAACCCGCTGCAGATGATCTATTCTAAAGTAGGCCGGCATGATGGTGTTGGGGTTGGATTGCGACGGATCAACAAGGCGGGCACGCAACTGCCCCACGCTGAGATTGGCAACACTTAATCGAAGGTCAGGGGCCAGGTTTCCCTGAAATCGCTCCTCCGGAAAGGGGCCAGCGTGGCACAAAATGCACAAGCCCGTTTGGCGACTGGTCACAATCGCGCGCCCCTTAACGGGATCACCTGGACTCGGACTTAATGCGGTCTGCACCGCATCGCCAGTCCAAACAACAGCTTGAGCCTGAGAAGGAATGGGGAGCGCTAGCAGCGTACTGATCGCTAGCGCAGCCCCATATCGCATACCTTAGACCAACGTAATACCGCTGTTCTTCAGAGGGATGGTGCGCAGACGCTTACCGGTAGCTCTGTAGAAAGCATTTAATACAGCAGGTGCCGCAACAGAAATAGTAGGCTCGCCAATACCGCCCCACTCTTTGCCGCCACCCTGAATGATGATGGTCTCTACGGGTGGCATTTGTTTTAAGCGGATCGAACCAAATGTATCGAAATTGGTTTGCTCAATCCGACCATTCTTAACGGTGCACTCCTCTTCAAACAAAGCAGATAAGCCGTACACAAATGAACCCGATACTTGACGCTCAATTTGCGCTGGGTTCACGGCATAGCCCGGATCCGTTGCCGCAACAATCCGATGAATCTTAATCTTGTTGCCATCGGTAACCGATAACTCACACGCTGCAGCAACCCAGCTACCAAACGACTTTTGCTGAGCAATGCCACGGAATACTCCGGCAGGCGCTGGCTTGGTCCAGCCAATGCGATCTGCAACAGCATTTAGTACGGCAAGATTACGGGGGTGGTTTGCGGAATACTTGCGTCTAAATTCCACTGGATCAACGCCGGCATATTCTGCCAGCTCATCCATGAAGCATTCCATAAAGACTGCATTTTGATTAATGTTGACGCCCCGCCAGAAGCCTGGTGGCACGTGGGTATTGCGCATCGCATGATCAATCATCAAGTTCGGGAAGTCATAACTAATGCCATGCTCGCCGCCCTTGGCTACACCCTGAAACACCAATGGGTCCATGCCTTTGTTTTGTGCCACTACGGCTGGACGCACTGCGGACAAAATCGATTGGCCCGACAAGCGCATATGCACGCCAGTCAAATTCTTCTTGTCATCAAAGGTGCCGGTCATTTTGCACATCATGATCGGGTGATAGCGACCTTGCGTCATGTCCTCTTCACGGGTCCAAATTAACTTGATGGGCGTGCCAGGCATTTGCTTTGCAATATTGACTACCTGCGTGGTGTAGTCCTGGAATGCACCGCGACGACCAAAGCCGCCGCCTAAATTGACCTTAATTACATCGCACTTGTCAGCGGTAAGTCCAGATGCGGCAATCACTGCAGCCAAGGATGCTTCGCCGTCTTGGGTTGGAACCCAAGCGCGGCAACTGTCAGGGTTCCAGACGGCCGTTGCATTCATCGGCTCTAGCGGTGCATGGTTCAAGAAAGGATATAAAAACTGCGCCTCAATGGTTTTCGAAGACTTCGATGCCGCTACTTTGAAATCACCATTGGCATTGCCCACAAAGGTTTGATCTGCTTTGAGGCCTTCTTCCAAGCGTTTCAAAATATCGGCTTGCTGCACCGATGCGTTGGGACCTTCATCCCAAACAATCGGCAACTGATCCATTGCTACCTTGGCCTGCCAGAAGGTATCGGCAACCACTGCAACTGCGGTATCGCTAACTTGAACTACTTTCTTGACACCCTTCATTCCGGCAACTTTGCTCGCATCAAAACTCTTTAGCTTGCCGCCAAAAACTGGACTCTCTTTAATGGTGGCCGTTAGCATGCCTGGCATTTTCAAGTCAATAGCAAACACTTGCTTACCCGTCACCTTGTCAGCCAAGCTGTCGAGGCGATCCATCGGCTTGCCAATCACTTTCCAGCGCTTGGGATCCTTGAGTTCAATGCCTTTTGCATCCGGCACTGGCAACTTTGCGGCTGCGGCAGCAACCTTACCAAAGCTAACCGAACGTCCGCTGGCTTGATGGGTGATGATGCTATTGGCTACCAAGCATTCGGCGGGCGATACGCCCCACTGATTTGCAGCAGCCTGAACTAACATGATTCGCGCAGCAGCGCCGCCTTTACGGACGTAGTCTTCCGATGTCCGAATACCGCGGCTACCGCCAGTGGAGAACGATCCCCAAACCCCTTTGCGCTTGAGACTCTCACCTGGTGTGGGGTAATCGATCGTAATTTTGCTCCAATTGCACTCCAGCTCTTCGGCCACCAATTGGGCTAAACCAGTAATCGTGCCTTGGCCCATTTCGGAGCGAACCACACGAATAACCACGGTATCGTTTGGCTGAATCACAACCCAAACGCCGATTTCTGGGGCGCTGGTACCGGCTGCAGTGGATGCATTCGCGGTGCCAATGACGCCTGGAAACTCCAAGCCAATAGCAAGGCCAGCGGTAATTGCAGAGGAGCCAACAATGAAGTGGCGACGGGATAAATTAGGTACGGGTGCATTCATGGTTTTCTCCTCAAGCCTTTGCTGCAGCATGGATTGCGGCACGTACTTCTTGGAATGTGCCGCAACGGCAAATATTCGTTACTGCAGCATCGATATCTGCATCACTGGGTTTGGGGTTGTTACGTAAAAGAGCGGTAGCAGCCATGACCATACCGGTCTGGCAATAGCCGCACTGCGGTGCTTGTTTTTCGACCCACGCTTGTTGAATTTTGCTTAACTTACCGCCTACCGAGAGGCTCTCCACCGTCTCGACTTTTTTACCCTCAGCAGCGCTGACTGGCAAAACACAGGAGCGCACGGCAGCGCCATCGAGTAAAACAGTACAGGAACCACATTGCGCAATACCGCAACCGTATTTGGTACCTGTTAAACCAACTTGCTCGCGAATGACCCAAAGTAACGGGGTAGTGGGGTCCACATCGATCGTGCGCGCTTTTCCATTGATGGTCAACTTTGCCATAAGGGTCTCCTTGTTTTTTGACGTATTCTTGTGCCGGTAGGCGTTCTTAAGTAACTTCGGAAATCATAACCCAATTACCCCAAAAAACACTCGGGTTTTTGCCTACCCAGACCCAAGTCCACAGTCGCCAGAACCATCACCCAATTACTCTCTAAGTGGCTGAATTTAATGATTTTTATTTAAAGCCAATGACTTCGCCTTGATCTGAGGTAGTGGATGCAGCCATCCATCTTAGGGAGTTTTTGTTACTAGGCTGACTTGAAATTTGTAAAGCCTAACTACGTTGTTTTGAAATGCCCAATCTATGCACTGCTGCCAACACGATACTTGTATTTATTACATAGTAAAAAATGCATCTCTATAAAAATGGTGTGCAAAAATAATGGCCGGCTCTTGACGTTCTCATGAATGAATTGATCAAGTCGATGCTATCTTTTTAAAGCGGACTTCAGTTGACTCGATTATTTTTTAATCTTGTGGTATTACTCATCGCTAATCAGTTGATGGCTGGACTTGCTTTTGCATCAGAAGATGAAAACAAGTTTTCATCCAAGTTTGATAATGTTTCGGAGCAATATGCACGGGATCGCATTCTAGAGTTTTGGGGCTACCATGACTCGCAAGGAAGTGAGGTCTACAACAACACCATTCGGCTACGCTACTATCAACCCCTAAACATTCATCGGTTTAATGGCACCCTGCGTCTAGATACGTCGTATGTGCGGGCATACGGACCTGGCATACCCATCAGCTCTTCTGATCGCTACAGCGAAGGCAATACAATGCTCACCTTCTGGGGAAACCACCCCAACTTCTTACCAAGATGGGGTGCAAATTTAGGTGCTCGGGTCATTTTTCCTTTTGGCAATAACGGTCAGTGGGCAGCTGGACCTCAGGTTGGCGCTAGCTTTAGGCCCAAAGGAAATAATCCCTTAGACATTACTGACTTCTCACCCTTAGCGCGATACATGTATGGCTTTGATACGAAAAGCAATTCGTTTCAAGTGAACCCCAATCAACCATCATTGATACGCAATCTCCAACTTTTCCCCACGGTTGGATTTCGATTAAGTAGTAATACACAACTTCGGCTATGGGATGAAAATGGCGCAGTCTTTAACTCTGCTAATGGCGGCTGGTTTGTCCCCATTGATGCCATGGTGACGCACCGCGTTAATAAACACTTTCTATTTGCTGTAGGCGCAAGTAAGCAAGTAGTCCAATCGTATCTTCAATACGATTGGTCCGTATATAGCAAGGTGTCATTCAATTTTTAAACAAGCACTGCCTAACTATATAAGCCTTACCAAGCCTGCCTTTTCCCATCTACCCAGGTTTGGTTCACTTTGATGTTGCGAATATCTGCTGCTGGGGTCTTGCGCGGATTTTTTTCCAATACGACTAAGTCCGCCCGCTTCCCAACTTCAAGGCTACCCACAATATTGTCGGCAAAAATTTGATAGGCCGCATCGATGGTGATGGCACGAATGGCATCATCGACACTAATGACTTGATCTGGGCCCAATACTTTTTTGGGCGGCAACTGCCATTCCCGCGTTACTGCTTCGGTTATGTAGTTTAAGGGTCCAACATTGGAAACTGGCGTATCGCTGTGCAATGTGAATTTTCCACCTAAACGTTTGATTTCAGCAGCAGGGTCAATGCGCTTCGCGCGCTCTGGCCCAATAATAAAATTATCAAATGCTGATCCCCAATAATGCACATGACCAATCGTGAAGCTGGGCACTACGCCCAGTTGTACAGCTTTCTTGGCCTGGGATGCATTGTTTACCGTGAAATGTTCAATCCGCAAACGGCGATCTTGCGGCTTGGGATTACCCGCGAGTAATTTAGAGTAACTATTAAGCGCTTGATCAATTGCCTTATCCCCATTGGAGTGCGTTGAAATTTGCCAGCCTTGATCAAAGTAGGACTTCATCGAGGCTTGTATATCGGCGTCTTTGTAATTGAGGGCACCACTCCACTTGGAGTTTTTAGGGTAACTGTAGGGTTCATTTAAGGCTGCAGTTAAACCCTGAGTAGAGCCGTCTGCAACGTATTTGATTCCAATGAAGCGCAGCATGTCATCACCATCGTTAGGCTTGATGGTCTTATAGCCTGCAGGCATAGCCTGACTGAATAAATAGCCACGCATACGAATAGGGGAAGCATTCTTCGCAAAGATCGCCCTATAGATTGCAATTTCTTTATCAACACCGAAATTACCGCCGACACTCATCTCCGAGGCTGTGGTTACTCCCGTTGCTGCAAACCGCTTCATCGTTTGCTGGATAGCGCCAAACAATTGCGCCTCAGTTGGAACTGGCATCTTTGCCATAAATGGCAAGTAAGAAGGCGGCTCAACCAATTTACCCGTCAGCTTGCCTTGCGCATCCTTCACATAAACACCGCCGCCCGGGGGGTTCGGCGTCTTATTGGTAATACCGGCAAGCTCAATCGCCTTATTATTGACATAACCGATGTGGCCCGATTGATTAACGATAAAAATGGGGACGTCTTTGGATACCTTATCCAAGTCATCTGCAGTGAGTTCCGCCATAAAAGGGCTGGTGCGTGATGGATCAACACCAAAACCAAACAACCAACCGCCTGGCGGGATTGTTTTGAGATGCGCCTTCATTTTTGCAATGAGGGTCTCCTTGGTATCGTAGGGCAAGGTAAAGTTACTGAGGTTTAGTCCTAAGCCCTCAAATACGGCAGTGATCATGATGTGAACGTGGGGCTCTACAAAACCAGGCATCAGGGTTTGACCCTTCAGATCAACCAGCTGCGTACTTTTGGATTGCCAGTCCTTAGTAACGGCATCCTTTGTACCAAGCGCAACAATCTTGCCGCCTTGCACAGCAATCGCCTGTACTTCTTCATTCTTCGCATTCACGGTAACAACCGGGCCGCCATAAAAAATCGTATCGGCATTGCCTTTAGCAAGAGCAAATCCACATTGGGCTATTAAGGCAAGTGCAAGGAATTTGGAGGCGATTTTCATATTGGTTTCCACGGGTTGAATGAAACTATTCTAGCCCTAGCAGCCCGATTAACACAGCGATTCCGCAAAAAAGGTGGTTACCCTACCCCCTCGCTTAGCAAATGGGCATGGATATCGCGATCTAGAGATCCAGAACCAAGACTCCACTCTGAATATGGGAGACACAGGGAGTAAGGTATTCGGCGTGCTCTGCATCACTCAAAATGCAATCGTTATGCTCTACTTGGCCGCTAATGTAGCGGGTCTTGCAGGTGCCGCATAAGCCCGACTGGCAGGATGTTGGAATCTCAATACCGGAATTTGCCAATGCATCGCACAGGGATTCCGATCGGCTCACTAAGATTCGCTGGCCTGTACTCTGAATTTGAACTTCCAGCTCACTACTCTCTACCATTACCACCATCTCCGTTAAAGTCGATGGGCGGTGTGATGCCCATCTTTCCTTATTGATTGCTTAGTGCTTAAATTGGCTTAAAGCCGTTTGCTCCAGCGCTTCCATTTGTTGCCGGACAA
>CANGWV010000030.1 GCA_947457875.1 Burkholderiaceae bacterium
CAATCGGCATTCTAAAAACTCTATTTGGCAGTCGAAATGATCGACTCTTAAAGCAATACCGCAAAACAGTGCTCAAGGTTAATGCACTTGAGTCTACCTTGCAATCACTCGATGATGCTGCGCTTCAAGCAAAAACAGCTGAATTTAAATCACGTCTTACTGCTGGCGAATCCTTAGATGATCTCACTCCAGAAGCATTTGCGGTAGTCCGCGAGTCCAGCCGCCGTGTCATGAAAATGCGCCATTTTGATGCGCAGATTATGGGCGCCTTAGCCCTTCACCAAGGCAAGATCGCTGAAATGGGTACTGGCGAGGGTAAAACCTTGACTGCAACTTTAGCCGTCTACCTCAATGCGATTGCAGGTAAGGGTGTTCATGTGGTGACGGTCAACGATTACCTGGCGCAGCGCGATGCCGAGTGGATGGCCAAGCTCTATAACTTCTTAGGTCTTCAGGTTGGGATCAACTTATCCCAAATGGATCACGAGGCAAAGCAAGCAGCCTACGCAGCCGATATTACCTACGGCACCAATAATGAATTTGGCTTTGATTATTTGCGCGACAACATGGTGCAAGATGCTGCGCAGCGGGTACAGCGCGGTTTGGCCTATGCCATCGTTGACGAGGTCGACTCGATCTTGATCGACGAGGCGCGCACGCCATTGATCATCTCAGGGCAGGCAGAGGACCATACCGACCTGTATCTGAAAATGAATCAATTGCCTTCGCACTTGGAGCGACAAATTGGCGAAGAAAAATCCGATGGCACCGGAGTTGAAAAGCCAGGAGATTACTGGGTTGATGAAAAAACCCAACAGGTTTATTTAACCGAGACTGGCCATGAAAAAGCCGAGAACATCTTGGCACAAATCGGTGTTTTAAATCCAGGTGACTCGCTATACGCACCCCAGAATATTACCTTGATGCACCACGTCTATGCTGCCTTGCGAGCCCATTGCTTGCAACACCGCGATCAACAATACGTGGTTCAAAACCAAGAAGTGATCATTGTGGATGAGTTCACGGGTCGTTTAATGACGGGTCGTCGTTGGTCGGATGGACTGCACCAGGCAGTAGAGGCAAAAGAAGGGGTGCCGATTCAGAGCGAGAATCGCACCTTGGCTACCATCACGTTCCAGAATTATTTCCGGATGTACGGTAAGTTAGCTGGTATGACCGGTACCGCAGATACCGAAGCTTACGAGTTCAAAGAGATCTATAACTTAGAAACCGTCGTTATACCGCCTAACCGCATGAGCCAGCGGACCGATCGCCAAGATCAAATCTATAAAACATCTGCAGAGCGTTACGCGGCAGTAGTAAAAGACATTGAAGACTGCTACGGCCGAGGTCAGCCTGTGTTGGTTGGTACCACTTCGATTGAAAATTCCGAATTGATTGCGCACTTATTGGATCAGAAAAAGTTGCCACATCAGGTACTCAATGCGAAGCAGCATGCGAAAGAGGCCGAGATTATTGCACAGGCGGGTCGCCCAAAAATGATTACGATTGCGACCAATATGGCCGGTCGTGGTACTGATATTGTGCTCGGCGGCAATGTGGAGAAACAAGCTTCACTCATAGAAGCAGACGGTAATTTAGCGGCTGCTGATAAAGAAGCGCGTATTGCAGTTTTGCACGATGAGTGGCAGGGTCTGCATGACCAAGTATTGGCTGCGGGCGGATTGCATATTATTGGTACCGAGCGCCACGAGAGTCGCCGTATTGATAACCAATTGCGTGGTCGATCCGGTCGTCAAGGTGACCCAGGATCATCGCGTTTTTACTTGTCCTTAGATGATCCGCTCTTACGTATTTTTGCAGGCGATCGCTTGCGTGCTGTGATGGATCGTTTAAAGATGCCAGAGGGCGAGCCAATTGAAGCTGGGATGGTAACGCGTTCAATTGAGTCTGCGCAGCGCAAAGTCGAGGCCCGCAACTTTGATATTCGGAAGCAGCTGTTGCAATACGACGACGTTGCCAACGATCAGCGTAAAGAGACCTACCGCTTACGCAATGAAGTACTCGAGAGCAAAGACATTGGCGACCTGATTGCCAACTTGCGCGACGATGCATTGCGTAGCTTTTGTGAATTGTATGTTCCTCCTGAATCGATGGAAGAGCAGTGGGATTTGCCAGGATTAGAAAACAGCTTAGCAAATGAATGGGGCCTCGGTGTTGATTTAACTGGCCTAGTTCAGTCGGCCGACTCAATCGAAGCAGAGGAAGTGGTCGAACACATCTTGGCTGCCGCGAAAGCAGCATATGACGGCAAAGTAGAGTTATCGGGGCGCGAGTCATTTGCTGGCTATGAGCGTTCAGTCATGCTCTACAGCTTAGATAGTCACTGGCGTGAGCATTTGGCCGCCCTGGATCATTTGCGCCAAGGCATCCATTTGCGGGGTTATGCACAAAAAGATCCGAAACAAGAATACCGCCGCGAGGCATTCGAGTTGTATGGGGAACTCTTGGATGTGATTAAGAACGATGTGGTGAAGAGCATCATGGCGGTCAGAATTCGGACTGCCGATGAATTAGATGCCGCCTCGGAATCCATTAATGAAGACATGAGTCAAATTAAGGATGTGCAGTATCAGCATGCCGACATTAGTGCCGATGCCGCCGAAGCTGAAAAGCCCGCTAATATCGCAGTTGCCCCTGTTCGATCTGGGCCTAAGGTCGGTCGCAATGATCCCTGCCCGTGCGGCAGTGGTAAAAAATACAAAGCCTGCTGTGGCGCTCTGAGTTAAACATGCCAGTCAATTTACCCTTGCCAGAACGCGCTGCCCTTAGCCCAGTTGCTGGAGTGCAATTGGGTATTGCTGAGGCAGGGATAAAAAAAGCCAATCGCAAAGATGTTTTAGTGATCACTCTCAGCCCTGGCACTCAGGTGGCTGGTGTATTTACGCAAAACCGATTTTGTGCAGCCCCCGTGCAGCTCTGCCAAGCCCATTTAGACTGGGTTACCCAAACCAATAGCGGAATTCGTGCTTTGGTTGTGAATACCGGCAATGCCAATGCAGGTACCGGCGAGCAAGGCATGCGCGATGCCTTGGAGACCTGCTGCGCCTTGGCAGCAGCTTTGAACATCCAGCCAGAACAAGTATTGCCTTTTTCAACCGGCGTTATCTTAGAGCCCCTGCCCATTGCAAAGTTAACCACTGCGCTTCCACGCGCCATTGCTAACCTAACCGACGATGCTTGGTTTGATGCAGCGGAAGCGATCATGACTACGGATATTCAGCCCAAGGCTTTTTCGCAAGTGGTGATTACGCCGGACGGACTCATCACGCTCACAGGCATTTGCAAGGGCGCTGGCATGATTCATCCCAACATGGCTACGATGCTCGGCTTCATTGCCACGGATACCGGCTTTGCGCCAGAGGTATTGCAAGACCTAACTAAAGAAGTGGCTGATCTTTCCTTTAATGCCATTACGATCGATGGCGACACCAGTACGAATGATTCATTTATTGTGATGGCGACGGGCGTGTCCTCAGTAAAGATCAATAGTACGGCCGACGCCAGCTACCCGATTGTGCGCTCAGCGCTGATTGCATTTGCTCGCCGACTAGCGCAAATGATTGTGCGCGATGGTGAAGGTGCTACCAAATTCATTTCGATTGAAGTCATTGGTGGCAAGACCAATGCAGAGTGCCGCTTAGTGGCAGAAGCAGTAGCCCACTCTCCTTTAGTAAAGACTGCTTTTTTCGCCAGTGATCCCAATTTAGGCCGCATCCTGGCTGCTATTGGATACGCTGGGATTGCTGATCTAGACGTGAACCGAGTGCAGCTGTGGCTGGGTGATGTTTGGGTTGCAAAAGACGGTGGACGTCACCCAAGCTACCAAGAGGCGGACGGGAAACGCGTAATGCAGGCTACTGAGATTGCGGTCAAGATCGACTTAGGCCGCGGCGCTGCCGAGCAAACCATGTGGACATGTGATTTATCGCATGAGTACGTTTCGATCAATGCCGATTACCGCTCTTAATTCCATGAATGATAAATTAGATCGATTATTGAGTCACCTCGAAACGTTTCTTCCAAAACCCATGGATGAGGCGCAGTGGAAATCATCAACAGCGTTTCGCTGGCGCCGTCGCGATAGCATCTTTGGCAGCATTGGTTTTTTGCAGCCTGTAAAACATGTTTCCGATATTGCTTACGAGGATCTACAGCACATTGATCGTCAACGTGATGCGATTAAAGACAATACCCGTAACTTTGTGCATAAGAAGCCAGCCAATAATATTTTGCTCACCGGTGCGCGCGGCACAGGTAAGTCGTCATTAATTAAGGCTAGCCTACATGCCTTTGCAAAAGATGGTCTGCGCTTGGTTGAGGTTGAGAAAGAGCACTTAGCGGATTTAGCGGACATAACGGATTTACTGGCGGATCGCCCAGAGCGTTTTATCGTTTTTTGTGATGACCTTTCGTTCGAGGAAGGCGAGTCTGGCTACAAAGCAATGAAGTCCGCCTTGGATGGTTCGATCTCCGCTCAGGTTGATAATATTTTGATTTATGCCACATCGAATCGCCGGCATTTATTACCCGAGTACATGAAAGACAACCAAACATATCACCACGATGACGATGGCGAAATTCATCCGGGTGAGGTGGTGGAAGAGAAAATTTCTTTATCGGAGCGCTTTGGTTTGTGGCTTTCTTTTTACCCACCCAAGCAAGATGAATACCTCGCCATTGTGGCGCATTGGCTGCGGCATTTTGGCTTGAGTGATGCCCAAATTGAGGCTGCTCGATCTGAGGCTCTAGTATGGGCATTGGAGCGGGGCTCCCGTTCTGGCCGGGTTGCATGGCAGTTTGCAAAACACTGGACTGGCACACACGCCTAAGCTCCGATGAGTGATGCACGGCGCCCAGTAACCGTGGTAGCAGCCGGTATCTTGCTCGATGCGCAGCAGCGCTTTTTGATGGGTCAGCGACCCCTCGGCAAGCCCTATGAGGGCTATTGGGAATTTCCAGGGGGTAAAGTTGAAGCCGATGAAACTCTTTTTCAGGCGCTGCAGCGCGAACTCCAAGAAGAGCTTGGAATCGCCATTCATGGCGGTGTCGATTTAATGACAATTGAGCATGACTATCCGCATGCCTATGTGCGTATTCACGTTAGCGTCATTCGGGACTGGAGTGGTGAGCCTACTGGGTGCGAAAACCAAGCGTTATCGTGGCAAGACTTAGGCGCAGATCATTTAACCATAGAGCCGCTCTTGCCGGCGGCGTTGCCGATGATTCAAAAGCTAAAGCAGTTTTATGCCGAGATTAAAACTGGCACAAAGTTAGTTTGAATGGAATGTCTTCCAGAATCGGATGCGGCTTTTTGTCCCGCTCACTTTTTAAGAAACGAACAGACAATAAGTATTTGTTTGCGCTGATTTCAGAAAAGACAGAATCATCCTCAACTCCAATGCGCATGAGTTGATAGACTTTTCCAGATGGTGCCTGTTGAAATGCGCCTTGATGAGCGACCGCATCGCGCGACTCACCCGATTGACGAAGCAACTTTAAAAATAACTGAGATGATTCATTCCAAGGCAGTAGGGGTGCAATGAAATTCTGTAGTAACTCACGCCGATCTTCGGGTGCGCTGCATTTCCACGCATGAAAATTAGGCAGATCAATGGGGCTGGTGCCGCCTGGTATCGATAGACGGGTTCGAATGCCATTCAGCCATTCATTTTCAGTAATCGCCGAATTCGGTTTGCCAAGTGATTGATTGAGGTGCGTGGATGCGCCATCGATCTCGGCGAGGGCCTGGCCTAATACCGCTTGATCTACCTTTGTCGATGATTTGAGGCCATGCAGTGCTTGTTTTTGACGTTCAAACTCTTTCAATAGCATTGATTTGATATCACCCCGTGCGCCAATATCGCCTAACTCAAATAAGGTTGCAATAGCACATTGGTGTAGCTCGGGGTCATCGGATTTAGCAAAATGGGTATAGCGCCCAAACAAATACTCCAAGCGGAGCATGTTGCGGACTAACTCATTAAAGGGATATTCATAAACAATCACGGAATCTATTCTATGCGGAAATACTGGGCTTGGACCTATTTTTGATGATCCATTGGTGCAAGGCATTGATTTGGGGAATCAGTTTGTCGAGGCTGCCGTCGTTGAGAAGAACCGTGTCCGCGACTGCTAGCCGATCCTCGCGCAAGGCTTGTTTGCGCATAATCTGCTCAATTTCGCTACGGCCTAAATTGCTGCGCTGCATAACCCTTGCAATTTGTAGCTCCGGGGGGCAGTCAACCACGACCAGATGATCGATTGCCTGAGGCCAATAGCCCGATTCCACCAAAAGGGGCACCATAAAAACTAAGTACAGAGCGCCGTTTTGATGTGCTAAGCAGGCTTGCCGCAGTGTTTCGGCATGAATGATGGGGTGGGTAATGGCTTCTAGGGATTGAAGTGCGCTTGGATCATTAAATACAAGTTGCCGCATCTTGGGCCGATCTAATGATCCATCGGCCGCAAATAAATCGGGGCCAAAACGAGCCTGAATTGGGGCGATGGCTGCTCCATGCGGGGCAGTAATCTCATGGGCAATTTGATCCGAATCGATGACGGTTGCCCCAAGTTCAGCCAAGCGTTTTGCTACTGCTGACTTGCCAGACCCTATTCCGCCCGTTAATCCAATGAGCGGAATTTGCCCTTTTAGTGCAGAGAGAGCGGAATGCGCAGGAGTTGAGGCCATATTAAGTAAATAATGCCAGCAAACGCCAAAAAGGGCCCAAATGGAAAGGCTTGAGCACGACCTTGTTTTTGCCAGTAAAGCCATACTAGGCCACCCAGCAAGCCACTCAGGGCTGATAGCAACACAATGCCCGGCAATGCTTGCCAGCCTAGCCAGGCGCCCAAAGCTGCGAGCAGTTTTGCATCCCCCATGCCCAAGCCATCACGGCCTTTGAGGGAGCGATAAAGCCAATTCAATCCCCAGAAAAATCCAAATCCAACGGTTGCACCGAGGACGGCCTCTTGGGGGCTACAAAAGCGTACATCCACAAAGAAATTAAACAGTAAGCCGCCGGCAATGAGCCGAAAGGTGATGGCATCGGGAATCCGAAACGTTCGAAAATCCACGTAAGCCACATACGCCAAGGGCAGAATTAAGCCATAGCGAATCACATCCGCAAATAAGGTGAGATCAATCAAACAATTTGCCCCAAGTTAAAGATTGGTAAGTACAGGATTATCACCAATCCCCCAATTAAAAGTCCTACGAATACAACGAGTATAGGTTCCAGGCTATGGCTCAATAGCTTGAGTCGACTGGTTAACTGCTGTTCAAGGGCATCGGCGCGCTTACTAAGCATGGTCGCTAAAGCGCCACTCGCGCTACCAATTTGCAAAAGTTGGATTGTTTCGCGATCAAAAAACCGCTGCCGTGGATCGGCGCGTTGCAAGGCTTCGCTAAAAGACCATCCTTGGGCAAGCGATTTAAAGATATGCGCACTGAGATCGTGGCAAAGCCACTGATTCGAGGTTTGCGCTGTAATGCGCATTGCATCTAATGCAGGCAAACCAGATTGCATCAAATAACCTAAGCTACGACACCAGCAAGCTAAGGCCGACTGGCGAAACAGATCCCCTATCACCGGAATCCGTAATAGATACTGATCACAGCGTTTCTGAAAACCCGGATGCCGCAGCCATTGTAGTGAGCAGCCAATTACCGCAAGCAAAACCCCGCCAACAATTACCGGCAAGTACAGCATCAACTGCTGGGATGCGCTGAGAAGTAATTGTGTTGTCCAGGGTAGGGGCGCATTGAAGTGACTAAATACGTCACTAAACACCGGGATCACCCAGATGATCATCGCAATCAGAAGTAAGCATGCCGAGCCTAAGGTAATCAAGGGGTAGGCCAGAGCCTGTTGTATTTGGCGATGCAATTCAATTTGTGTGCGCAATTGTTGCTGGATGGTACGCAGTGCAAGGCTAATTTCACCGGATTCTTCGCTAACACGGATTAAGCCGACAAAGGCTGGATCAAAAATAGCATGTTGCATGGATAGGCATTGCGAGAAGCGCTCGCCTTGCTTGAGGTGGTGTGCAATCAATGCTGTGACTTTTTGCCACGCAGGGGAAGCTGATTGATGAATTAGGGTA
This sequence comes from Burkholderiaceae bacterium, assembly GCA_947457875.1. Lineage (GTDB taxonomy): Bacteria > Pseudomonadota > Gammaproteobacteria > Burkholderiales > Burkholderiaceae > Polynucleobacter. The sequence continues at coordinate 8,128 of CANGWV010000030.1, forward strand.
ATGCTGTCCAGTAATGGTAAACCGGCATCCAGCAATACCAGCATGCGATCGACAAAATGCAGTTGCTCTTGTTTTCGAAGGGCCATGACTAATGCCAAGAACCAAGCTGTGCATTGAGCTCGGCAAGGGTGATGCGTCGATTCGCAACGTGGACCATTCCAGCGGAGCGCATGTCCTGAAAACCACTGCGCTGAATTTGCTTACTTAAGTCAGCCGTAGTTAAGGTGCTCTCAAACGCATTGGCAATGGCGTTTGTGAATGGTAAAACTTCATGGATGCCAATCCGATCAAATAGGCCTGTTCCGCCACATAGCGGGCAGTCATCCCTTGAATCTTCGGCGTGGCATACGGAACAGATTTGACGTGCTAAGCGCTGTGAGCTAATGCAGCGCAGGCAAGCCCTTAAGACATCACTGGCTATGCCTAAGCTGCGCAACCGTTGAACGCTAGCTAGAGCGCCGCGGGTATGCAAGGTACTTAATACCAAGTGGCCAGTTTGCGCCGCCTGCATGGCAAGTTCGGCAGTTGCTGTATCCCGAATTTCACCAATCATGATGATATCGGGATCTTGCCGAAGCAGTGCGCGAATAATGCTGTTGAAATCCAAGCCCGCTTTGGGGTGATAGGCAATCTGATTGACGCCCGCAAGACGGATCTCGATCGGATCTTCGATGGTGCATACATTTCGGCCGCTGGTATTTAATTGGCTTAAGCAGCTATAGAGTGTGCGGGTTTTGCCGCTGCTAGTAGGCCCTGTAACAAGTATCAGGCCATCGGGCTGAGCAATCGCATCGGTGAAGTGAGCCAATTGCTGTGCATGCAAGCCAAGCAAACCTAAATCCAACGCCGTGCTGGGAGGCGGCAATAAACGCAGTACGGCTTTTTCCCCATGCAGTGTGGGTAGTATGGATACGCGGCAATCGATATCGGGGCGCGTGTAATTGAGGCCCACTGAGAGTCTGCCATCTTGGGGAATACGTTGCTCGGCAATATCCAGTCTGGCCAGAATTTTGATGCGGGCAATGATGCGTTCGTGCTCGACCGCTATGGGGACTTGCAGTGTTTGCAATACCCCATCAACACGGATACGAATGACTGTTTTGAGTTTGAGCGCTTCGACATGAATATCGCTTGCACGCGACTGAATCGCTTGGGTAACGATGGCTTGCCAGGCTCGAATAACCGTAAAGTCATCATTATGTGTAGTCAAATTAATTCAGTACCTTGTCAATGTTGAAGTAAGAGGCCATGCATTTGGCAATCAGAAGTGCTTGGCCTTACTGTAGTGATTGCTCGCCTTCAGTACTATCGGATACGATTGAATTGCTTGTCAGATACCATAGATCCCAATCATGACTTCAACCCCCACTCGCCTACTGCCCAATCACAAGAGCAATGATTGTGTGATTTCTGCGCCGTTTGGTTGCCTTGGCATCACTACAGAAATGGTTGACGGTAGTTTGATGCTGGCGCACATCCGCTACCTGCCTGCATCGGCAAAGCATATAGCGCCAGGCAATGCCTTGGCAGTCTTGGTAGAGGAGCAATGCCGTGCGTATTTTGCAGATCCTAGGGCAGTATTTGATTTACCGCTTAAGCCCGTAGGTACTGAGTTCCAACAGCGGGTATGGCATGCGATTGCCCAGTTGCAATCGGGCGAAAGAACTACCTATGGGGCGATTGCGGTCCGCCTACATTCTGGTGCGCGCGCGGTCGGTGGTGCCTGCGGTGCCAATTATTTCCCATTGGTGATTCCGTGTCACCGGGTTGTTGCGAAAGCCAATTTAGGCGGCTTTATGGGGCAGGATACTCCTGGCCTCTATCGGGATATTAAGGTGTGGCTTCTCAATCACGAAGCGCGCGCTTAATCGGCTTTCCTGCAATCGTACAAAATTGCTGCATTAAGAAATCGGAGCGTGCGGCAATCAATGTGAAGTAATAAAAAAGCCAGACTGTTCTGCGAGGCAGCTTGACTTCATTGCCCCGGGAAAAATAGCTTCGGTCTGCAATCTTACTTAAGGTGAGTACGGCTAAGCCGAGGGCTAAAAAACAAAAGCGCCGAATGCCCACCTCATGCCCTGGAATCAGGCGTATGTAATCCATTGCCTCTGCTAACTTTTGGTCAGCAATGGCTAGCAGCGCCAGTTGGCTGTAGCCTTGGGGTTTCCACGAGACCCCGCGTGCACTGTCTTCGGGAGAGTCTTTCAAAATATTGGTCATCTGCAAGGCTTGACCAAAGCCAATTGCCAAGTGTTCATGACCCGCAATGGCGCGAGCAAAGGCGGGAGAGTGGATGGCAAAGACCCTGGTGAGCATTTCACCAACGACACCGGCCACCACATAGCAGTACTCTTCAAATTCAGGTAGGTCGCGTAAGCCCGCTAAGGTTTGTTTGTCATGAAAACGTAGCATACCGTTTGACATGATTTCAACGCAGCGGCTAATAGCAGCCTGCTCATTTACAGTAAAGCCATGAAAAATGCGCAGTACCGTTGGGGTATTTGCAATCAAATCGCGCTCGTCTGCGTTGCAATGTTCTTCGAGTGCATGTAGGCAGGGAATGACAAATGCATCAACCGATTGCTTGCCTAAAACAGCATCTAGAAATAGGGAAGATAAATCCCGCTTGTCCGCAATGCTGAGGGTGGGGGCGTCTTCAATCGTATCGATGATGCGGCAAAGCAAATAGGTATTCCCGATGACGGTTTCGAGCGCCTTTGGCAGCAGGGGGATGGTGAGGGCAAAGGTTCTGGAAACCGCCCCCAAAATAGTCTGCTGGTAAGCCAGATCGGCTATGGATTGAGCATGCGCTTTGGTCATGCTGGAATTATGTCAGAGCGGGGTGTTCCAGAGTCTGCCAAAAAACATAATTGCCATAAGTAACAAGGCCATATAATTTGTGCAAATGATTAAATGGGGCGGTTTGCCGTGCTAATTTGGTTTGTTGTCATCTATTGGATAATCTCGGTTGGCATCGGCCTGTGGGCTGCTATGCGCGTCAAGAACACGGCCGATTTTGCAGCAGCAGGCCATAGCCTCCCCCTGCCGATTGTCACCGCCATGGTTTTTGCCACCTGGTTTGGTTCGGAGGCAGTTTTAGGTATCCCGGCGGAGTTTATTAAAGAGGGTTTGGGCGGCGTCGTTGCCGACCCATTCGGCACAGCCCTGTGCTTGATTCTAGTCGGCCTCTTTTTTGCTAAGCACCTTTACAACCGCCGGATGTTAACCATTGGCGATTTCTTTCGCGAAAAGTATGGCCGCACCGTCGAGGTGCTGGTCACTTTATGCATCGTAGCCTCTTATTTGGGCTGGGTTGCTGCGCAGATAAAGGCACTCGGCCTTGTTTTTAATGTCCTCTCTGACGGAGCCATCTCACAAGACCTTGGCATGATTATTGGCGCATGCAGCGTGTTGGTTTACACCCTCTTTGGCGGTATGTGGTCGGTTGCGATTACCGACTTTGTGCAGATGATCGTGATTGTGATTGGCATGCTCTACATCAGCGGTGAAATGACAGCCCTGACGGGCGGGTTTACCGTAGTGGTTGAGCATGCGGCAGCGGCCGGGAAGTTCGATTTTTGGCCCGATATGAATCTGGTATCAATCCTCGGGTTTACAGCGGCGCTGTGCACCATGATGCTCGGCTCGATTCCGCAGCAAGACGTCTTTCAGCGGATTAGCTCATCCAAGAACGTCAACATCGCAGTGCAAGCATCGATTTTAGGTGGTATTTTGTATTTTGTATTTGCATTCGTTCCCATGTACTTAACCTACTCGGCAACCTTGATTGACCCCGCCTTAGTCGAACGCTATATCAATACCGATTCGCAAATGATTTTGCCCAAACTAATACTGGAGCACGCACCGGTATTTGCGCAAATCATGTTCTTTGGCGCTTTGCTCTCCGCCATTAAAAGTTGTGCAAGTGCAACATTATTAGCGCCTTCAGTCAGCTTTGCAGAAAACATCGTGCGCGGGTTTTATAAGCACTTAAGCGATCAGGAGTTATTGAAAATCATGCGCATTACAGTGCTGTTTTTTACGATAGCGGTCACTTTATTTGCAATGAACTCCGAGCTTTCTATCTTTCACATGGTCGAAAGTGCCTATAAAGTGACCCTAGTGGCTGCATTTGTCCCCCTTGCCTTCGGAATTTATTGGTCCAAGGCCAATTCCTTGGGTGGCCTACTTGCCGTTGTTTTTGGCTTGACAGTTTGGATTGGGGCTGAGATATTAGCTCCTGAAGCTACTTTACCGCCGCAATTGGCGGGACTCTTAGCCAGCATCGCTGGGATGTTGCTCGGTGGTCTAGTTCCCCGCTCCGCGCTGCGCTCAACGTAAGTGCGGTTTTGAATAATGTGTGTTTTGCTGTGATTGATCCGCTGCTCGAGATCTCATAGCAGCAGTTGCCTACGATGGTGCAATGAAAAATTTCTTGTTCTTATGGAGTTGTTATGAAAATCTGTGTGATCGGCGGGGGTGGAGCCATTGGCGGCTACCTAGCTGTCATGTTGGCGAGAGCTGGCAATGATGTAACCGTGGTCGCCCGAGGGGCCACATTAAAAGCAATTCAGGAAAGGGGACTGGCACTCATTACCAATGAAGAGCCAGAGCCTTTGCATGCCACCGTTACTGCGGTTGAAAAGATTACCGATGCCGGTAAGCCAGACATCATTATTTTGGCGGTCAAGGCCCACCAAGTCGAGCCTGTCGTGCACGATATGGCGGCAATCATGGGTCCCGATACGATCTTGATCCCCATGCAAAACGGAATTCCATGGTGGTACTTTCAAAAGCTGCCCGGTGAGTATCAGGATCACTCGGTTGAGACAGTGGATGCGGGCGGTCTCATCATGCGCACGATCAATCCCAACAACATTTTGGGGTGCGTAGTGTATCCCGCTACATTTACGCAAGCGCCTGGTGTGATTCGCCATGTGGAAGGAACACGCTTCCCGATTGGTGAGCTTGATGGCTCCGTATCCGAACGGGCGAAGATGGTTTCGGAGTTGATGGCCGCTGCTGGTTTTAAGTCGCCGATTCTGGAAGACATCCGTGCCGAGATTTGGCTCAAACTCTGGGGCAATATGACCTTCAATCCGATCAGCGCCCTAACGCATGGTCACCTTGAAGGAATTTGCCAGCATCCGCTAACCAAAGATCTAGCGCGCAATATGATGGCCGAGGCACAAACCATTGGAGAGAAGCTAGGCGTTACTTTCCGGGTGGATATTGAGCGCCGCATTGGTGGTGCTGAAAAAGTCGGCAAGCACAAGACATCGATGCTGCAGGATTTAGAAGCCGGTCGTTCACTCGAGATTGATGCCTTGCTGGGTTCTGTTATCGAGCTCGGTCAGATTACTAAGATCCCAACACCATGCCTCAGTACGGTTTTTGCGTTAACCAAAGTACTCGATGAAAACGTCCAAGCATCCAATGGCAGTTTGGCTTTGCCATTTGCCGCAGGGTATTAAACCTGACTGATTCAGTAATGTGGATTTCTAGAGCGTTATAGAGTTAGTTTGGTAGTAAAGAAAAAAGCCTCAAAGCAGCAATGCCTTGAGGCTTTTTTGCGAGACCTGCGTACTTACTCGAATGCGTTATCGAGCTGCCCTACGCCATCAATCACGATGCTGACTTTGCTGCCAGGCTTCATCGAGCCAACGCCAACGGAGGTACCGCAGGCAATGATGTCACCCACTTCAAGTGTGATGTCTTGTGAAATCAAGCTCACCAATTTAGCGGGTTGGAAAATCATATCGGCAACCGGATAATTCTGGCGCTCTTGATCGTTCAAGATGGTTTTAATATGCAGCTGGCTTGGGTCGACACCAGTTGTGATGTAGGGACCAAAGACGCCAAAGGTATCGAAGCTCTTCGAGCGAGTCCACTGGGCATAGCCGGGATCACGGTTGAGGATTTCAATCGCAGTAACGTCATTAATGCAGGTATAGCCAAAAATAGCAGAGGCGGCTTCAGCTTCGCTAATGCCTTGGCAACGTCGCCCAATCACAATGCCGAGCTCACCTTCGTAGACCACTTTGCCAGAGTAGGACTTGGGTATGCGAATGGTTTGATTGGCGGCTAGAAATGAGGAGTTGGATTTTAAGAAATACAACGGTTCCGCTGGTACCGCATGCTCAAGCTTGGTCACCAGGGCGTGAAAGTTGTCCACCAGCGCAACCATCTTGGTCGGCACGCAGGGAATATCAATCACGACATCGGATAACTTGAGCGTTGCGCCGGTTGGCGTGGGATTGCAAAACAAATCGCCGCTGTATACCGTAATTTGATCGTTTTTAACTTGCCCAAAGCCAATCTGACCTTGGTGCTGATAGCGTACCCATTGCGTCATAATGAATTCCTCTTGTTTTTAATATTGAATGCGTTCTATCTTATCAAGGATCGGTTATGTCCCAGTCTATGGCTCCAGCTGAAATCGCTTTTGCGCCGGAATTCGATCAACCGGTGCGCTACATGCTGCGTACCCGAAGCTATTACTTGGGCTTGGGCTATGACAATCCCTATGTCTGGGCGCATTACATCGACGCGCCATTTACACCACTCAAAAATCCACTGAGTGCAGCCAGATTGGCCTTAGTGACCACAGCAGCACCGTATCAAGCAGATAAGGGTCCGCAAGGTGCAGGCGCAGCATATAACGCGAGTGCCAAGTTTTATGAGCCCTATGCGGGCTCAATGGCGAGCAAGCCAGATTTACGCATTGCACATGTTGGGATTGACCGCAAGCACGCCGATATGAGTGATAGCGAGTGCTGGTTTCCGTATGAGGCTGCGCAGGCTGCAGCGCAATCCGGCCGAATTGGATCACTCTCACCCCGCTTTTATGGATTACCCAGCAATCGCAGCCAACGCCATACCCTCGAGACTGATGCGCCTGCAATCATTGCCATGTGCCAAGCAGATGCAGTAGATGTTGCGGTGTTGATTCCCAATTGCCCGATCTGCCACCAATCCCAAAGTCTGCTGGCCAGGGCCTTAGAGTCTCAAGGCATATCCACTGTCGTGATGGCCAGCGCGAAAGACATCGTCGAGTACTGCGGTGTGCCGCGCATGCTGTTTAGTGATTTCCCGTTGGGGAATGCGGCTGCAAGGCCAAATGATCCAGAATCGCGCACCCTTAATTTTGAGTTGGCATTGCGTTTATTGGAGTCGGCGCCTGGCCCCCGAACCAGTATGCAGTCGCCCTTAATCTGGAGCGAAGATCCAAGTTGGAAGCTCGATTACTCCAACATTGAACGTCTGTCGTCAGCAGAGGTTGCGAACTTGAAGGCGGAGGCAGAGGCGGTGCGTGAAACCGCCAAAGCCTTGCGAATAAAAACGGTGGGAAAGTAAATCAATCTATGGGGGTGTGGTCGGAATGAGAGGATTCGAACCTCCGACCCCCTCGTCCCGAACGAGGTGCGCTACCAGGCTGCGCTACATTCCGTGTTGTGATGCCGTTTGCTAGTGGGTCTATTTTATCTGACTGGCGCCGCCCAAAAAGAGCCAGCGCGGTCTACTACGTTTGCCTCACTAGGGAGTATTCACATAGGGCAATCAAGGAATCCGTAGCCGCATTCTTTGGAAACGCTTTGATGTTGCTCAGGGCTAAGTCCGCTTCGCGTTTGGCAGCCTGCTGGGTGTACTCTAGAGCGCCGGAGCACTGAACCGCAGTCAGAATTTGCTCAAAAACATCTTCTGGAAGATCGGTGTTTTGGGTGATGGCAGAGCGCACTAACAGTTGCTCTTCCGTGCTGCCCTTTTCTAATAAGTAAATTAAAGGGAGGGTTGGCTTTCCCTCGCGCAGATCATCGCCGGCGTTTTTGCCCATTTGAGTGGAAGTCGCCGTGTAGTCGAGTAAATCATCCATGAGCTGAAATGCCGTGCCAATATGCCGACCAAATGCAGCAGCGAGTTCACGCTCGCTATTGCTGGCCCCGGCCAAAATGGCACCCAGCTCGCTAGAGGCCTCAAACAATTTAGCCGTTTTATAGCGAATCACTTGCAGGTAGCTAGACTCATCAACCTCCGGGTCATTCATATTGAGAAGCTGTAAAACCTCCCCTTCGGCAATCGTATTGGTGGCGTCGGACAGAATCTGCATGATCCGAATGTCATTGGGGGCCACCATCATTTGGAATGCCCTGGAGTACAAGAAATCCCCTACGAGGACACTGGCAGCGTTACCAAAGGCGGCATTAGCAGTCTCGCGCCCTCGGCGTAGGGTTGATTCATCAACTACATCGTCGTGCAAAAGGGTGGCGGTATGGATAAATTCGACCACAGCCGCTAAATCCAAGACATGGGGGATTTCTCGGCCGCTGGAGAGGGCTTTAGCGACCAAAATCAGTAAGGCAGGGCGTACCCGTTTCCCCCCGGATTGGATGATGTAGCCCGAAATTTGGTCAATTAAGGCCACTTCGGAGGCTAAACGGCGCTTAATAACTTCGTCCAGAGCCTTTAAATCAGGGGCTATGGGGGCCAAAATGGCAGATAGATCAGGAGTTTTGACAGTGGTACTCATGCAAGATATAATAATCGGCTCAGCTAGTCCGTGTGGATTAGCTTCAATGTTTCATTAATTTGAGGTTTCAAACCATGTACGCGGTCATAAAAACCGGTGGCAAACA
>CANGWV010000031.1 GCA_947457875.1 Burkholderiaceae bacterium
CCTTGTGGTGCGAGGAGGGGGACTCGAACCCCCACACCATTTCTGGCGTCAGGACCTAAACCTGGTGCGTCTACCAATTTCGCCATCCTCGCGAATACCGCAGACAAAACCCTGCTTAAGCTTCACTCTAAAAGATGAATTCTACAATGATCAAGGGTTTAGGCTGGTTTAAAGCCGTATTTGAGGATCAGATAAGTCTGACTTAGGTCCGATAAACCAATGCAACGGCATGCACTGCAATACCCTCGCCCCGTCCGAGATGCCCTAATAACTCATTGGTTTTTGCTTTTAGATTGATTTGATTGACCGAGGCGCCTAGGTCGGCGGCGATACGGGCCCTCATCTCTGGTAAAAAAGCGGCTAGTTTGGGCTGTTGGCAAATGATGGTGGCATCGACATTGCCAACCAGGTAGCCCGCCTCGGCGACGCACTCCATAGCCCGTCGCAGCAAAATACGGCTATCCATGTTTTTGAATTGGGGATCATTGTCTGGAAAAAGCTGTCCAATGTCATTCAGGCCTGCAGCGCCCAGCAAGGCATCGGTTAATGCATGCAGTAGCGCATCCGCATCGGAATGGCCAAGCAATCCTTTGCTGTAGGGCACGGTGACGCCACCTAAGATCAGTGGTCGACCCTCGACTAAGGCATGGATGTCATAACCTTGGCCAATGCGAAATGGCGGTTCGTTCCGCTCTGTGTTGTTCTGTGCTGAAGCCATTTCGTCCCCTGCTTTCATCGAATGTGGGCGTCCTGTTGTCGCAATACCATCTCCATCAGATCCCAATCTGCTTGGTGCGTCACTTTAAAGTTGCGTGTTGAGCCCTTGATTATTATGGGTTTTCCGCCTAATCGTTCAACTGCGCTAGCCTCGTCTGTAACCGCAGCGCTCTCTGATACAGCACTCTCCAGTGCAGCGTATAAGTCTGCCAGGCGAAACATTTGGGGCGTTTGCGCCTGCCAAACGGCTTCCCGCGAAATCGTGCCCTCAATCCACTGACCGCTCGCTGCAGCTTGTTTTAGGGTATCTGCCGCAGGCATGGCCAAGATGCCGCCGTGCAATGGGTTTCCAGTGTCGGCATCCAATACACCATGAATCAAATCTTGAATCGACTCTGCGGTAATGCCTGGCCTCGCCGCATCGTGCACCAAAATCCAATCCTCACCGGGAATGTCGGCATCGAGCATTGCCTTCAGGGTGTTTAGTACCGTTTCTTGACGGCTTGTACCGCCGGTCGGCAAAAAGTAGTTGGGCTTGGTATTTAAAAGAGCGCTGCTGCTTTCTTGAAAGGCAGCAAAATCACCGGCTGCGTGCATGCTCGGGCTGACCCCAACCCAAATCGACTCAATCTCGGGCGTTGCGATTAGCGCCTCGAGCGCAAACGCCAGCATGGGCTTTCCTGCTAGAACGCGAAGCTGCTTGGGCACCGTACCGCCCAAACGAGAGCCGGTACCGCCCGTCGGCAAAATGGCATGGCATGAAGAAAGAATGGCGCGCATGTCTGATTCTATAATGAGGTCAGATGTCGGATGGAACAAATCAAGCGCCCCCCATACCTGCTCCGCGGGCTGGGCAGCGCTTTACCTTCTCCGGCCTGGTGGGCTCTGCCGATGCCGCCCTGATCGCCCAATCTGCCCTTCGGCACCGGGCTGATTTTTCCGTCATGGTGGTGTTTTGCGCTCAAGCCCAAGAGGCGCAACGCCTCTTAGAAGAGATCCCCGCTTTTGCTCCCCAATTAAAAACACGACTCTTGCCCGATTGGGAAATCCTTCCCTACGACCATTTTTCGCCCCATCAAGATTTAGTCTCCGAGCGCCTTGCTACCCTCTATGAAATGCTGGCGGGGACCTGTGACATTGTCTTGGTGCCAGTTACTACAGCACTGCAACGCCTTGGTCCACCGGAATTTTTATCCGGCCATACCTTTTTCTTTCGGCAAGGCGATCGCTTAAACGAAAGCGCGCTGCGCCTACAGTTGCAGCAAGCGGGCTACGACCCGGTCAGTGCCGTGATGCGGCCGGGCGAATACAGTGTACGTGGCGGCCTGATTGATTTGTTCCCGATGGGATCGGCTCTGCCGTATCGATTGGACTTGTTCGGCGATGAAATTGAGCAAGTGCGCGCCTTTGATCCCGATACCCAGCGCAGCTTGTATCCCGTCAAAGAAATTCGCTTGTTACCAGGTCATGAGTTTCCATTTGACGATGCAGCGCGCACCGCATTTCGGAACCGTTGGCGTGAAGTATTTGAAGGGGATCCAACGCGTTGCTCCATTTATAAAGATGCCAACTTGGGCATTCCCAGTGCGGGCATTGAGTCTTATTTACCCCTCTTTTTTGACGAGTCTGCCACCCTATTTGATTACTTCCCGCGGTCGGGTGATCCCGTTTGGCTAGTTACAGTCGGCGATGCAGAAGAGACGGTGCGCAGCTTTTGGAAAGACACGGAGCAGCGGTACGCCTTTCTAAAGCACGACTTAGATCGCCCGATACTGCCGCCCAAAGCGCTCTTCTTGGATGTTGATCAATTTTTTAGCCTTGCAAAACCCAATGCCCGCCTGGTACTGAACCGCGACGGCATTGTCTCCCATGCCGAAGCGAATGAGCCGCCCCAGTTTTTATCGGTACCGGATGTTGGCATTCATCGCCGTGACCACGATCCAATTGGGCGACTGCGTCAGCAGGTTGCACAGGCCCAGCGGCGCATTGTGATTTGCTGCGATAGTGCGGGTCGCCGTGAATCCATTCGCGCACTCTTGGATGAAAGCAATTCGGTATCGGCCGATGGAGGAGGCACCCTTTATCCGCTTCATCCAGTGCTGCTGGATGATTTGGCTACCTTTGTTAAAGGCACAGCTCCCTTTGCCTTAGTTGTCTCCCCGCTCCTCAATGGCTTTGATTGGCCAATCCAGGGCCTCCTTTTTATTACAGAGGCGGAGCTGTTTACGCTAACAACGCGTCAGCGCCGTAAAGACAGCAGCAAGGAGGCGAGCGATCCTGACATGCTCTTCAAGGATTTGGCTGAACTTAAGATCGGCGATCCAGTAGTGCATGTGGAGCATGGCATTGGCCGCTACCAAGGCTTGGTTTTACTCAACCTAGCACCGCCAAAAGAAGCACCTATTTTTGAAGAATTTTTGCATCTGATTTATGCAAATCAAGCCACCTTATACGTGCCAGTGCATCAACTGCAACTGGTTACCCGCTATGCCGGCGCCGATCCCGATTCAGCGCCGCTACATCAATTGGGCTCTGGCCAGTGGGATAAAGCCAAACGCAAGGCCGCTCAGCAAATTCGGGATACTGCTGCTGAGTTATTGAGCTTATATGCTGCCCGAGCAATCCGCCAAGGGCATGCGTTTGAATATTCAGCGCACGATTACGCCGCCTTCGCTGAAAGCTTTGGCTTTGAAGAAACGCCCGATCAAGCTAATGCCATTGCGGCGGTGATTGGCGATATGACCAGTGGCACGCCAATGGATCGATTGGTATGCGGCGATGTGGGATTCGGTAAAACCGAGGTTGCCTTGCGTGCGAGTTTTATTGCGGTCATGGGCGGCAAACAGGTAGCGATACTGGCGCCTACCACCCTACTTGCCGAACAGCATGTGGCCACGTGGAAAGACCGCTTTGCGGATTGGCCAGTGCGCATTGTTGAGTTGTCCCGCTTTAGAAGCACTAAAGAAATCAACGCAGCACTGGAAGCAATTGCGAGTGGCGAAGCCGACATCGTCATTGGCACCCATAAATTGCTTTCGAAAGAAACCCAATTTGCGCGTCTGGGTCTCGTAATCGTCGACGAGGAGCATCGCTTTGGCGTACGTCAAAAAGATGCCCTGAAAGCATTGCGAGCAGAAGTTGATATTTTGACGCTAACCGCCACCCCGATTCCAAGAACCTTGGGAATGGCCATGGAAGGATTGCGGGAGTTTTCGGTGATCGCAACCGCACCGCAAAAGCGCCTGGCAATTAAAACCTTTGTGCGGCGTGAGGGCGATGGCGTTGTGCGTGAGGCAGTGCTGCGCGAAATCAAACGCGGTGGGCAGGTCTACTTTTTACACAATGAAGTGGAGACGATCGAGAACCGCCGCCATGCTTTGCAAACCCTGATCCCAGAGGCGCGCATTAGTGTTGCGCATGGGCAAATGCATGAACGCGAACTCGAATCCGTCATGCGGGAGTTTGTAACGCAGCGAAGCAACATCTTGCTCTGCACCACCATCATTGAGACCGGCATCGATGTCCCCACAGCCAACACCATCATCATGCATCGCGCGGATAAATTCGGCTTGGCACAGCTGCATCAATTGCGTGGCCGGGTTGGCCGATCGCACCACCAGGCTTATGCGTATTTATTAGTACCCGATCCTGAGGCTCTGAGTAAGCAAGCCAAGCTGCGGCTCGATGCCATTCAGGCAATGGAAGAATTAGGCTCCGGCTTTTATCTGGCAATGCATGATTTAGAAATTCGGGGCGCGGGTGAGGTGTTGGGCGACAAACAGTCGGGAGACATTCATGAAATCGGATTTCAGCTGTATACCGAGATGCTCAATCGCGCCGTTAAATCCCTGCGCAGCGGAAAAGAGCCTGATCTATTAGCGCCACTGCAGGTCACGACCGATGTCAATTTAGGCGTTCCAGCACTGCTGCCAGAAGATTATTGCCCCGATGTGCATGAGCGCCTGTCGCTGTACAAGCGCTTTGCCGGAACCCACGATTTTTCTGAGCTCATGGGTTTACGAGAAGAGCTAGTCGATCGTTTTGGGGATTTGCCGGATCCCGCTAAATCCTTTTATGAGACCCACCGCCTGCGTCTAGAGATGAGTGGTTTTGGCATCAAGAAAATTGATGCTGGGCCAACCGCCATTCAGATAACCTTCATTCCCAATCCCCCAATTGATTCGCTGCGTATTATTCAATTGGTGCAATCCAATAAACAGGTATTACTCAACGGTCAAGATCGACTCAAGGTATTGCCCCAAAAATTGGGCGACTTTGATAAATTAGAGCAGCGCTTAGATCAAATACGTCGACTATTAAAGCACCTGAATGCATCAGCCACATTGGCGAGCGCATAAACCAGTGGATACCCTAAAGAAGCTACGCCTTTATGAGTCAAAATTCGCTTACTATGGTCTTATGAGTACCCCACTATGACCCTTGGCCAAATTATTGTTGTGCTGTCGACAGCCCCGATCGATCGAGGGCTTTCTAATGTTTTAGGTAATGTTGCAACTAATTTAGGTTTGTCGCTTAAGCCCTTTGATAACCAGGGTTGTGTACTAGTGGGCAATACGCATGCCCAGCGCTGGCAAGTCTCACGTGAGCTAGCTCCAACGGAGCGCGAGGCCTTTCGTAAGCTAGCCTCTAGCCTTAGTCTCGATCTGGCTTTTTTAGCACCCTCCTTTAAGCCCACTCGTCTACGGATTTTGGCCATGGATATGGACTCCACCTTAATCAATATAGAGTGCATTGACGAGATTGCCGATTTTGCAGGCAAGAAGGCAGAAGTGGCGGCGATTACGGAGGCAACGATGCGCGGCGAAATTGCTAACTTTAGTGAAAGCTTGCGCCGACGCGTTGCATTACTTCAAGGTGTTTCAGAATCCGTGCTAGAGGCAGTCTATCGTGAACGCCTAGTACCCAACCCAGGCGCCACTCAATTACTCACTGCTGCCAATGCGGCCGGATTGCATACCTTGCTGGTTTCAGGTGGCTTTACTTTTTTTACGCAGCGCATGCAATGTGATCTTGGCTTTACAGAAACGCATGCCAATACCTTAGAAATTCAGGATGGCAAGTTAACCGGTGTGGTGTTGGGCGATATTGTCGATGCGACTGGCAAGGCCACGCATCTCAAGAATGCATGCAAAGCATTGGGATGCAAAAAAAGTGCTGCCATTACCATTGGGGATGGCGCCAACGATCTACTCATGATGGATGGTTCGGGTCTCAGTATTGCTTACCGCGCTAAGCCCGTCGTCAAAGAAAAAGCCGACGCGGCGTTTGACCGAGTCGGCTTAGACGCCACATTGGCGTTGATTGCGCAATAAGTTTGTGGGCTCGCTTTACCCAGCTTACAAACGCTCAAATACAACCGCAATACCTTGACCGCCACCAATACACATGGTGACTAAAGCGTACTTGCCATTTACCCTATGCAGTTCATGAATTGCTTTGGTTGCAATCGCAGCGCCCGAACAACCAATTGGATGGCCCAGCGCAATTGCACCGCCATTCACATTGGTCTTGGCGGGATCGAGTCCCAAGCCTTTGGTTACAGCCAGGGCTTGTGCCGCGAATGCCTCATTGGATTCAATCACATCGATTTGATCTAACTTTAATCCAGCGCGAGTTAATGCAATTTTGGATGCGGGTATAGGACCTTCACCCATGATGTGGTTCGGAACACCAGCAACGGCATAGGAGACCAATCTCGCAATCGGTTTTTGACCGGCTTTAGCAGCTGCATCGGCCGCAGCCAAGACAAAAAAGGCTGCGCCATCATTAATGCCCGAAGCATTACCTGCAGTAACCGTACCACCCTCTTTTTTGAATACCGCTTTCATCTTGCCGAGGGTTTCCATGGTGGTATCGGGCTTGCAATGCTCATCGGTATCAAATACCACATCACCTTTGCGTGACTTAATCGTAATCGGCACAATTTGCGACTTGAAACGGCCTTCTTTAATTGCCACGCTAGCTCTGCGGTGCGATTCCACCGCAAATGCATCTTGCTCTTCACGAGTCAATTTCCATTTTTCAGCGAGATTTTCTGCGGTAACGCCCATGTGTCCAACGCCAAATGGATCGGTTAAGACGGCAACCATGAGGTCAATCATTTTGGTATCGCCCATACGCGCGCCGCTGCGCATTGCAGGAGAGCCATACATACCGCGGGACATCACTTCAACACCGCCACCAACGCCGTAATCGCAATCGTTGAGCATGATCGCTTGGGATGTGGTGACAATGGCTTGCAAGCCAGAGCTGCAGAGGCGGTTTAAGGACATCGCCACAGATTCCATCGGCAAGCCTGCCTGAATGGATGCCACTCGTGCAACGTAGGCATAGCGACTATCGGTCGGGATGGTATTGCCAACCGTAACGTAATTAATGTCTTGAGGGTTCACGCCGGATCGCGCAACCGCTTCTTTCATAACGATACCGCCAAGCTCGGATGGCTCCAAGCTGCTCAGGCTACCGTTAAAACCACCGATCGCAGAACGCACCGCACTCAATACAACGACTTCACGACTCATAGTAATCCCCTTAAATTAAGCAATTCATCTTTACAGCCTTCGTTCTCTAAAGCTATTTTTACCTGATTGCCTACAATTGAGCAATTAGGTCGTGCCCCTGCGTATCTACAATCATTCCGCGCACAAAATCCCCCACCCGATAGCGCTTGGATGGCTTACTGATCGGCAAAATGCGTACGATTCCATCAATCTCTGGAGCGTCGCCAGCGGTACGGCCAATACCACCCGCCTCGCTGACCTGATCAACCAAAATGGAGACGCGTTTACCCACCCGACTTTTGAGTCGATCGACCGATATCGTTTCCGCTTTTGCCATGAAGCGAGCCTGGCGCTCATCCCGAATCGATTGATCCAGTGCGCCTGAGAGTGCATTGGCCGTGGCACCCGCTACCGGAGAATAGGCAAAACAGCCGGCCCGATCAATTTGTGCTTGATCTAAAAAATCCAATAAATAGCTAAATTCTTCTTCGGTTTCACCTGGGAATCCAGCAATGAAGGTGCTGCGTATCACGAGCTCAGGGCAGATAGCGCGCCAAGCCTCGATGCGATCCAAATTACGCTCGCCACTGGCAGGCCGCTTCATGCGTTTGAGTACATCGGGATGCGCATGCTGCAATGGAATATCAAGATAGGGTAATAGTCCGAAGCCATGCTCTTTGAACTCAGCCATGATCGGCAATACGTCATCAACGTGTGGATAGGGATAGACGTAATGTAAGCGTACCCAGGCTTGATGTTCACGCGCAATCTGATTTAGAGCACTGACTAAATCAAACATCTTGGTTTTAATTGGCTTGCC
Organism: Burkholderiaceae bacterium; assembly: GCA_947457875.1. Taxonomy (GTDB): domain Bacteria; phylum Pseudomonadota; class Gammaproteobacteria; order Burkholderiales; family Burkholderiaceae; genus Polynucleobacter. Next base: position 8,059 of record CANGWV010000031.1, read on the forward strand.
ATCCCAAAAACCCGTGCGGTACTGCACATCAACGCCATAGGCGCTGGTATCTTGAGATACCACTAGCAATTCCTTCACGCCAGACTCAAACAGGCGTTTTGCTTCGATCAGGACTTCACCGATTGGCCGAGAAACTAAATCGCCACGCATGCTGGGAATAATGCAAAACGTACAACGGTGGTTGCAGCCTTCCGATATTTTTAAATAGGCGTAATGTTTGGGTGTTAGCTTCACCCCAATGGGCGGCAGTAAATCGGTAAACGGGTCATGGGGCTTAGGTAAATGCAAATGAATTGCTTGCATCACTTCAGCGGTAGCATGCGGCCCCGTCACTGCCAGTACTTTGGGATGAATGCTTTTAATTAAATCAGAGCCATCGTCATTTTTACGTGCGCCAAGGCATCCTGTCACAATCACTTTGCCGTTCTCAGACAGAGCCTCACCAATCGCCGCAAGCGATTCTTCGACGGCAGAATCAATAAAGCCGCAGGTATTGACCACCACCAGATCGGCGCCCGAATAGTCTTTTGCGGTCTCATAGCCTTCCGCACTCAATTGCGTGAGGATGAGCTCCGAATCAACCAGCGCCTTAGGGCAGCCTAAGGAAACAAAACCAACCTTGCCAGCCACAACTAATTGGTTTCTTTTTTAGGCGTGGGGGGTGTAAAAGGAAACCCCTTAAACAGACTTTGAGAGCTTTGCATCTGTTCTTGCATCTTCATAAACAGATCTTTGCTCTGCTCCATGTAGTTACCCATCAAGCCCTGCATCATTGGATTCTGCATATTCATGGCTTGCGCCCATGCATCTGCGCCGCCGGTAACGCCTTTGGATTGATCGCTTAGTGTGCCGTGAATATCGACAAAGGATTGCATGGTTTTTTCCAAGTAGTTGCCCATCAGGCCTTGCATGGAGTTGCCATAAAAACGAATAATTTGCGACAGCATCTGTGAAGAAAAGACCGGAGAGCCACAGGCCTCTTCTTCCAAGATGATCTGCATCAAAATATTGCGCGTGAGATCGTCTTCGGTTTTAGCGTCTACCACCTTAAATGCCTCGTTCGCCATCACCAAGCCTTTGATGTCAACCAAGGTCACATACGTACTGGTTTGCGTGTCATAAAGACGGCGATTAGGGTACTTCTTAATCAGCCGCTCCTCGCCCGCTCGTTTAGTTCTGGTTGCCATATCCCAATCCTCCGCACTACATAAATGCCATAACCGACAGTTTAGCCCTGGAATTATCCCGTATGGATGCCGCCGTTGAGCGAAAAATCAGCGCCGGTAGCGAATGCAGCGTCATCCGAGGCAATATAGGCGCACATGGAGGCGATTTCATCGGGGGTTCCTAGGCGTTTCACCGGGATAGCAGCAACAATCTTTTCGAGCACATCGGGCCGAATTGCCTTCACCATATCCGTTGCAATGTAGCCTGGGGAGACGGTATTGATCGTAACTCCCTTTCCAGCGACCTCTTGCGCTAGGGCCATCGTAAAACCATGCAAGCCGGCTTTCGCAGTGGAGTAGTTGGTTTGCCCAAACTGCCCTTTTTGGCCATTGACGGAGGAAATATTAATAACACGACCCCAGTTGTTATCAACCATGCCATCGATGACCTGCTTGGTCACGTTAAACAAGGAATTGAGGTTGGTATCGATTACCGCTTTCCAATCTTCTGGCGTCATCTTACGAAAGACGCTATCGCGCGTAATACCGGCATTGTTGACCAGAATATCAACGCGGCCTACTTCGGCTTTCACTTTATCAAATGCGGCTACAGTCGATGCCCAGTCCGATACATTGCCTTCGGAGGCAATAAAGTTATAGCCCAGGTCTTTTTGCTCACCCAGCCAACGATCACGGCGTGGTGAATTCGGTCCGCAGCCAGCAATAACCAAATGCCCTTTTTTAGAAAGCCGCTGGCAAATCGCGGTACCAATTCCGCCCATACCGCCGGTTACATACGCAATTCGTTGTGACATCGTATTACCCTCTTTTCTCTATGTGTGCTGCGTCTTTAAGGTGTTGCATTAATAAATACCAATTTCTTAGCTTGCTTCATCCGCTTTTTCTTTGACGTACTTACCGGGAGCGGCTATCCCTTTTTTATACTTTGCGTTTCCAAAGCTAGTGCTAGCCTTGACTTGCTTTCCGCCAAATTGACTGAGCCATTCGGCATAGTCTGGCCACCAACTGCCGCGAACGTCCTTGGCGCTAGCCAGCCAATCCTCTGCCTTTGCTGGCAAATTGGAATTGATCCAGTAGTGGCGTTTGTTTTTTGCGGGCGGATTAATTACTCCAGCGATGTGACCGGATGCGCCCAGTACAAAGCGGTTCTTGCCTTTAAGAATTTGAGTCGAGCGATAGCCGCTATGCCACGGAACAATATGATCATCGTGCGATGCATAAATATAGGCTGGGCAATCAATTAATGAAAGGTCAATTTTCTGACCGCACACTTTGAGCTTGCCAGGCTTCACTAATTCATTTTGCAGATAGAGATGGCGCAAATACCAGCAATACATTGCGCCGGGTAAATTGGTCGAATCGCCGTTCCAATACAGCAAATCAAATGGGGGTGGCGAATTTCCTTTAAGGTAATTTTCAACCACGTAGTTCCATACCAAATCATTCGGGCGCAAAAAGGAGAAGGTGTTGCCCAGATCCAAGCCAGACATCAAACCAAACTGGCCTTGCTCGCCGCCGATGGTGTTTTCTCGAAGCTTAACCGTATCCTCATCAACAAAAATATCCAATATTCCGGTGTCACTAAAGTCAAGCAAGGTGGTTAGTAAGGTCAAGCTTGCAACTGGCTTTTGTTTGCGTGCTGCGAGCACCGCTAAGGCATTACTGACCAAGGTGCCGCCGACGCAGAAGCCCAACAGATTAATTTGATCCAGACCGCCGATCTCTTTTGTTACCTCAATGGCTTTAATCACGCCATCGCCAATGTAATCATCCCACGTTACCTTGGCCATCGATTTGTCGGGGTTTTTCCATGACACTAAAAAGACCGTGTGCCCCTGACTCACCATGTAGCGTACTACCGAGTTATCCGGCTGCAAATCGAGGATGTAGTATTTATTAATGCAAGGTGGCACCATTAAAAATGGGCGCTCAAATACGGTTTCAGTGAGTGGCTTGTATTGAATCAACTCAAACAAGTGATTGCGGAAAACCACAGCACCTTCAGTGGTGGCTAAGTTCTTGCCAATCTCAAAAGCCGTTTCATCGGTTTGCGAAACTTTACCTTTTTTGAGATCGCCGAGTAAATTCAGAATGCCATTTTGAATCGATTGCCCTTGCGAGCTAATGATGTGCTCGAGTACTTCTGGATTCGTTGCCATGAAATTCGATGGCGAAAGCGCATCCACCATTTGCAGGGTGCTGAACAGAATGCGCTGCTTACTTTTTGGATCGGCCTCGACTGCTTCCGCCAATTCCATTAGGTGCTTGGAGTTCAACAAATACATTCCAGCAATGGCCTTGCTCCATGGAGATTGCCAAGCATTGCCAGAAAAACGACGATCTTTAATTTCAAGGGCGCCTGGATTGCTAACGTAGGCAGCCAATTCCGTCATGTAATGCTGCTGAATTTCGGACAAGCGCTCGGGCGGTATCAAAGCCATATGTTGCGGTGCCAAACTTGGCGACTTCCCAGACGGTATTCCAGTAAACATGCTTTTCTCTATTCTTAACGTGGCAAGCCGTACAGGCTTGCTGCATCTGCCCATTCTCGTTTGAATGGCTCGCTAGGGTTATAAGCACTAACCCTAGCCCTAGGGCTTACGCTCTATCTTAGCTGCGCCAGATAAAAGCGGCAAATCGCCCTGAAATACCATCACGGCGGTGGGAAAAAAAGTCGGTTTCATCACGCACCGTACAAAATTCCCCGCCATAAATATGGGTCATGCCCTTGCTGAGCAGGCGTTGCCGAGCCAGTTGGTAAAGGTTAGCCCAATATTTACCGGGCTTCCCGTCGATTGCCATAAACGCCCCAGCGGGACTCGGTAAAGCGTGTTTTTGGGCATGCTCGTGAAACGCGGTCCGCACCTCCTCGCCCACCTCAAATGCCCTTGGACCAATCGCTGGGCCAAGCCAGGCAAAGTATTGGTCTGCATCGCTTAGCCCTGTTTTTGCCTGCATCGCATCCACGGTATTTTCTAGAACGCCGTCCACTAAGCCCCGCCAGCCGGCATGGGCTGCCCCAATGACTTTGCCATCTGGGCCTGTGATTAATACCGGTAGGCAATCGGCTGCCATCACCGTGAGGACGGTATTGGTTTTGGTGGTTACTGCCGCATCGGCCTCAATGATCTCTTCAGTTTGAGCCAAATCCGCATCCCAAACCCGGGTGCCGTGGACCTGTTTGAGCCATACCGGCTCAGCTGGGAGTAAGGCACGTACACGAGCGCGGTTTTCGCTGACGGCAGCAGCCTCATCGTTGACATAGCGACCTAAGTTGAGACTATTAAATGGCGCTTTGCTGATGCCCCCAGCCCGGGTAGTACAGAACGCCCCAATCTGGGGTGCGGCTGGCCAATTCGGAACCAGCACCCGCAGCCCATGGATGCTTTGAAATTCACTCTTGTGCTCACTCATGATGCGATGGGTGCTTCTAGTTTTGGCTCACCTGGCAAATCGGCAGCGGTCATACCGACGGCCGGCAATAAAGCCATTAGATCGTCTGGCGGCAAGCGGTACCACTGAACCAGTTGATTGCTTTCGGGGTGCATTAAGCTCAAAGCATAGGCATGCAAGGCTTGTCGATGTAAGGGCAACTCTTTGGCCACGTTCGGCGCCTTCTTGCGATACACCGGGTCGCCCAACAGGGGAAATCCCAAAGACTCTAAATGAACCCGAATTTGATGGGTGCGTCCTGTTTCAAGGCGGCACTCGAGGAGCGATACCGGCGTTTGTAAAAAGTGGCCATTGGCCAATCGCCGATAGAGCGTAATGGCAGGTTTGCCCTGAATCGAATGCACTGCCATTTTGAGACGGTCGCGTTGATCACGCGCCACCATGGCTTGTATTTTTCCCTGGGCCGCTGGCGTTCCCCAGACCCAGGCTAAGTAGCGACGGCCGACTGTGCGCTCTTGTAGCTGGCGCACCAATGCCGTTTGCGCAATATCGGTCCGCGCCACCACCATGAGGCCTGATGTTTCTTTATCGAGGCGATGCACAATGCCAGCGCGGGGCAACTGCTTCAGCTCAGGGTAGCGGAATAACAAACCATTCAAAAGTGTGCCGGACCAATTGCCGGCAGCCGGATGCACTACTAAACCTGCGGGCTTATTAATCACAATCAAACTGCTGTCCTCATGGACAACATCGAGCGGGATATCCTCGGCCTCAAAGGCAAATTGCTCAGGCATTTCTTGTGGGTAGACTTTGACACTCTCCCCACCCCGCAAGAGATAACGGGCCCGCATTACCTTGCCGTCGACGGTGACGGCCCCTGCTTCAACCCAGGTTTTCAAGCGATTTCGAGAATAATCCGGTAAAGCACCAGCCAAAACCTTATCTAGACGCTCGCCAGATGCCTCCCACGGAATTTCTAGGGCAATGAAATCCTCTTCATCGATATAATCAATTGGATTCGAATCAGGAGTTTTCGGCAATGCCACGCTTGAAGTACCCATATGTAGTTACAGCCGACAGTGTAAGGCCTACAAACGTAAGCCCGAGTGGTTTGCCTGCCTCTTCCCGCATTAGCACCCTGCTGCTCGGATTCGCCTTAGTTGCCACCCTATTGATGAGTGGCTGCGCTAGCGATGGCAATAAAGACGAGACCGATGGCTGGTCGGAGACCAAGCTGTATAGCGAAGCCACAGAAAAACTCAAAGACAATGATTTTGCCAAATGCGGCTCGTATTTTGAAAAGCTCGAGGCGCGCTTTCCCTTTGGCCCCTATTCGCAGCAAGCGCAAATTAATGCTGCCTACTGTTACTGGAAAGCCAGCGAACAGGCGCAAGCCTTGGTTGCAGTCGATCGCTTTATTAAGCTCCATCAAGGCAGCCCTAATCTGGATTACGCTTTTTACCTCAAAGGCTTGATTACCTTTAATGATGATCTGGGCTTTTTAGGTAAGTTCACTGGACAAGACTTAAGCGAGCGCGATCCCAAAGCAGCACGTGAAGCGTTTGAAGCATTTAAGGTGGTAGTGGATCGCTTTCCAAACAGCAAGTACGCACCTGATGCACTTGACCGGATGCGCTACATCGTCAACTCCTTGGCTGAGGCCGATGTCATCGTAGCGCGCTACTACTTTCAGCGTGGCGCTTACCTTGCCGCAGCAAACCGTGCGCAACTCGTCCTCAAAGACTATGACCGCGCACCTGCAGTTGAAGAGGCGCTGTACATTTTGATCAAGTCGTACGAACGATTGGGTATGACTGATCTCAGTAACGATGGGATTCGCGTCTTTAAGCTGAATTTTCCCGATAGCCAAATGCTCGTTACTGGACAGCGCGCCAAAAAACAGCGCTCGTGGTGGCAAATCTGGAATCGATAAGGTTTAGTTATTGCTTTACGATTTGCGAATTAATTCGACTGGTACTCGGGGTGCGAGCGCACAGATGAGCTCATAACCAATCGTGCCGGCGGCGGCGGCAACAGCGTCTGCAGGAACTTTCTGCCCCCATAGCTCAACCTTACTTCCGATTTGCGCATTCGGTGCATTGCGTAAATCAACCGTAATCATGTCCATCGAAACGCGTCCCGCAATCGGACAGATCGCACCAGCGCCACCGCTCTCAACCCATACCGGGGTACCATCCGGCGCATGGCGTGGATATCCATCTGCATAACCACAAGCAATCACTCCAATTCGCATTGCTTCAGGTGCTGTGAAACGACCGCCGTAACCTACATGGTCGCCACGAGCTAAATGCTGAATATCAATGATTTCACTGGCCAGGGACATTACAGGCTCAAGGTGCGCATGTTCAATATCCGCATGCAGTCCAGTAGGAGAAAGTCCGTACAGCATGATCCCAGGACGAACCCAGTCACCCAAGGCGGTTCGATGCCACAGAATGGCAGCTGAATTAGCCAGACTAGTTTTACCTGACAGACCATCGGTTACTTTAGAAAAGCAGTCCATCTGCTCACCTACAGTTGGCTGCTGATCAATCGTATCGGCATTGGCAAAATGGGTCATGTGGATTACCTGATGCCCCAATGAATGGAGCCGGTGGTACATATCCCGATAAGTCGTAGGGGAAAAGCCCAGCCGATTCATTCCAGAGTTGAGCTTTAGAAAAATCGGAAAGGTATGACTGGAGTGCTGCGACAGGCGCTCAAGCAGCTCCACTTGTTCCTGGCAATGGACCACTAGATCACTGTCCAGCGCGACTGCTTGTGCAAGCTCTTCTGCTTCAAATAACCCTTCCAACATGAGAATACGGCCTTGCCAGCCTTGATTTCGGAGCCATTGTGCATCCCGCAGATCAAGCAAGGCAAATCCATCGGTCTCATTTAAGCCCTCCAGGATCGACTCTAGGCGATGGCCATACGCAGCCGCTTTGACAACCGACCAGATCTTCGCCTCTGGTGCAAGCGCACGCACCCTGGCCAAATTATGGCGAAAGGCCTCAATGTGAATGGATGCCAAAATAGGCCGATTCATATCTGAAACCCCTTTCATGTTTTAATGCTGTAAATGACTCGATTGTACGAATGAACCGTAGTTTTTACACCATTA
>CANGWV010000032.1 GCA_947457875.1 Burkholderiaceae bacterium
CAATTACTCACTCCTGAGGCTGGGGAGCCCCGTTTACGGGAAATTCCGTACAACTACACCTCCTTCTCAGACCGTGAAATCGTTATTCGCCTCTTAGGACCCGAGTCTTGGCGCGTACTGGATTCTCTCCGCGGCGTCCGTAAGACGGGTCGCTCGGCTCGTATGCTCTTTGAGGTTCTGGGCGACATTTGGGTGGTTCAGCGCAATCCCTATTTGCAAGACGATTTATTGGATAACACCAAGCGCCGCAGTATGTTGATTAGCGCGCTCTGGCATCGCTTGGGCGAAGTCGAAAAAAGAATGACGGGCGATTCGGCTGATCAAGTTGAAATCTTGATCCGGGCAGCACGGACTGCGGTTGAACTCTTTGAGCAGAATTTTGAAACAGTTGCTCAGTTACGCAAACGCGCACAGAAGGTATTGGGTCGCCATACTGCGCTAGACAACGTCGCCTTTGATGGTATGTCGCGTGTCGCTCATGTGACGGACGCAACCGATTGGCGTGTTGAATACCCGTTCGTTGTGTTGAAGCCCGATACCGAAGCAGAGATACCGGGCTTGGTTAAAGCCTGTATTGAGCTCGGGCTCACGATCATTCCACGCGGGGGTGGCACTGGCTACACCGGCGGTGCGATTCCCTTGGTCGCTATGTCGGCAATTATCAATACGGAAAAGCTGGAACAAATTGACCCTGTGGTTAAAGTAACGCTGCCTGGTTTAAGTGAGGCAGTGCCAACGATCTTCACGGGCGCTGGCGTTGTAACGCGTCGCGTTGCCGAGGCGGCAGAGCGGGCAGGCTTGGTGTTTGCGGTAGACCCCACTTCGGCCGATGCCAGTTGCATTGGCGGCAACGTAGCGATGAATGCAGGCGGTAAGAAAGCTGTTTTATGGGGCACTGCTTTAGATAATCTGGCTAGTTGGCGCATGGTTGACCCCGAGGGTAATTGGCTCGATGTGATTCGTGTTAACCATAACCTCGGCAAGATTCATGAGGCCGATTCTGCTCAATTTGATTTGGTGTGGTCCGATGGATTGCAGGCGCCGGGCGAGAAGGTACTGCGGCGTGAGACCCTTCATATCGAAGGCCGTCGCTTTCGGAAAGCAGGTTTAGGCAAAGACGTCACCGATAAGTTTTTATCTGGGCTGCCAGGTGTTCAAAAAGAGGGTTGTGATGGCCTGATTACGAGTGCAACTTGGATTCTGCACCGCATGCCGCAATACATGCGTACCGTTTGCCTGGAATTCTTTGGTCAGGCGCGTGAAGCCATCCCGAGTATTGTGGAGATCAAAGCCTACCTCGATGGTTTGAGCCGCGAGGGCGGCCCTATCTTGGCTGGTCTGGAGCATTTGGATGATCGCTATTTAAAAGCAGTGGGCTACTCCACCAAGTCCAGGCGCAATACCCTACCGAAGATGGTTTTGATTGGCGATATCGCCGGCGATGATGAGTCTGCTGTCGCGGCTGCGACCAGTGAAGTGGTGCGCATGGCTAATTTACGCGTTGGCGAAGGCTTTGTTGCTGTTAGCCCTGAGGCGCGCAAGAAATTTTGGTTAGACCGGGCGCGTACTGCCGCGATTGCTCGCCATACCAATGCCTTCAAGATCAATGAAGATGTCGTAATTCCGCTCGATCGCATGGGTGAGTACACCGACGGCATTGAGCGCATCAATATTGAACTCTCCCTTAAAAACAAACTGCAGTTATTGGATGCGCTGGAAGCATTCTTACGCAAAGGCAATTTACCGCTGGGTAAGGCCGATGAAGACGATGACATCTCTCCTGCAGAAATTCTGGGTGATCGCGTTGATGGGGCCATTGCACTCCTCCATCAGGTGCGGGCACGTTGGGCTGGCTGGTTGAATGACCTCGACCGTTTCTTTCCTGAGCTACAGAATTACACCTTGCGCGCATCGTGGAAGACCGATGTGCGTGCGGAGCTACGTATCATTTTTGGTGGCGCTGCCTTTGAACAGATTTTGGCTGAACTAGAAAAGACCCACCAGGCTATTTTGCGTAAGCGTGTATTTGTGGCCCTGCATATGCACGCTGGAGATGGCAACGTGCACACGAATATTCCAGTGAACTCCGATGACTATGGCATGTTGCAAGACGCGCATGGCTCGGTTGATCAAATTATGGCCTTGGCACGTTCGCTCGATGGCGTGATCTCAGGCGAGCATGGTATTGGTATTACGAAGCTCGAATACCTTAGCGAAGAAGAGTTAAAAGATTTCAGGGCATACAAAAACCGGGTTGATCCAGAAGGCAGATTTAACAAGGGTAAGTTAATGCCCCATGCGGATTTGAGTATGGCCTATACGCCCAGCTTTGGATTGATGGGTCACGAGTCCTTGATCATGCAGCAAAGCGATATTGGCGCGATCGCCGATAGCGTGAAAGATTGCTTGCGCTGCGGTAAATGTAAACCTGTTTGCGCAACCCACGTACCTAGAGCAAACATGCTTTACAGCCCACGCGATAAGATCTTGGCGACATCCTTGCTGATCGAAGCGTTCTTGTACGAGGAACAAACCCGGCGTGGCATTTCAATTCGCCATTGGGAAATGTTTGATGACGTAGCGGCCCACTGTACGGTCTGTCATAAGTGCGCTACGCCTTGCCCAGTCAAGATCGACTTTGGCGATGTGACGATGAATATGCGCAACCTACTGCGCAAGATGGGTCAGCAGCGGTTCAATTTCGGCACAGCCACATCGATGTTCTTTTTGAATGCCAGCAACCCCGATACGATTCGCTTGACGCGCAAAGTAGTCATTGAGTGGGGCTATAAGGCGCAGCGCATTGCGAATAATTTGCTACGCAGCTTCGCCAAAAAACAAACGACTACGCCACCGGCGACTGTTGGTAAGCCGCCGATCAAAGAGCAGGTCATTCACTTCATCAATAAGAAGATGCCCGGAAACTTGCCCAAGAAAACGGCCCGAGCACTCTTGGATATTGAAGATGCCAATTACGTCCCGATCATCCGTGACCCAAAGATCACTACGGCAGATACCGAGGCGGTGTTTTATTTCCCGGGTTGTGGCTCTGAGCGTTTGTTCTCGCAAGTAGGGCTTGCTACCCAGGCCATGCTGTGGAACGTCGGTGTGCAAACTGTATTGCCACCGGGCTACCTCTGCTGCGGATACCCACAGCGCGGCAACGGTGAGTTCGACAAAGCAGAGAAGATGATTACAGATAATCGCGTGCTGTTCCATCGGGTGGCTAACACATTGAACTATTTGGATATTAAAACCGTCGTCGTGTCCTGCGGCACGTGCTACGACCAATTAGCGGGTTATCAGTTTGAGCAGATTTTTCCTGGATGCCGAATCATTGATATTCATGAATACTTATTGGAGAAGGGCGTCAAGTTAGAGGGAGTCACCGGCGTACGCTACATGTACCATGATCCCTGCCATTCGCCGATGAAGTTGCAAGATCCACTGAAGACCGTCAATGAACTGATTCAGACGGAAGACAAACAAGCCATCTTGAAGAATGAGCGCTGCTGTGGTGAGTCCGGTACTTTGGCAGTGACACGCCCGGACATTTCAACGCAGATACGCTTTCGCAAGCAGATTGAAATGGAAAAGGCCGCCACCAACTTAAAAGCGGATTTCACTGGCGAGGTTAAAGTGTTAACCAGCTGCCCATCTTGCTTGCAAGGCTTGTCGCGCTTTGATGCCGATAGTGCAACCACCGCAGATTACATCGTCGTTGAAATGGCGCAACGCATCTTAGGCGACAATTGGATGCAAGACTACGTCGCCCAAGCTAATCAGGGTGGCATTGAGAGGGTATTGGTTTAATGATTCCAACAAATGTAGTGATGCACCAGCAATCCAAAGTATTGGAACTAAGTTACGAGAACGGCAATTCATATCGCCTGCCGTTTGAATTCTTACGTGTGTTATCGCCTTCGGCAGAGGTTCGTGGCCATGGCCCTGGTCAAGAGACTCTGCAGACCGGGAAACGCAATGTGGGGATCAATGAGCTTGAGCCCGTCGGCCACTACGCCATTCGTCCGATGTTTTCTGACGGCCATGATTCCGGATTGTTTTCATGGGAGTACTTGTTTTTCCTTTGTGAAAACCAAGATGCATTGTGGAACGATTACCTTGATAAGTTAAAGCAAGCAGGCGCAAGCCGCGATGTTGCAATGGCGCAAACTGGTCACGAAGGCCATTCCTGCGGCAATAAATAAACACCCCAGATACGGCAATATGAATAAAACCCATTTTGGTTACCAAACGGTAGACGAGGAAGCGAAAGCTGGCAAGGTCGCCGATGTCTTTCACTCTGTAGCCAATAAATACGATGTGATGAATGACTTGATGTCATTTGGCTTGCACCGCATTTGGAAAAAACTGACGATCGCTCGGGCACAGGTTCGCCCTGGCCAGCGCATTCTCGATATTGCTGGGGGCACGGGCGACCTCGCTGCTGCATTTGCAACGGCAGCAGAGTGGGGCAAGCACCCCGATGCCGAGGTTTGGCTCAGTGACATCAATGCATCGATGTTGGGTGTGGGGCGCGATCGATTGCTAGACCAGGGCATGTCTTTGCCCTGCGTGCAATTCGACGCGGAGTCTATTCCTTTCCCAGCAAATCACTTTGATGTGGTGACGGTTGCATTTGGGCTTCGTAATATGACGCACAAAGAGCGCGCTCTCAGTGAAATGCTGCGGGTAATTAAACCCGGTGGGCGCGTCTTGGTTTTGGAGTTTTCAAAGCCCGATGCCATGCTACAGCCGGCCTACGATGTATATTCTTTCAAGGTGCTGCCATGGTTGGGTGAAAAAATTGCCCAAGATGCTGAAAGTTATCGGTATTTGGCAGAATCGATCCGGATGCACCCCGATGCCAAAACCTTAAAAAATATGATGCTGGAGGCCGGTTTTGATGCAGTAGATACCCATCGGTTAACTGGGGGTATCGTTGCGCTCCATATTGGTATTAAATACTAACTGTTAGATTTGTCGTTGTGCATTACTGGAGACCTAAAAAAATGAATAAAAATGCAATTAAAGCCATCGTACTCACCGTCGCACTGACCTTTTCTTCGGTTGGCTACGTCGACGCTAAGCGCTTAGGCAGTGGAAAAAATGTCGGCCAATCGGCCCCAGTACAAAAGCAAGCACAGCCTGCGCAAGCGCAAAAGCCCGCACAACAAGCGCAGCCTGCGGCACCTGCAGCTGGTAATGCTGCAGCAGCAGCACCCAAGCGCCCTGGATTTGGTGGGATGCTGGGCGGCTTAGCAGCCGGCCTTGGTATTGCTTACCTTCTTTCCCATTTTGGTTTGGGTGAAGCTGCCGCTTCGATGTTTACCGGAATTTTGATTGCCTTAGCAGTTGGCTTACTCCTCTTCTTTATCGTTAAGCGCTTTATGCCTTCGATGTCGGGTGCAGGGCGTGCAAGCCCAGCTCCTGCTGGTAACAACGGCATGCAACGCACTGCGTATGAGCATGGCAATACCCGCAACGAGCCTGGCTTTGTGCCTGTGGCCGCCTCTTTTGGTGGCGCTGCAGCAGTCATTCCTGAGGTGACGAAATCTTTACCAGAGGGATTTGATGAATACGCATTTTTGGATAATGCAAAGCACTACTTCGTTAAATTGCAAAAAGCATGGGATGACGGCGATTTGAATTCCTTGCGTGAGTTTGCTACCCCTGAGATGTTTAGCAACCTAACCCAAGACCTGAACGCACGCGCAGACGCAAGCAATCAAACCGACGTGGTGAGCTTAAATGCCGAGCTGTTGGGTATTGAAACGGGCCAAGACAATTATTTGGCCAGCATTCAATTCACCGGCATGATTCGCGAGCAAGCAGGTGCTCAAGCCGAGTCATTTACCGAAATTTGGAATCTGAGCAAGCCAATTCATGGCGCTGGCGGTTGGGTTCTGGCCGGGATTCAGCAGTTGGTTTAAGCTTAGGCTTTCCCCACGGAAAAACCCGCATTCGTGCGGGTTTTTTGCACCCATGAATTCGGTATCAACATCCGCTCGGCCAGTTACCAGTGCAGCCATCTGCCACGGCATTAATCATGTCTTGGCGGGAGAGCCGTGGGCGAGCGCCGAGCTAGCAAAGCATGCTGGTAAAGCGATTGCCTTAGAAATGCCTTTTGGTCGCTTTGCTGTGCAGATTAACAATAACGGCCTATTGGAGGCTGTGCGCCATCAGGATGCGTCTACTCAAAGCCCCGATGGGGAAGTTTCACCTCCGGTCAGAACAGCCCTGGTGCTGACGATTTCAAGCCAAGCACTTTCTACTTTACTGACTAGCGGTGGCCCCATTCGGGAAAATGCATTTAAATCCGTGACTATTGCGGGCGATGCCGACTTGGCTCAGTTATTGGGCCGCTTAGCGGGACAGTTACGCTGGGAATACGAAGAAGATCTCTCAAAAATCATTGGCGATGCGCCAGCCCACTTTGCTGTCGCTCAAGGAAAAAAAATAGCGAGTGCCGGAAAAGCGGCTGGCCGCGATCTGCTTGAAAATACCGTCGAGTACCTCAGTGAAGAAAAGAAGATCCTATTGAATCAGCGTGACTTTGCAATACACAAAAACCAACTCATGGAATTGCGCGATGGCGTCGAGCGTTTGGATAAGCGTATTACGTTACTGCAGCAAAGGAGTAAATAAGCATGGCTCGTTTTGCACGACTTTGCTTCATCTTTTTTACGGCATGGCGTTTTGGTTTATTGCCTTTGCTACGCGATAACCTCAAGCCCGGTATAAAACGTATTTTACTTTCGATTGCTTGCTTTGCTTCTCCGAATTCATTACCGCGGGGTGTGCGGATACGGCTTACATTAGAAGCGCTTGGACCGATCTTTGTTAAGTTTGGTCAAGTCCTCTCCACCCGCCGTGACTTATTACCGGATGACATTTCGGATGAACTCGCTAAGTTACAAGACCAAGTGCCACCGTTTTCTAATGCAGAGTCACGCGCATTAATTGAGTCCGCTTTGGGCAAGCCAATTGAAGAAGTCTTTCTTCAGTTCGATGCGACTCCAGTTGCCAGTGCTTCCGTGGCACAGGTCCACTTTGGGGTGTTGCGTGGCAGCCCACAGCGCCCTGAATGGGAAGGGCGTGAGGTCGCAATCAAGGTCTTGCGCCCAGGCATCTTGCCGGTGATTGAAGATGACTTGGCCTTGATGCATGACTTGGCAAAGATCGTTGAAAAAGTATCGGCCGATGGTCGGCGCTTAAAGCCACGCGAAGTGGTTGCGGAGTTTGATGTCTACTTGCACGATGAATTGGACTTGATGCGCGAGGCGGCCAATGCCAGCCAGTTGCGGCGCTACTTTATCAATTCAGATAAGTTGATGATTCCGGAAATGTATTGGGATCTGTGCCATACCAGCGTGATTGTGATGGAGCGCATGAATGGGATATCGATTGGGCGCACTGACGAATTACGCGCGGCTGGAGTTGATTTCAAAAAATTAGCAGCCGATGGTGTTGAAATCTTTTTTACCCAAGTGTTTCAATATGGCTTCTTTCATGCGGATATGCACCCGGGCAATATTCTGATTAGTCTGGAGCCAGAGAAATTTGGGCGATTTATTTCCTTGGACTTTGGTATTGTCGGCGCACTGAGTGAGTCCGATAAGAATTACCTAGCGCAAAATTTCCTCGCTTTCTTTAATCGTAATTACCGCCGCGTTGCAGAATTGCATATTGAGTCTGGATGGGTGCCTGCGGATACGCGCGTAGAAGAATTAGAGGGTGCAGTGCGTTCTGTGTGCGAACCCTACTTTGATCGCCCCCTGAAAGAAATTTCTTTAGGTATTGTGCTGATGCGTTTGTTTCAGACCTCCCGGCGCTTTAAGGTGGAAATCCAGCCACAACTAACGCTATTGCAAAAAACGCTCCTAAATGTGGAGGGCTTGGCGCGGCAACTGGACCCTGATCTCGATTTATGGAAAACCGCCAAACCGATCCTGGAAAAGTGGATTAGCGAGCAGCTGGGTTGGCGTGGCTTCGTTGAGGGCCTCAAAACAGAGGCGCCCAACTGGGCCAAAATTCTGCCGACCTTGCCTCGCCTGCTGGCCGATAGCTTGGCGCAGTCAACGAAAGCCGAGCAGGGCGCTGAACTGGCCTTACTCAAAACCCTACTCCAGGAAGAGCGACAGACGCGGCGCCTAATTACCGGGGCTTTGCTGTTTGCGGGCGGCTTTATTACGGGCGCGGTACTGATTTCCCTCAGTATTTTCTAGGCTAGACCCCATAGCTGCTCGCTAGCCGTTAAAATGCCGGCTAGGCAGATTAATTATGAAAAAATACTTTATTGCAGGCATTCTGGTTTGGGCTCCAGTGGCGATCACGGTTTGGGTGATCTCATGGGGCCTGGGTGTGCTCGATAGCATCTTTGGCTCGGTCATGATGGCCATCATTACCCTTTCCCCTGGCGAGTTCTCCCCCGACTTA
This sequence comes from Burkholderiaceae bacterium, assembly GCA_947457875.1. Taxonomy (GTDB): domain Bacteria; phylum Pseudomonadota; class Gammaproteobacteria; order Burkholderiales; family Burkholderiaceae; genus Polynucleobacter. The sequence continues at coordinate 8,440 of CANGWV010000032.1, forward strand.
AAGCATTTCCGTGAGATTCCAGCAATTGGCGTGCTGATTGTGGTGGGCGTCATCATGGTCACCGGTCTGGTTGCTATTAGTTTTGCAGGCCAGTGGTGGGTGCGTGTTTGGGATAAGCAAGTCAATCGCATTCCGATTGTGCGCTCCATCTATTCGAGCGTAAAACAGGTTTCCTCCACTTTGTTTTCTGGAAGTGGCCAGGCTTTCCGAAAAGCCTTGTTAATCCGCTATCCCCATCCCAACTCCTGGGCGATTGCCTTTCAGACGGGTACGCCCGCTGCAGAAATCAGCTCTAAAGTCGGCGAAGATTACGTCAATGTGTTTTTGCCTACCACCCCAAATCCCACATCTGGATTTTTCATGATTGTTCCCCGGTCTTCTGTCATTGAGTTGGATATGACAGTAGAAGAGGCCTTGAAGCACATTGTTTCAATGGGCTCTGTGCCACCAGGCGTTCGTAAGAATGCCCCCACACTTACAAAAAATATAGATTCATAGGAAAGTTATGTCGATGCGAAGCCATGCCTGCGGTCAGGTAACGGAAACACTTATTGGTACAGAAGTCACATTGGCTGGTTGGGTTAATCGCCGCCGTGACCATGGCGGAGTGATCTTTATTGACTTGCGCGACCGCGAGGGTTTTGTGCAGGCGGTATGCGATCCTGATCGTGCCGCTATGTTCGCCCTTGCTGAGCAGGTACGCAATGAATTTTGTATTCAGATTAAAGGCCTCGTACGCGCCCGTCCTGCAGGCACTGAAAACGCCGATTTAGTTAGCGGCAAAGTCGAGATCTTGTGCCATGAGCTTGTGATCTTGAATGCATCGGTTACGCCGCCATTTCAGCTGGATGATGAGAACCTGTCTGAAACTACACGCCTCACCCACCGCGTATTGGACTTGCGCCGTCCGCAAATGCAAAAGAATTTGCGCCTGCGTTACAACGTCGCCATGGAAACCCGCCGCTACCTTGATGCTGCTGGCTTCATTGATATTGAAACACCGATGTTGACCAAAAGTACGCCAGAGGGTGCGCGCGATTATTTGGTGCCATCCCGCGTGCATGATGGTCAATTCTTTGCCTTGCCCCAGTCGCCTCAGTTGTTTAAGCAGTTGTTGATGGTTGCTGGTTTTGAGCGTTATTACCAAATTACCAAATGCTTCCGTGACGAAGATTTGAGGGCCGATCGCCAGCCTGAGTTTACTCAGATCGATTGCGAAACATCCTTCTTAAACGAGCTGGAGATCCGCGATCTGTTTGAAAACATGGCGCGCCACATTTTCAAGACCGTGATGAATGTGGATTTGCCAAACCCATTCCCAGTGATGCCCTACTCCGAAGGTATGGCGCGCTTTGGTTCCGATAAGCCAGATCTGCGCGTGAACCTGGAGTTCACCGAAGTAACGGATCTGATGAAGGATGTCGACTTTAAAGTCTTTTCTGGCCCAGCCAATCAAGACGATGGCCGTGTTGTGGCCTTGCGTATTCCGGGCGGCGCTGAGATTAGCCGCAGCGAAATTGACGATTACACCCAGTTCGTCGCTATCTACGGCGCCAAAGGATTGGCTTGGATTAAGGTGAACTCAGTAAGTGAAGGCCGCAATGGCTTGCAGTCACCGATTGTTAAGAATCTGCACGATGCTGCCATTGACGGTATTTTGAAGCGCACCAATGCCCAAGATGGTGACATCATTTTCTTTGGAGCTGATAAGGTAAAGGTAGTCAATGATGCCATCGGTAACCTGCGTTTACGCATTGGTTTATCAACGTGGGGTAAGGCCCATGGCCTCTTCACGGATGCATGGAAGCCATTGTGGGTCGTTGACTTCCCGATGTTTGATTACGACGATGGTGAGGGGCGCTGGGTTGCTTGCCATCACCCATTCACTAGCCCTAAAGATGAACACTTACAGTTTCTGGAAACGGATCCGGGCAAGTGTTTGGCCAAAGCTTATGACATGGTGCTCAACGGCAGCGAAATCGGTGGCGGCTCGGTGCGAATTCACCAAGAGGCAGTGCAGAGTCAGGTCTTCCGTGCTTTGAACATCGGCCCTGAAGAGGCGCAAGCCAAGTTTGGTTTCTTATTGGATGCGCTGCAGTACGGCGCGCCTCCCCACGGCGGTATCGCTTTTGGTTTAGACCGCATCGTCACCATGATGACGGGCTCAGAATCGATTCGCGATGTGATTGCCTTCCCCAAAACCCAGCGTGCGCAATGCCTCTTAACCCAGGCCCCAAGTCCAGTGGACGAACGCCAGTTGCGCGAGTTGCATATTCGTTTGCGCCAAGCAACGCCAGCAGCACAATAGGATCGACACGCTCTCTTGAAAATCCCCATTTCAGTATTGGTTGTGATTCACAATGCGAATGGCGAGGTTTTACTAATTGAGCGTGCCGATCGCCCCGGATTTTGGCAGTCGGTGACCGGCAGCCTCGATTTTCCGGATGAGCCTACGCGTGAGGCTGCTATTCGCGAGGTGTTTGAAGAGACGGGTATTGATGTCACTGTATTACCAGCTGATGCGCTGCAGGATATGCAGCATGCCATTGATTATGAGATCTACCCTGATTGGCGCTATCGCTATGCACCTGGTGTTACCCATAATCGTGAGCATTGGTTCGCGTTAGCGGTCCCAGCAAATACCATGGTGACCTTGGCGCCACGAGAGCACACGGCATTTGAATGGCTGCCTTTTGCCGATGCCGCAAAACGTTGTTTCTCCGAAAGCAATACTGCAGCCATCCTACGCTTACAAGCCCAGCATGCAGCAGAGTAAGCCATTCATCACTAAGATAGGCTAATGAGACCCAGTTCCCACCACGCAGCAACGGATTCTGCTGGTTCCCCAAAAGCAAACGTATATACCCGGGGGGATTGGCGCGTCATTCGCGATTTATTGCCCTACTTACTCGAGCATAAGGTGCGCGTGGCATTGGCGCTGTCGTGTTTGATTGCGGCCAAATTTGCGAACCTAGGTATTCCAATCCTATTAAAGGATTTGATTGATACGCTCAATACCAAAGTGGATGCAACGCAAGCATTGGTGCTGATTCCTGTGGGTTTGATTCTGGCCTACGGGGCTTTGCGTGTATCTGCCTCGTTGTTTAACGAATTACGTGAAGCCTTGTTTGCACGCGTCACTCAAAATGCGGTGCGCAAGGTGGCCTTACAGGTATTTAATCATTTGCATTCCTTGGCGCTGAGTTTCCATTTAGCGCGCCAAACGGGTGGCGTCAGTCGTGATATTGAGCGCGGCACCCGCGGCATCCAGTCGCTTATCTCGTATTCACTTTACAGCATCCTCCCAACCCTGATTGAGTTTTGTTTGGTATTGGGCTACCTAGCATATGCCTATGATATTTGGTTTGCCGTTATCACCTTTGTGGCATTAGTCCTCTATATTATTTTTACCGTCGTGGTGACCGAGTGGCGTACGCATTTTAGAAGAACCATGAATGACATGGACTCGAAGGCAAATCAAAAAGCCATCGATTCTTTATTAAATTTTGAGACCGTTAAGTACTTTGGTAATGAGCAGTTTGAATCGCGTCGCTATGACGATAATTTAGTTCGCTACCAAACCGCAGCCATCCAGTCGCAAAAGTCATTGGCCGTGTTGAACTTAGGCCAGCAAATCATCATTGCCATTGGTCTCGTTTTAATTCTGTGGCGCGCTACGATTGGTGTCAGTAATGGCACCATGACTTTGGGTGACCTTGTGCTAGTCAATACATTGATGATTCAGTTGTACATTCCGCTGAACTTCTTGGGTGTGATTTACCGAGAAATCAAGCAAGCCATTACTGACATGGATCGCATGTTTACCCTATTGAGTACCGATCGGGAGATTGCCGACAAACCGAATGCCCCAGCACTGCAGATTGCCGATTACCAGACGGGCCCCAAAGTCTGTTTTGAGCGTGTGTCGTTTCATTATGAAAAAAAGCGGCAAATTTTGCATGACATTAGCTTTACGATTCCAGCGGGGACCATTACAGCAGTAGTTGGTCAGAGCGGCGCTGGTAAGAGCACCTTGGCCCGTTTACTATTTCGCTTTTACGATATTCAAAGCGGCCGCATTGAAATTGATGGTCAATCTATTGATGCGGTTCAGCAATCCAGCTTACGCAGCGCGATCGGTATCGTGCCTCAAGATACAGTTTTGTTTAATGACACCATCGGATACAACATCGCCTATGGCAAGCCAGGTTCATCGATGGAAGAGGTGCAGGCTGCTGCAAGAGCGGCGCAAATTGATGGCTTTATTCAGCGCTTGCCGGATGGATACGACACCCAAGTGGGCGAGCGTGGACTAAAGTTATCGGGCGGCGAGAAGCAGCGGGTAGCGATTGCCCGAACATTGCTCAAAAAACCAGCCATGTTGATTTTTGATGAAGCCACCTCAGCCCTCGATTCGAAGACGGAGCGGGCAATTCAGGAAGAGTTACTGAATTTGGCGCGCAGCCGAACCACCTTGATTATTGCCCACCGACTCTCTACCATTACCCATGCCGATCAGATTTTGGTGATGGAACAGGGTCAGATCATTGAGCGCGGTACCCATGCCCAGTTACTGGAAGCCCATGGCCGGTATGCGGAAATGTGGCAAATGCAAGAGCGCACTGCAGTTGATTAGAATGGTACTGAAAGCATATTCATGGCCTACCAAGAAGAAAAAATACTAAAAGACACTTTTGCAGCTGCACTTGCGGTTGCAGAGCCTAAGCACATCGTTCCGGAATGCTTGGCGCGTATTTTTCCGGCCGGTAGCGAGCCAAGTGGGCGTTGCTTAGTTATTGGCGCCGGCAAAGCCAGTGCGGCCATGGCTACTGCGCTAGAGTCGCATGCTGCGAGCCATTGGCCACATGCGCAGCTCGAGGGTATTGTGCTGACACGCTATGGTCACGCTTCTCCCACACAGCACATCGCGATTGTTGAGGCGGGTCACCCCGTTCCCGATCAGGCTGGAATGGATGGAGCTACCCAGATGATGCGCCGTGTGGGCGAGCTCAAAGCGGGCGACATCTTAATTGCGCTTGTCTCGGGCGGCGGATCGAGTTTACTAACGCTGCCGCAGGCTGGAATCACGATTGACGATATGCGCCAGACCACCGAAGCCTTATTGCGTAGCGGCGCACCGATCGAAGAAATGAACATCGTACGTAAGCACCTGTCTGCTATTTTGGGCGGTAATGTAGCGCGCCTTGCGATTGCGCGCGGCGCTCGTGTCGAGGCATTATTAATTTCGGATGTCACGGGCGACTCACCGGCCGATATTGCGAGCGGCCCCTGCGCGGCAGACTATTCCACCTATGAAGATGCCTGCGCAATTTTGTCGAAATACAATCTCGGGCCTGATGTCATTCCTAAGAGTGTATTGGCGCACCTAGAAAAAGGGCGCAGCGGACTTATTCCAGAGACTCTAAAAGAGGTCGATTTAGTAAATCAGCCGGTTCGCAATCATGTGATCGCAACCGCCCACAGAAGCTTAGAAGCTGCCGCGGAGTGTGTTCGGCAGTTTGGTTACACCCCATTCATCTTGGGCGATACCATTACAGGCGAAGCAAAAGACGTTGCCTTGGTGCATGCTGGCTTAGCCCGAGAGGCTTTGACCCATGGGCAATGGGGCGCTTTACCCATGGCCTTGATTTCGGGGGGTGAGTGCACAGTGACTTTGCCTGCTGGCGTTAAAGGGCGCGGCGGGCGTTGCAGTGAATTCTTGCTATCGCTGTTTGCAGCTACGCCCGATCTCGGCGGCATTGCAGCGCTGGCTGCTGATACCGATGGCATCGACGGTAGTGAGAAAAATGCAGGCGCTTGGTTTACTCCGGTTACACGCAAGCGGGCGCGTGATGAACATAAACGGGCTGGACAGTATTTAGCAGCGCACGATTGCTATGGATTCTTTGCTGAGTTAGATGGCTTAGTTGAGACTGGTCCAACACTAACCAACGTGAATGATTTCCGCATTATTTTATTGCCCGCTGGATTGGGAGCAAAACCATGACCGCAGTGAACAGTATCACCTTAACTCAGCCCGATGATTGGCATTTGCATGTGCGTGATGGCGATGTATTGAAGTATGTTTTACCCCATACCGCCAAGCAGTTTGCTCGGGCCATCATCATGCCGAATTTACGCCCACCGGTTACAACAGTGGCCTTGGCCGATGCCTACCGTGGCCGTATTGAAGCGCAACTGAAAGTAAGTGGGATCAGCGGTTTCACTCCGCTGATGACCTTGTACCTCACGGACAATACCCCATCAGAAGAGGTGCGTAAGGTCCGCGATGCAGGCGTTGCTGGATTTAAACTCTACCCGGCCGGTGCAACGACCAATAGCGATGCCGGCGTAACGAACATCAAGCATTGTTATGCCACCTTGGAAGCGATGCAAAAAGAAGGTGTGCCTTTGCTGATACATGGCGAGGTGACGCATGCCGAGATTGATGTGTTTGATCGCGAAGCTGTCTTTATTGATACCATCCTCGAGCCATTCCGGCGTGATTTCCCCGAACTCAAGATTGTGTTTGAGCACATCACGACGCGGCAAGCAGCGCACTATGTGCGTGATGCACACACGAACAATAAAAATACCTTAGCTGCGACGATTACGCCGCAGCACTTACTCATGAACCGCAATTCTATTTTTGCGGGCGGCATTCGCCCACACAATTATTGCTTGCCTGTTCTGAAGCGCGAAGAGCATCGCTTGGCCCTAGTTGATGCTGCTACAAGCGGTAACCCCCGCTTCTTTTTGGGGACGGACAGTGCGCCGCATGCCAAAGGCCTAAAAGAAAATAGTTGCGGTTGTGCAGGTTGTTACACGGCCTTCAATGCCCTGGGTTTGTATGCGGAGGTTTTTGAGGCAGCCAATCAATTAGATCGCTTTGAGGCTTTTGCTAGTTTTTATGGCCCCGATTTTTATGCGATGCCGCGCAATACCAAGACCATCACCTTACACAAGGTTGCGCAAAAGGTGCCCGAGGAATTACCTCTGGCAGAAACTGTCGTCGTACCCCTCCGTGCGGGTGAAACGATTGCATGGTCGATGGCCGAGTAATTTATCGGCGAATTCATGCAGTCTCGGTTAGACTGTCCGCGCAGAGTCAATTAGGCAATCGCCGCTTTCGTAAGAAAGGGGAGGAAAGTCCGGACTCCATAGGGCAGGGTGTTGGCTA
>CANGWV010000033.1 GCA_947457875.1 Burkholderiaceae bacterium
GGCGGCGAGATCATCCCTGCGATGGATCGTGGCCTCCTTGATGCAGCTGAATTCAACAACGCGTCTTCCGATCGTCAATTGGGCTTCCCAGACGTATCGAAGGTTTGTATGTTGCAAAGTTATCACCAGAATGCGGAGCAGTTTGAGATTCTGTTTAACGGCGCTAAGTACAATGCGTTGTCACCAAAACTCCGTGCGATTTTGGACAACTGCGTAGAAGCGGCTTCTTCTGATATGTCTTGGAAAGCAGTGGATCGCTACTCCAAAGCCTATGATGAAATGCAAAAGACCCAAGGCGTTAAGTTCTACAAAACACCAGACAGCATTTTGCGTGCCCAGCTCAAGGTGTTCGACGAAGTGGTAGCCAAGAAATCGGCTGAAAACCCACTCTTTAAGCGGATTGTGGACTCACAAAAGGCCTTTGCCCAGCGTGCAGTGAAGTGGGATCTGGATACAACCACATCACGCCGTATGGCTTTTGATCACTATTTCCCATCGGGCGCCAAAAAGGCCTAATTGAGGAATAATTCATAAGTTTGAGGTTTAAACACAGAAATATGGCATATGTTTTAGGCTCGGCTTAAAATAGCGCCCAGTAGCAATATGGGGTGGTTGCGAAGGTAACCACCCCATTTTTTATGGTTTGAATGCCTGGAGCTTCCAACGTGCAAAAAATATTCTTATTGGTAGACCGAGTGTCTACGTGGATCGGTCAGTTTTTCTCCTGGCTGGTGGTTGCCTTGACCCTCATGATTGGCTACGAGGTGTTCTCGCGCTACGTCATGAATAACCCCCATCCTTGGGTTTTTGACGCCATGATCATGATGTACGGCACGATGTTCATGATGGCTGGTGCGTATACCCTATCCAAAAATGGCCATGTCCGCGGTGACATTCTGTATGGCTTTTTAAAGCCCCGCACCCAAGCGATTTTTGACCTCATTCTGTATGTTGTTTTCTTTATTCCTGGCGTCATCGCTCTGGCCTATGCCGGCTACGGATTTGCTGCCGACTCTTGGCGCATCTTGGAGCACTCGTCGATTACCGCAAACGGCCCGCCCTTATACCCCTTCAAAACAATCATTCCATTAGCTGGTGTGATTTTGCTATTTCAGGGTCTCGTTGAAATCTTCCGCTGCGTAGTCTGTATTCAGCAAGGCGAATGGCCTTCCAGGGAGCAGGACGTGGAAGAGGTGGACGTTGACAAGCTCAAAGCGATGGTCGGTTTAGATAAGGATAAATCCAATGCGTAAGGAACTATTATTCGGCTTTAGCATCATGGCGGCAGTGGTAGTAGCCACCGCCATCTTGCTGCCTTGGGGCAATATTGAGAGCGGTCATATGGGCCTCCTCATGCTCTCCCTCGTTGTGGTTGCGATCATGTTGGGTTTCCCTACCGCCTTTACCCTGATGGGCATGGGCATGATCTTCACGTTTATTGCGTATAGCTTTGCAGATCCCAATTTAGCGCTTAACAACACCTTATCGCTGATGGTGCAGCGGGCGTACGCGGTCATGACCAACGATGTATTGATCTCCATTCCGCTTTTTGTGTTCATGGGCTACTTAGTCGAGCGCGCCAACTTAATTGAAAAGCTGTTCCGCTCGCTGCATTTGGCATTAGTCCGGGTTCCTGGCTCATTGGCGGTTGCCACTATCGTAACGTGCGCGATCTTCGCGACCGCAACGGGCATTGTGGGTGCGGTCGTTACCTTGATGGGTCTCTTGGCCTTCCCAGCCATGCTCAAGGCAGGCTATGACACCCGCGTATCGGCTGGTTGCATTACTGCGGGTGGTTGTTTGGGTATTTTGATTCCCCCTTCCGTATTGTTGATTGTGTACGGCGCAACCGCCGGCGTTTCCGTGGTGCAGCTTTACGCTGGTGCATTCTTCCCAGGTTTGATGTTGGCTGGTCTATACATTGCTTATGTCATTATTTTGGCCAAATTCAAACCAAAACTGATGCCGCCACTCGCACTGGAAGAGCGTGCGGTTCCAATGCCAATGAGCTACACCGAGCTCGGCGAAAAAATTAGTCAGAAAGTTATTCCAGCCATTTTGATTGCACTCAAGGGTAAGCGTAATTTGCATGTACGCCCTACTGAGTTAATTCAGTCTCTGATGATTGCACTGTTACCACTCTTGGTTTTCGCGGTCTTTACCGGTTCGATTTACAAGGTGGTTACTGCCCCTGTCGATACTGGTGCTGGCATGGAATTGATGCAGATGGGTGATGCAGGTAGAGGCGTAGCTGCTGAAGAGTCGAGCAGCGGCCTATCCTTACCTCCTGGCGCCGAGAAAGCCGATAGTGGCGGCCTGTCATTACCACCTGGCTCAGAAGAAGATAAGCCAGCGGTAGCTCCAGTAATGAGTGCGGATGAAACAAAAGCAGCTGAGGCAGCGGCAGCGGCGGCAGCAGCAAAAGCGCTCGAGCCACGCGATGCGCCTACTTGGTTCTGGGTCATGACTGCGATCTTTGCGGCCATGCTGGCGATTTATTACACGCTGCTAACCTGGGTACGTCTGGAAATTTTCAAGATGCTATTGGGCTCTTTCTTCCCATTGGCTATTTTGATTATGTTCGTATTGGGTTCGATTGTGTTTGGCCTTGCCACACCAACCGAGGCAGCAGCGATTGGGGCGATTGGCGGCGTCATCTTGGCGGCAGCCTACAAGCAGCTTAATATCACCGTCATTCGGGAGTCGGTTTACCTCACCGCCAAAACGGGAGCAATGGTCTGCTGGCTCTTCGTTGGCTCTTCGATCTTCTCGGCAGCGTTTGCCCTGCTCGGCGGTCAGACTTTGGTTGAGAAGTGGGTCTTGTCTCTAGGCCTCAGCCCAATGGAGTTTTTGATTCTGGCTCAGGTCATTATTTTCTTCCTCGGCTGGCCACTCGAGTGGACTGAGATCATCGTGATTTTCATGCCAATCTTCGTGCCCTTGCTCGATGACTTTGGTATCAATCCATTGTTCTTTGGCCTCTTGGTTGCGCTGAACTTGCAAACCGCATTCTTATCGCCACCGGTAGCGATGTCGGCCTTCTACCTCAAAGGGGTCTCGCCACCACACGTGACCTTGAATCAGATCTTTGCGGGTATGTTGCCATTTATGGGCATTCAGATTCTGGCGATTGTGTTGCTCTACACCTTCCCGGCTATCGGCCTGTGGTTGCCGGAAGTGCTTTACCGGTAAGCCTGACACACTGCATTCGAACCCCGCGCAAGCGGGGTTTTTTATTGCTCAAGTCAAGCCCAATCGAGAGCACTTAAAATACATTCATGGTGAGAAAAATTCAGCGCAACTCGATATTGCTTCGCATTCTTAAATGGATGGCGTTTGCCGTTACTGCAGTCATTACTTTGGTGGCTTTCTTTGCCTTAGTCTATCTCGCCTCTACCCAGAACAGCCCCTCTGGCAGCCAACAGATATTGGGCTTAAATGACGCTGTGCGTATTGGCTTTGATGCTAGCGACATTCCCCATATCAAGGCAGCTACCGCAGGTGATGCCCTATTTGCACTTGGTTATTTGCATGCAACCGAGCGTTCGTGGCAAATGGAAATTAATCGCCGGCTGGCGGCTGGTCGACTTTCCGAAATCTTGGGTGAAGATACCCTAAAAATTGATCGCTTCATTCGTACCGTCGGAATTAAACACAGTGCCGAACGGCAGTATGAGCGCTATCCAGTAGAGGCTAAGCGCCTGTTGCAAGCCTATGCCGATGGCGTAAATGCAGGCAACTCGAAATTGGGCTGGGCCTTACCCATAGAGTACTTTTTAACTGGCTCCAAGCCAGGCCATTGGTCGCCAACCGATAGCATCGCCTGGATGCTGATGATGGCCATGGATTTGGGCGGGAACTGGCAAAAAGAGTTGCAACGTTTGGAGTTATCGCGCGATCTGAGCACAGAGCAAATTTGGGAAGTCCTACCGCCCTATACACCAGGCAATCCTGTAACAAAAATGGATTTTGCGTCCCTGTATAAAAACATGGGCATTTTTGCTAGCACCGATGCCAGTAAATCCATCAAGCCTCTGGGTATTCAGGATGTGCGGCAACTGGATACTAGGCAAGATCGGATCTTACACGCGCTGTTGCCGGGAGGTATAGAGGGCATTGGCTCCAATAACTGGGCACTCAGTGGCAAACGAACGACTAGCGGTAAGCCGCTGCTTGCCAATGATCCGCACTTGGGTTTATCGGCTCCGGCACTGTGGTACTTTGCGCGCCTGGAGGCACCGGGAATCAACGTCATTGGCGCGACCCTGCCAGGCATTCCGGCGGTCGTACTCGGCAGAACAGATAGTATTGCCTGGAGTTTCACCAATACTGGTCCCGATGTGCAAGACCTCTTCATCGAGGAACTCGATCCTGCCAATCCTGGCCAATACCGTACCCCCGATGGTATGGCTGCGTTTTTAGTCCGTGAAGAAGTGATTGAGATTAAAAATAAACCGGCACACCGTTTTATCGTCAAACAGAGTCGCCACGGGCCAATCATCTCCGAGTCCTATGATCGCGCTCGGAATCTGATTAATACCGATCGCTTTGCCTTGGCCTTACGCTGGACCGCACTCGATCTCGATAATCAATCGGTGATCGGCTTAATGGATATGAATCGCGCCACGAATTTAGAGACGTTCAAAAAAGCCTTACGCAAAAACTACGCTCCCATGCAAAACGTAGTGATGGCTGATACTGCTGGCAATATTGCCTTTCAGGCAGCGGGGGTTGCGCCCAAGCGCACCCTCCATCAAGGCCTCTATGGGATTGCGCCAGCACCAGGCTGGGATAAGCAATACGACTGGCAAGGCTATGTTCCATTTGATCAGCTGCCTTCAGCAGAAAACCCTGAGCAAGGCTGGCTCGCGACCGCCAATCAGCAAATCCTAGCCACCAATAATCCCAACCCGCTTACAAGCGATTGGGAGCTGCCATTTCGGTATGATCGCATTGCATCTTTACTAGAAGCAAAGCCACAGCATGACTTTGCATCGATGCGAACCATGCAGGGCGATACCCTTTCTCTGGCAGCAACGCCGCTATTACCACTCTTTAAAGCAACGCAATCTACTCATTCAAGTGCAGCAGCAGCCCAAGCCATCATTGCTGGCTTTGATGGTGATATGCGCATTGATAGCAGTGGTGCCCTCCTCTTTAATGCATGGGTGGATCAACTGACGCGCCATTTATTTTCTCGCTTGGGGGATTATTTTTCCGTACAGTATGGCAAGCGTCAATTTAGAGATGCTTTACTCGAGCAGTTATCCAACCCCAATAGTCTCTGGTGTGACTCGCCCAAAACAGAAAGCGTAGAGAACTGCGCACAGGCCTCACAACAGGCAATGGATCGCGCACTCGAATACCTCAGCACGCAATACGGCAGCGATCCAGCCAATTGGAAATGGGGGAACGCACACACCGCCGTATCGGAACACCGCCCCTTTAGCCGAGTTCCATTTTTAAATCGGGTATTCAATATCACGGCACCGTTTCCGGGGGATGGATTTACGATCAATGTCGGCAGGCCAGAGCTCGGTAAACACAAAAACCCGTTTGAGACCAAACAAGCAGCAAGCCTGCGAACTGTTTTTGATTTAGCTGACCTTGAGCAATCGACCTTTATCTATCAAACGGGCCAATCGGGCTGGGTTCAAAGCAAGCTCTATCGCAACCTCAACCCCTTATGGGCGGACAATCAAGCGCTGCCACTGCAAATGAAACCCGCCACGATTCAGCGCAAACTCGAACTCAGGCCAAAGTAGTCTGCCAGGGGTTTAAAATGAAGAAATACATCAATTTAGGGGTGCTACGATGAAAAAATGGATTGCGACAGCAACGTGCTTACTTCTCCTATCCGCCACCAGTGCGATTGCTGCTTGGCAGGAGATTGGCTCAAATGAACAATCGACAGTCTCCCTTGACATTAGCACCCTCAAAAGAGATGGTGACAGAGCACAAATGATGTCGATGCTCGACTTTATAAAGCCTGGCATGGATCCTAAAACAAAAGAGCCCATTCGTTCCATCATTGGTCTGAACGAGTACCTCTGCGAAAAAGCCCAATACCGTCCAATTGAATACAAAGTCTTTTCTGGTAACAAAGGTGAAGGTAAGGTCGTTGCGGATGTTAAATCGCCTGATAGTCCATTTGAAGCGATCACCAGCGGCTCTTGGGCTGCGGGAGTCTATAGCATTGCCTGCCGAGCGAAATAAGCCAGGTTTATTACCGCAGTATTGCCGCTGCATTGCTTGGCATAGCCTAGCCTACGCTCTCATTATTGGCTTTAGTGTTTTCTTTTTATCGGGCTGCGCACTACCCTTAGCGGCCATCGGAAGCGCGGGAACTGGGGCGGCCAGTGCCGTAGGAGGTACGGTGGCTACAGTAGCGGTAGCCAATCCGAGCACAGCGGTAAGCGTCGCTTCAACGGTTGCGACTGGCAAATCCCCTTTAGAGCATGCTGCTTCGCAAGCCACTAAAAAAGAATGTAATTTTTTAAATCTACTAGGGCCTAAACCCGTTTGCCAAGAGTTTGAGCTTCCAAAGATCATGGATCATAGCCAAGAAATAGTTGGCATAGCCGATCGATCGACCGAGCCGCCAGTGCCTGCGCCTAATAAATAAAATAGTGGCCTGAACGCTTTATTTTTCGTTTTCTTTATTCTTCTTAAGCATTTCTACCCCATTCATTTTTTGTAAAGGTGCCGCCTAACTCCCTGCGAGGGGTTTTAACAGACCACGCAAGTCATTGTGGTCTAGGGTGTGCATTAGCTCTAGTAACTCACCGAGCTCGCCCTTCGGAAAGCCTTTACGGGCAAACCAGGAAAGGTAATCTCCGGGCAATTCTGAAAGGCTGCGGCCTGCATATTTACCGTAGGGCATTTTCATGCGAACGAGCTTTTCAAGGGATTCTGGGGTCACGGTGGTGCAGAGGGAAATTGGGGTGGCTGATGGGGTTCGAACCCACGACAACTGGAATCACAATCCAGGACTCTACCGCTGAGCTACAGCCACCGTAGAAGAACTGAAATTATAGCTTTTTGTCGGCTTTTGGCCAAAATTTGCTGGTCGGCCTGATAGAGCCTAATCTGAGCTGCTTTTTAGGGCAAACACGCCATGTAAAAGCGCTTAATTTCAGGGTCGCAGCGCACGTCCTTGAGGACGATCGGCCGCTCCAAGGAGATGCCTTCAATCGAGCGGCAGCGGCTGAGTGCAACATAGACTTGGCCCGATGCAAAGGCCCCAGAGGATAGATCAACCTTAACCTTATCGAGCGTCTTACCTTGGCTTTTATGGATCGTCACAGCCCACGCCAGCATCAGTGGCATTTGCTCATAAGAACCAATCACATTGGGCTTAATTTTCCCCGACACCATATCGTGGTCATATTTATACGACTCCCATTTAAATGGCGTTACATCAACCGTATTGGTATAGGCCCCATTGGGGATCTTGACCTTAATTTTGTCTTTGCCGATTTCATGAACAATACCAATGCTGCCATTGACCCATTTTTTAGGAAAACCATTGTCATTGGCAGTAAACATCACCTTCGAGCCTGGTTTGAGGGTTAAGTTCATGGGCGAAGGTAAATTACGTTCATCCACATTGAACTTTCCTTCTAACTTGCCGGTAAAGCTAGTGGCATCACTCGTCAGATTTTTGAGCTCGCCGTGGTTAATCATGTCTGCCCTGGCATTGGTCGTGGTCAGGGTAATCGTCATGGGATCAGGCTCTGCCGCTTTAGTAAAGCAGGCATCATTGATGGTTTCCAATGCCACCTCAATGTCTTCATTGATGCGGATTTGATTGAGCAGCTGCGCAAAATGAATATCCTTTTGCCGAAATATTTTTGTCAGTTCGATCATCGTAATTTCTTTGCGATGCAGCGCCATGGCGCAAAAGAAATACGGGCCCTCATAGCCACGCTCATGCAGGATATGCATATCGCTACTCGATACAACCGGCGGCAATTGAAATAAATCGCCGACAAACATTACCTGTATGCCACCAAATGGCTCGCCTTTTTTGGGGCCGTTTTCGCGCAAGAAAAGGTCGATCGCATCCACAATATCAGCACGCACCATCGAGATTTCATCAATGATCAGGAGACGAATGTCCTTATACAGCTGGCGCTCACGTGAGGAACGCAGTGGCTTGATGTCCTCTTCTGGAAAAATCAACCGTGGCGGTAAGCGAAAGAAGGAATGAATCGTAACGCCGCGCACCTGCAGTGCTGCCACTCCCGTCGGAGCCAACACTACGACATTGCCAGCAATGGTTTTACGCAGATGGCTAATTAAGGTGGTTTTACCTGTGCCCGCCTTGCCGCTAATAAAGATGTAAGGATCACCGCGATCAACTGCATCCAAAGCTAATTGGTAATCGGGAGTGATCTCCAGTTCAAGATCGGCGCCCTGGTTTTGTACTGCGCTCATGAATTTTCTGCCAAGCCAGAATCCATCTCAAACGCAGCCCAATCGCCTAACTCCAAACTGGCCTCGAGAAAAAAATTGGCAATCGCCTCTTTGCTCTGTACCTTAGCCAAAGCATGGTGATCCGATAGGCGCTGGCGCCAATAGCGCGAACCCGCCCTACCATGGGCTAGGCCAAGTATGTGCCGTGTAAAGGCGCCAATGTAAAACGGCTTACCCTTACTCTGGCATTCATCAAACCAGCGCCACACTTGATGGACTAAGCCAATTTGCACCCGATGCCACTCAGACTCGCTAAAGAGATAACCCGCAGCCTCGCCATTGGTCTCGAGTAAGTCATCCCAGCCGAGTAACATGGCCGGAAAGTGATAGGCGGCGCGCCCCACCATGAAGCCATCAAAGTCATGCCAATGGCCGGCGACTTGATCGTTGTTCTCTAGGCCGCCATTGAGTAAGACGGCCACGTTTGGAAACTGCTTTTGCAGATCCAAGCGCAATTGCGCCGCCACTGCATAGTGCAATGGGGGCTTGCTGCGGTTTTCTTTGGGGGAGAGGCCCTTCAATATGGCGTTACGCGCATGAATGGTGACCTGGTGGGCGCCAGCATCAGCCACCGCCAACATAAAGTCCAGCGCGAACTGATAGTCTGCCTGATGTCTACTAGCATCCATGTGATCGAGACCCAAGCGATGTTTTACCGAGATGGGCAAATCGCACGCTACTCGCATCGCCCGAACGCAGTCCGCAACTAATTGCGGCTCTGCCATCAAGCAAGCGCCAAAGGCGCCGCGCTGCACCCGCTCTGAAGGACAGCCACAGTTGAGATCGATTTCGTCATAGCCCCATTGGGCTGCTAGAGCTGCTGCTTTTGCCAGATCCGCTGGCTCACTACCGCCCAGTTGCAGCACGACGGGATGCTGCTCGTCGGAATAATCCAGATGACGCGGCACATCACCATGCAGCAATGCACCTGTGGTTACCATTTCGGTGTAAAGAACAGCGCGCTTCGACAGCTGCCGATGGAAGGATCGGCAGTGGCGATCGGTCCACTCCATCATCGGCGCAACGGCTAAACGCTTCCTTCCAGGATTGGCTTGGTGTTCGTTGTCGGATTGCGTCATTGCATCTAAATCCATTGAATTGCTATCATTCGCTTCATGCCATTATCCAATACCACTACTCCATGCAGAGAGAAAAAACCACCCGAAGGTGGTTTTTCTAGCAATCGCAAGAACTTACTCGCGTGATGCTTTTTTACGCTCATGCTCTTTTAAGTAACGCTTGCGAACGCGAACGCTCTTTGGTGTAACTTCAACCAATTCATCATCACTAATGAACTCTACGGCGTACTCCAAAGTCAGGTCAATTGGCGTGACCAAACGGACTGCCTCGTCCGTTCCGGAAGAGCGCACGTTGGTTAACTGTTTACCTTTAATGGGATTAACAACCAGATCGTTATCGCGACTATGAATACCAATGACCATGCCTTCGTATACGGGGTCACCGTGCTTTACAAACATACGGCCACGGTCTTGCAGCTTCCAAATGGCATAGGCGACGGCTTCACCATCATCCTGGCTAATCAATACGCCGTTATGGCGCTCACCTAAAACACCGTCTTTTGCAGGTGCATAGCAATCAAAGGTGTGGCTCATCAAACCATTGCCGCGGGTCATGGTCATAAAGTCACCCTGAAAACCGATTAGGCCACGCGCCGGAATACGATACTCAAGTCGCGTGCGGCCTTTACCATCGCTCACCATGTCAAGTAACTCGCCCTTGCGCTTACCCAAATCTTCCATTACGGCGCCTTGGGTGGCGTCTTCAATATCAACCGTGAGGTTCTCAAATGGCTCTGTCTTGACGCCATTTTCTTCATGGAATACTACGCGTGGACGCGATACTGCCATCTCATAGCCTTCACGGCGCATCGTCTCTACCAAGATCGTTAAATGCAACTCACCACGGCCCGAAACTTCAAAAACGGTGTCGTCATCAGTTTGGCGAACACGCAAGGCCATATTGGATTTGAGCTCGCGATCCAAACGCTCCCGAATTTGACGGCTAGTAACAAACTTCCCTTCGCGACCAGCGAGTGGGCTGGTATTGACCATGAAGTTCATGGTCAAGGTTGGCTCATCAATTTTGAGCATGGGCAAGGGATCAGGCTTATCAACCGCACAAATCGTGGTGCCAATGGCTAACTCTTCAATACCGTTAATCAATGCAATATCACCAGCAACCGCCTCCTCAACCACTTCGCGCTCGAGGCCTTTGAATTTAAGCACTTGATTTACGCGACCCTTGAAAGGAACGCCATCCGGGCCATTCATGCAAATCACCTCCATGCCCGACTTCACGCGGCCACGGTTTACGCGACCAATACCAATCTTTCCAACATAGCTGTTGTAGTCAATTGAAGAAATCTGAAACTGCAAAGGACCGTCTGGATCATCGTCCCGCACCGGTACATTTTTGAGAACAGAGTCAAATAAAGGGCGCATATCACCCGAACGGACATCTTCCGTGTTGCCCGCATAGCCGTTTAAGCCAGAGGCATAAATGATTGGGAAATCAAGCTGCTCTTCAGAAGCGCCCAGTTTGTCAAACAACTCAAACGTTGCGTTAATGACGTAATCGCAACGCGCACCTGGACGATCCACTTTGTTGATCACTACAATTGGCTTAAGGCCTAAGGCCAAGGCTTTCTTGGTAACGAAACGAGTTTGCGGCATTGGCCCCTCAACCGCATCAACCAATAACAAAACGCCATCCACCATCGAGAGAACGCGCTCTACCTCGCCGCCGAAGTCAGCATGGCCTGGTGTATCAACGATATTGATATGGGTGCCGTCGTATTCAACTGCGCAGTTTTTGGACAGAATCGTAATGCCGCGCTCTTTTTCAAGGTCGTTCGAGTCCATAACCCGTTCAGTCATTTTTTCGTTGGAACGGAAGGTGCCGGATTGGCGCAGCAACTGATCCACTAAGGTGGTTTTGCCGTGGTCAACGTGGGCGATGATTGCAATATTACGAAGTGCGCGTTTAGTCATGTGAAGCTTCTAAAGTTAAAAATAAGGTTAAGGGGCTTGTGAAATCAAGCGTTTTGGGTGAAGTACACCGGAACGGCAATCGGCGGTACCAATAAAATTGTGGGGCGCTGCGGTAGCGCGATAAATCCGCACCAAGGCTTCTGCCAATGGAAACTTCGTATTTATCGTGAGCGGAACGCGCTGACCCATCTCTAGGCGCTTTGCTTGTTGCGCATCTACGGTGAGGTGAGGCAAGGTTTGCAATAAAGCATCGACTGGCAAGACAAAATCAGCGTGGTCTGCGGTTGTCCGCAAGAGATCATCCAAGGTGATGGACTGTGCCAAGCTCAGATGGCCCACTTCACTGCGACGCAGGCCGACTAAATGGGCGCCACAGCCGAGAGCTGCGCCCAAATCTTCTGCCAACACCCGAATATACGTTCCTTTGCTGCAACTCACTTCCAAAGTCGCTTCCGGCCATTGCACCTCGGTCCAAGCAATAGCATGGATAACGACCGAACGTGCATCGCGCTCGAGCTCAACGCCAGCGCGGGCGTACTCATACAAAGGCTTGCCGTCGCGCTTGAGCGCGGAGTACATGGGTGGTACCTGCAGAATCGGACCTGTAAACGCGGATAACAACGCATTTAAGGCAATCTGAATCGCAGCATCATCGGCAAACTGTGGCAAAGGAAAGGACGTCACAATCTGCCCTTCCGCATCGCCTGTATCGGTATTAGCACCAAAACGGACGCGCGCGATGTAGCGCTTGTCTGCGTCCAATAAGTCTTGTGAGTATTTGGTTGCCTCGCCCAAGCAAATGGGCAGAAGGCCGGTTGCCATTGGGTCTAAGGTACCGGTATGCCCTGCTTTATCGGCATTGAGTGCGCGCTTGACCGCAGTCACAGCACCCTGCGAACTCATACCAAGGGGCTTATCCAGCAACACGACCCCATCAAGGCGTTGGCGCATCAAATTTCTCAGTCTTTGCGGTCGCTGTCGACCGCTTGATCAATTAATCGGGACATTTCCATGCCACGCTCAACGGATACGTCGTGCACAAAATGCAGGGTAGGAACCGTATGAATATGCAAGCGCTTGAAGAGCAAGGAGTGCAAATAACCCGCTTTCTCCTGCAGGGCAGTCAAAGCATGATCCGGATCGGCGCCCAGTACCGTGAAGAAGATTTTGGCATGTGCCAAATCCGGTGACAGCTCAACCCCCTGGAGGGTAATGAGTCCCAAACTGGTGCTACGCAATTCACGCGGAATCAACTCAGCTAAATCGCGCTGAATTTGATCCGCTAAACGTTGGTTGCGATGGGGGCTCGTTTTATGCATTAAGAACTCTGGCCGAATTAGAGCGAACGCGCTACTTCAGTCACTTCAAACACCTCAAGCTGATCGCCCTCTTGAATGTCGTTGTAGCCCTTCAATGACAGGCCACACTCAACACCGGCACGCACTTCTTTAGCATCGTCTTTAAAGCGCTTAAGTGAGTCGAGCTCGCCTGTCCAGATAACAACGTTGTCGCGCAGCAAGCGTACGCTTGAAGTACGCTTCACTAAGCCGTCAACGACCAAGCAACCTGCAATCGCACCGACTTTGGATACCAAGAAGACTTGGCGAATCTCAACTAGACCTGTGATTTCTTCTTTCTTATCGGGCGTCAACATGCCGCTCAGAGCCAACTTCACCTCATCAACAGCGTCATAAATAATGTTGTGATAACGAATGTCTACGCCATTGTTTTCGGCTAACTTGCGTGCCAATGCATCTGCACGTGAATTAAAGCCAATGATGACAGCTTTCGAGGCAACGGCCAAGTTGACATCGGTCTCGGTAATGCCACCCACGCCAGCGTGGACAATCTGCACCTTAACTTCAGGGGTAGATAGCTTTTGTAAGGATTGCGATAAGGCCTCTTGTGAACCTTGTACATCCGCCTTAATAATGATTGGCAGCAGCTTGGCTTCAACAGCGCCCTCGCCCATGTTTTCCATCATGGTTTCGAGTTTGACGGCCTGCTGTTTTGCCAACTTCACATCGCGGAACTTGCCTTGGCGGAAGAGTGCAATCTCACGTGCTTTACGCTCATCTGGCACCACTTGAACTGCTTCACCAGCAGCGGGCACTTCCGATAGACCTTGAATTTCCACCGGAATGGAAGGGCCTGCTTCATTGCATGGCTTGCCGTTTTCATCGAGCATGGCACGCACACGACCAAAGGAAGATCCTGCCAAAATCATATCGCCGCGCTTGAGTGTTCCAGACTGAACCAATACGGTTGCAACTGGTCCTTTGCCTTTATCCAGGCGCGCTTCAATCACTAAACCATGGGCTGGCGCATCTTTCGGGGCTTTCAGTTCAAGCACTTCAGCCTGTAAAAGCACGTTTTCCAATAAGGCATCAATGCCCTCACCGCTTTTCGCAGAGACTGGAATAAATGGAATGTCGCCGCCATACTCTTCCGGCACTACCTGCTCTGCTACCAGCTCTTGCTTAACCCGCTCTGGATTGGCTTCCGGTTTGTCGATCTTATTAATTGCCACCACAATCGGCACGCCTGCAGCTCTAGCATGGGCAATGGCTTCTTTGGTTTGGGGCATCACACCGTCATCGGCAGCAACCACCAAAATAACAATGTCCGTTGCCTTCGCACCGCGTGCACGCATCGCAGTAAACGCCTCGTGACCTGGTGTATCCAAGAAGGTAATCACGCCACGCGGGGTTTCAACGTGGTACGCGCCAATGTGCTGCGTAATTCCGCCGGCCTCGCCAGACGCAACTTTGGCTAGGCGAATCTTATCCAGCAATGATGTTTTTCCATGGTCTACGTGACCCATCACGGTTACTACCGGTGGACGGCCAAGCAGTTCTGCATCATGTCCAGCAATACCGAGATCTAAATCAGGGTCATCGAGCTTGGCCGCAAATGCCTTATGGCCCATTTCTTCCACCAAAATCATGGCGGTATCTTGATCAAGCACTTGGTTAATGGTGACCATCTGGCCCATACCCATCAGCAACTTAATCACTTCAGCACTCTTGACTGACATGCTGTGCGCTAAATCCGCAACAGTAATAGTTTCGGGTACATGCACATCGCGAACCACTGGCTCGGTTGGTACCTGAAAATTCGTATCGGCATTACTCTCCGAGCTTTGGCGCTGACGCTTATTACGTCCACCGCCTGCCCTCCAGCCACCACCAACGCCGCCGGAGCTATCGCCACGGGTTTTTAATCCACCAGCGCGCTTAGCGCCTTCTTCTTGCCACGTGGAGGATGTTTCGGATGACTTAATGAGTTTTCCACCCACTTTTGTCGGGGCTTTCTTCTTATCATCGGTACCTTCCGCCTTTAATGGCTTGTGTAAGGTACCTTTTTTCGCATCCTCGGCAGCGACTTCACTCGGGGCCTTGAGAACGCGCGCGGGCGTACTCATCATGTCCCGAATCGCTAAGGCTTCGGCTTCTGCTGCGGCACGGCGCGAGCGAATATCGGCCAATTGCTTTTCGCTGGCATCAGACAATTCTTTTGCTGCAAGGTCTTTCTTCTTTTTGGATTCCAGCGTTTCAGCCGACGGAGCTGCTTTCGCATCGCCTGTAGCAGCCTTACTCTCTACTGGCGTAGCTGCGGCTTTTTGACGGGCCTCTTCAGCCGCTTTCATTTCTGCTTCTTGACGCGCCAATAACTCCGCTTGACGGGTTGCTTCTGCAGCCCGCTTCTCTAACTCTTCCTCAGACAAGAGGGGTTTGTTTGCAGCTGCTTTTGCTGGCTTTTCTTCTGCTGGAGCCTCTTCCGCCTTAGCAGCCTCATCGCCTCGCTTGACGAGCACCCGTTTCTTACGGACCTCAATTTGTACGGTACGTGTTTTTCCGGTGGAATCAGCCTGGCGAATCTCGGAAGTCTCACGCTTAGTTAGGGTGATTTTTTTGCGAGCGCCCGTATCAGCACTGCCATGCTCTTTTTGCAAATGCTCGAGCAACGCAGTTTTATCCTTCTCAGTAATCTTGGCATCCTCAGAATCTTTGTTGATTCCGGCTGCTTTCAATTGATCTAAGAGGTCGGCCGAGGTGCGCTTAAGCTCCTGAGCAAGTTCTTTTATTGTGGTCGTTGCCATGCGCTTCCTCTCATGAAGTAAACCA
>CANGWV010000034.1 GCA_947457875.1 Burkholderiaceae bacterium
ACGACGAACGTTACGCACTAGCCGCTTAATTGCGGTTGCCCCTGAACTGATTCTCTCTTGGGTCAGGTAGCGAAAGCTACATCAGGGTCATTTACAAGAGATAAGGCTGTTTCGTGTCACGAGGAACAGCTCGAAAATTTAGTGAATCGCCAGCGTGGAACGTGTCAATCCGTGACTAGCCGGCTAAATTAAATGATATGACTAAGTATGTAGAACTTGTTGTAGAGGATTTGCGGACGCGGGTTCGATTCCCGCCGACTCCACCACTCAGTAAAACGCAATAAGCAAAACGCCACCCCTTCGGTGGCGTTTTGCTTTAGTGCTGCAGTAGCGATTAACTATTGCGTAAGGCTGCGATGCGCTCGTCGAGCGGAGGATGGCTCATAAACAAACGCTTCAGACCATCGGCCATACCACCCGAAATACCAAAAGCCTCTAACTGCTCTGGCAAATGGGGTTGATTGATTGATTTTTGCAGGCGCTCTAAGGCAGCAATCATCTTATGCTTGCCCTCTAAATAGGCGGCTCCTGCATCGGCGCGGTACTCACGTTGGCGACTAAACCACATCACAATCGCACTAGCCAAAATACCGAGGACGAGTTGCGCAATGATCGTGGTGACCCAATACGCTGGGCCATGACCCCGTTCTGTCTTAAAGACGGTGCGGTCAATGATGTGGCCAATCACCCGCGACAAGAAAAACACAAAGGTATTTACCACGCCCTGAATCAAAGCCAAGGTAACCATATCGCCGTTCGCAACGTGACTGACTTCGTGCGCCAAGACTGCCTCCGCCTCGTCGCGGGTCATACCGTAGAGCAAACCCGTACTCACAGCAACGAGGGAATCGTTTCGGAACATCCCAGTGGCAAACGCATTGATATCAGGCGCGTCATAAATAGCGACTTCGGGCATCCCGATGCCTGCCGCAGCGGCTTGACGCTCGACCGTGCTGAGCAACCAACGCTCCTGGTCATTGCGTGGCTCTTGTATGACATAGGCGCCCACGGAATGCTTGGCCATCGATTTGGACATAGCGAGGGAAATAAATGAACCCGTCATACCCACTACCGCAGAAAGCATCAGCAATGACAGCAGGTCAATGTGTACACCATTCTGATCCAGGATTTGACCAAGCCCAAATACACTGATGACGATCGAAATCACCAACATGATGGCGATGTTGGTCAGTAAAAATAAAAAGATCCGTTTCATATTCATAACTCCTTAAGGCGAGGCACAAGCCAGCTCGATACGTAATACGCTATCAGGAAACCCCTCATTTTGCTGGGCCTATATTCATCGTCATTTTATAGGGTATTTAGCCTTAGACTCGCCCTCGGAAAAACCCATGGAGGCAAACCAACCCGCTCTATTGCCTCGAGTTCAATCTGGTACAAATCAGCCAAATCCGGAATTGCAGCCTTTCCAGACGCATGATCCCCAACCATGTTTCCATCCTTTACCAAGATCAGTCGGTCAAAATGGTGCATTGACTGATTGATATCGTGCAAGATCGCGACAATCGCATGATTACGATCCTCCGCATACCGCCTCATACTCTCGAGTAACTCGATTTGCAAGCCAGGATCGAGCGATGCCAAAGGCTCATCTACTAAGATCAGGCCATTGCGCTCATCCCACAATTGCGCAAACACCCTAGCAAGATGCACGCGCGCTTTTTCACCGCCGGATAAAGTATTAAAACCCCGATTGAGTAGATGCTCGCAGGAACTTAAACGTGCTGCATCACGAACAATCGCATCGCGCTTTGCATCACCCTCAATCGCGATCCTCGCCAAACCAATAACTAAATGGGCCATTAAACCAAATGCGACCTCGCTCGATTGAGGCAGTACTACCCGCTTTCTGCTGAGCGTGTACAAAGACCAGGTTTGGATTGGGGCACGCCTGAATGCATACGATCCTGAATGCGGCCGCAAATCACCGGATAGCAATCTAAGCAATGTCGTTTTTCCTGCTCCACTAGGCCCCAGTATGGCAACGCGCTCACCCGGAGCAATGGTGAATGAAAAGGGACCAAATGCTTTCCCGCCGAGCGTGACCTGCAAATCCTGAAGGTGGCATAAGGTAGTCATTAGGCTAATTGACGTCGTGACGACAGTAATAGCAGGATGAAAAAAGGCGCCCCCAAAAGAGCAGTAAAAATACCCACAGGCACTTCTGCCGGCATTGCTATGGTGCGCGCGCAGGTATCGGCCAATAATAATAAGATGCCTCCTAGCACCATGGAGGCTGGAACTACCACCCTCTGATCGCCGCCCAGCCAAGCGCGGGCAAAGTTGGGTGCAATTAAACCAACAAAGCCAATCATTCCGCACCAAGCAACGGCAAATCCAGAAAGCAAGGCTACCCAAAAAATGATTTCCATGCGAATGCGGCTAATCTCAATACCAACATGGGCTGCGACCGATTCACCAAGGGCAAAGACATTCATTACTGAAATCATTCTGCGTAATCGCCACCAAGCCACTGCAAAGAGTACCGCAGCCGCAATCAGTAAAATCCAGCTGGAACCAGACAGCGAGCCCATCGTCCAGAACGTCAAATTGCGTAACTGTTCATCCGTCGCCAAGTAAGTGCATAAACCAATGATGGCCGCAGCAAGGGCATTCAATGCAATACCTGTTAAGAGTAGGCCCGCAATCGAGCCGGGCGTAATCCAGCGCGCAATGCGATCCAAAGCAAAACACACCAGAATCGCCCCCGAGAATGCCAATGCAGGTATCGTCCAGAATCGCCACTCCGGCAGGAGTGGGATATTTAAGTCATTAAAGAGAACAATGCCCAAAGCAACAGCGCACGCAGCTCCAGCGGATACGCCCAGCAATCCAGGATCGGCAAGCGGATTACGAAAGAATCCTTGAGTTAATGCGCCCGATAGCCCCAGGGCAGCCCCAATCAACAGCGCAAAGATAATTCTGGGTAAACGCAGCTGCCATAAAACATAGCTGCTACCCGATTGGATATCCTCGCCTTGATGGATCAGCGAGGCCCAATCAGAAAAATTAATCCGGACTGCACCCAACTGCGAAGTAAATAGAACCAGCAAAATCAGGACTAAACCAATGAATACGCTAGCAAGAAATGTGCTGGCCCTAACAGCGGAAATGAAACCCATCCTATGTGATCTGCGATTTAGGTCATTACTTGCTGCAATCGCTGATTTAGTTCAGCGACGGCTAATGGCATACGCGGACCAAACCCCAATAAAAACATTGCCTCAAGTGAAATAACCTTCTGCTCTTTGCCGGCTCGCGTTTGGCTGATCCCCGGAAAGCGCAGTACCCCGCCAATCCCGCCAACGGCTTTCATGCCCTGATCTGTCACCAAAATGACATCGGGATTGGCAGCAATAACTGCTTCTGGAGTGAGCGGTTTAAATCCACTAAATCCAGTAATCGCATTGCGTGCACCCGCATAGTCAATCATGGCGTCTGCACTGGTTTTTTTGCCGCCAACCATAATCTGACTTGGATTTTGTGACAAAACAAATAAAACACGTATGTTTTTGTATTTGGAATTAGCAACACCTGCTTGGGTATTCTTCCACTCCAAACGCAATTGGCTTGCAAGCGCTTCAGCAGGATCCGTTTTATGCACCAGTCTGCCGATGATGCTTATCCGATCAATGACGTCCTTGAGTTGATGGCTAGACGGTAAGATGGTCATGGGGATCCCAGCATCGCTAATTTGCTTTAGCACCATGGGCGGCCCTGCATCTTCAGTAGCAAGCACTTGAGTAGGACGAAGAGCCAAGATGCCCTCAACAGAAAGACTGCGGGCATACCCAACATTGGGCAGTCGAGTGGCTGCTACAGGGTAAATCGAGGTCGTATCTACTCCAACTAATTGAGTATTGGCTTTGAGTAAATAAACGATCTCGGTTAATGCCCCGCCAATGCTGATCAAGCGCATCGCACTGGCAGATGTGGCAGTGGGTTGTTGCGCAAAGGTGTCTAAACCAAGGGTCATCAATCCTGCTGCGGATGCCGATTTGACCAAGATATTGCGGCGATACCGATTCACCTTAGGCCTCTATAGCTGTTGACCGTGCAAGCAACTCTTCAACCAGGTTGCGCCAAGCAGATAACTCCGGGTTGCCTGGCTTTCGCTCCCCAAAGAACATGGCAATTGCTTCCCCGCTGTCGTTAAAGAGCTCCACCGAGGTCACGATGCCATCGTCGGTTGGTTTGCGCACCAGCCAAGCCTGCGCTACAGAATCCATTTGCAAATGGAGATTAAAGCGAGGATCCATGACATTAATCCAGGCGCCGATTGATACTACCTTTTGAATCGGTCCGCTGTGAATTTGGAGCATGCCCGGATTACCCACAAATACCATGATCGGAGTGCTAGTGCCCGCAGCAATCTCCAATAGATCTTTTACGCAAGTGACCGGCAGCGCTTGTACAAACTCGGGGTCGGCTAGGCGCAATCCTTGGGTACGAGTTACTTTAAACTGCCTCAATAAATCAAAAAAGTCGTGTGTATCCTTCATGGTCCGCCAAGCTTGTTGCCAGGCTGTCACATCAATATCCTGATCTGGCAATTCAGTAGCAGGCTTATCTAGTGTAGTGATTTGTATTCCTGAGGTCTGATCATCACTTTGGAATTGATGCAGTAATTCATCGAATTTTGTAGTATTACTTTGCGACCTCAAATGAATTTTATGAATGGCTACGCCCGCCTTGTCAAATAATTGCAAACTTCTCTGCAGACCGTCTTTCGTCATTTCACGAACTGCAAATCCATACGCCCAGGCGTGATAGAAAATGCGTAAGTCAATTTCACCGACTAGAACCCCAACAGGCCCCTGCTGTGAAGCATTTTTGTATGTGCCGACTTTTTCATGCACGCAGGATACATTGCGGGTCAGCGCCATCACCTCCCCTAGGGATTCAATGGAGTTCATGATTTCAGCCCACTTTGGATGCAGTTGAATGGCTTGCATTTCTCCCGCTACTGAGGGAGTAGCATTCATGCCCAAGAAAGAGGCAACCAACTCGCCCTCGGATATCCCCAGCTGCTTTGCAATGTCACGGTGGCGCATCTTTTCATTCGTGCGGAGCGTTCTGAATGATTGACGGATAAATTCGATGGATGGGTTCATGCTGTTTTCCTTAAAAATCGTAGCGCAGGGACACTTGCGCATTGCGTGGTGCCGAAGTGGCTGATTGCTGAGCAGCAGCTGCGTTGTACATGGGCGAACTTACTGTCGTGACAGAGCCCTGTACGCCAGACCAGTTCCAGTAAGTGCTATTAAATACGTTGTTTAGATTGAAATTCAGCGTTACTTGCTTGGAGGGCTTCCAATAGCCCGTCAGATTCAGGATCGATGATGCTGGTGTCAAAAACTGATTGGCCGTTCCGCCTGTATTGGAGTTAAAGTTGACATCGCTTGCTGCCTTACCTTGATTCCAGATGAGATTGGCAAACGCACCCCATTCAATTGCGTCATACCGCAATCCCAGAATGGCGCGAAGGGGTTGAATCGTATTTAAAGGCGCGGAGATGCCATTTTGTATCTGCTGACCCTGGCTGCAAGCCATGGCTGCATTTGCTTGCCATCGTTTTGCAAAAGCCCAATCTGTCCTGACATCCCAGCCGCGGATAGAAACGCTGCTTAGATTTTGGTACTGAAGAATGGCGGGATTAACTGGACTGATCAAAGAGCCTTGGGTCGTCACCTGGGCAATAAAATTGTCATAGTTATTTGCATAGGCTGACAAGTGGTATCGCAATCCACCCAGTCTGCCCCGCGTACCCAGCTCGATGCCATTGCCGGTTTGTGGTTTTAAATTGGGATTGGCAACCAGTCGGTAATTCTGGCCAGGACCGCTATTGGCATGGCTTGATAAGGCCTGATCTGGCGTAGGCGCGCCAAATGCTTGGCCCCAATTTACAAATGGCCTGAAGGCGCTTGCGATATTCCATACTGCGCCAATGGCAGGTGATATTGCAGAACTGCTATTACTTGCTGCCGTTCCTGCTTCGGGCTTAATGGAATAGCTGTCATACCGAACAGCAGGTATCAGCGTAAGGTCGCCCAGCTCCATCTCACTCTGCACGAATACGCCGCCCAAGTCATATTTCGATGGTGGAGCAGGCGTAATCGACACCCCATTACCAGCTGCATTGATTTGGCTCGATATATTCGCGGAACTCCAGTCAAAGCCGTAAGTGATGCGTTGGTTCACCAGTCGAGTGGTATTGCTTTGGAAGTTCGAGTTAATTCCGGTTGTATTTTGGACGTATACGTTGTTTCTTGACCGCCACGGGTAAGGTCTTCCGCCACCGAACGCTGATCCTTGAAAGGAATTTTGCGTGACCGATGCCTCCTGGTGATATGCCATTACCTTAGCAGCTTGAATGTATTCATTCCCAGCATCGTTAAATTGATACTCACCCGAAATCCGATTGCGTGTGGTGGTATCCGATGCCGTTGAGGTAGCGACCGCCCTTGAGAGATCGGAAAGATTATTGACGTTTTGAACCATGTTCTGGGATTCGTATGTTATTCCCAGCTTATTGACCGAATCTATCCTTAGAAATGCCTTTGAAAGCACATACCAATTGCGATAGTCTGTTGGATTCGGGGCGGTTCGGTTAATTCCAGTGGAGTAATTTGAGCCTTGATTTTCATATTGATGGCCGGACTGAAAATTACCGAGAATCATTCCCTGAACATCGTCGCCCTTACCCGCATACGCTACTGATGTATTCGAAGAGTTATCGACACTGGAGTAGCCGGTCCGAGCAAAGCCCCCGGTATTCTTTCCCTGTTTTATAAAGTCAGTGGGATTGAATGTTTGAAAATACACAATGCCAGCCAGCCCATCACTGCCGTATTGCGTGGATGATGGTCCACGGGTTACCTCTATTTTTCGAAAGCCATCGACGTCCAAAAAATTTCCACGGCCTGAAGACAGACTACCGAATGAAAATTGATTCGGCACGCGGATACCATCGACCAGGAGCAGTACATTGTTTCCCTGCAGGCCACGAATATTGATGCTTTCCTGACCGCCCCTTCCCTGAGCGCCGATGGCTAGACTAAAACGCCCCGTTTGCTGCGGCACCGTAATATCAGGCGAATCTCTAAAAACATCGCCTACATTTCGTGCGCCCAACTCCTGAATTTCTTCTGCAGTCGTAACGGTAACAATGCGCGGCACATTGTCCGTTTTCCGTTCGGACCGCGTGGCAGATACCGTGACCTCTTTTAGATTGACCCCTCTTGTATCATCCTCTACAGCAATTTGTGCCTCTGCGGTCAGAGTCGCCATTGACAATGGCATTAGTAAGGTAGCCGTACATTTCTTAAGCCCACTTTTCATATATCCCCCAGTTAGTTGAAACACTAGCTAGCGGCGGCGGGCTGTGGCATTGATGCAGTGATAAATTAACTGCGTTGATTTATGTTAATGATAATCATTCCTATTTAGAATGTCAAACTTTTTTTGACTCCTTCCTGAATTAAGCATGCGGCAGAGAAAGAGCGGATGAAGACAAGAGAAAACGAATGGGGAGGCGATAACACATTGAAATAGACTTGCCGCTCTCTTGTGCTGGCCTAAAGTGCCAATGGCGAACGGTGTTTAGGGCAGAACGATCGAGTGCAGGATGGCCAGAGCTTTGAGCGAGATCCACCCGCTCTACTGTTCCATGATGATTTATGCAGGCATGCAGCATCACTGCTCCCTGCTCGCCATTTTCTCTGCTCGAAATCGGATAAGGAGGCTTCGGGTTGCGAAGCGCGTATACATCAGCGGAAGGGGGTGTGATTGACGATGATGTGAACTCAGATGCATTGCCATCCTTAACGATGGATAAACCATCATCACCTGCCAATGGACTATGAATAGTGCTCTGAGGCTTTGAAATGGCTCGTTCGGCCACAGAATGAGTCGCTTTGCTATTTACGGAAACGATCGATTTCGATTCAACCAGCTGAGCCGATATCACGGACTGAGTACCGCGATCTAGCGGTTGCAATCCAAGCTGAGTAATAGATAAAAAGAGGGTCGCGTGCAGCGCAGATACAACTAGCACCAACTTCCAATGGATCGATTGCATCAAGGAAGTCAGTCTTACTTAGTTAATATGAGCTTACCCAGCTGAGTAATTCTCAAGGTGTAACAAACGCCATGATGGTTAATAACAACCGAGTTACTTTTTCCGAATAACTTTGAACTGGAATACATTTTAGCGATGCCGTTTTCTGGAAAATCCCCATGTTCGGGATTAACTTTAGGATCGTGTTTATTCATTTGAAGTATCTACGTAATTTACCTTCGATTTATTGGGGCTTAATCAAGTACCCATAAACACCATGCCACCGACTAAAAGGGCTAAATGGGCCAGCAATAATACCCATGCAATATGCGCGTGGTTCATGCCAGCCCTTTTAGTGAATGCCGTTTTATTTATATCCAACTCGATCTAAGATCTTTTGCGCCGCAATTTGGTTCATGCCAATCGAAGCAATCGATACCTTCTCCACCTTGTATGGACCTAGCTCCTTTAATGCGGGATTATCGACCCGAACAGAGGCAACAACGGGCCACTCATTATTACCATCGGCAAAATAGCTTTGTGCCGAGTCACTCGCTAAGTACTCAAGAAATTGCACGGCTGCCTTAGGATGTGGCGCATTTTTTGCTACGCCACCGCCAGATATGTTGATATGGACGCCGCCTGCATTTTGGTTTGGCCAAACAAAACCAACCTTAGAGACCACTGCTATGTCCTCTGGCTTGGTGGATCGCATTAATCGAGCCAAGTAATACGAATTGGTCAATGCAACACCGCACTCACCGGACGCTACCGCACGGATCTGATCGGTGTCCCCGCCTTTAGGGCTACGTGCCATATTGGCCACCATGCCACTTGCCCAAGTCTCAGTGGCCTTTTCGCCATTGCGCTCAATTAAGGCGCCCAACAAAGACAGCATGTATGGATGGGATCCGGATCGAGTGCATACCTTGCCCTTGTTTATTGGGTCGGCTAGCTTTTCATAGGTATTGACATCACCTGGTTTCACTGTATTTTTGTTGTAGACCACAATCCGCGCCCGCGTGGAAAAACCAAACCACGTTGTACCTTCGGCATCCGCCTTAGCTCTTAGATTGCTTGGAATACGCTCGTCTAAATACTTAGACTGAATCGGCTTAAAAAAGCCATTGACTTGTGCACGCCACAGTCTCGCAGCATCCACCAATAAGATGACGTCAGCAGGACTTTTGCTGCCCTCACTATTCAAGCGTTCGATCAGGGCATTGTCATCCGCCTCAATGCGGTTAATCTTAATTCCAGTGGCTTTGGTGAAGTTGGCATACAGCGCTTCATCCGTTTGGTAGTGGCGTGCCGAATACAAATTGAGCACTTTCTCATTGCTGGATTGTCCGTGTGCAGATACATGAATTCCAAGCAGTAAGGTCAATTGCGCTGCAATCAAACTAATTTTCATCTTCATTTGCTCCAGTAGAAGAGGGTTTATTGGTACTAGATCCCACTATACCATAATAAGAATGATTATCAATAAGATTTAGAAAACCCCTCAATTAGCTCAGAAAATGGGTTGATTTCGGCATTCGAACTACTTCAAACACTGGGAAAGTAGATGAAGTATGGCTTGGCAGCATCTTCACCCTGCGGCAATTCAGTTTCTTGACCAATTCACCGTGCGGGCGCCGAACGAACATTTAAAAACGCGGATTACAACGATAATTAAGCTACTGACCTAATTGACCGAGAAAATGTATGCAAATTTATGTGATTAATCCGACTTTAAAAACAGTATCGGCCATCGATATAGCGGGGTCATTAGACGACGTCCGTGGAGTCATTGGATTTGAATCAATCGATTCCGACGAAATTGATAACAATGGTGATCGCCTGTTTTTTGATGAGGAATGCTTTATTCGCCAACAAGATGGTATAGGTCGCTTCAAGGTTGATAACTTAGCGCCCGTCGCTGGCATTGGCGTGATCGCCAATAGCCGTGATGAAGCGAAAAGCATTCAAGCCCCCGAGGTATCGTTGCAGGACTTAACGAAGCGCGTTACCTTTCTCTAAAAGCCCATGCCCAATCCTGCTGACTACCAGATCGAAATCGCAGACGGGATTGTTTTAATTAAAAATCAGAACACCACGATTGGCTATAGTCGATTTACGGATGCCGGGGATGTGGAATATATCTACGTCAACCCCATGTATCGCCGTCAAGGATTTGGCGCTCTATTGCTCGATCAAGTTCGCCGCATTACCGGACAGATTGGAGCCATCCATGCACCGGTATCGCCATTGGGAACCGCATTCTTTGGGGCATTGGGAATTGCCTTGCCCGACCCAGCTATACCGCAGCCAGACGCCAAAGCGACGTAACTTCTGCTTTTCTGGCTTGATGCAAGGGATCACTTGCATCACTTACTTTTGGATGACTGGGTCTAGCATCCCTCTTGTCGACCACAGCTAATCCGGCGGCCGCAATCCAGGAGAGCAATTCATCGCGCGAGCGCAATTGCAAATGCTCTGCTAGGTCAGACAGAATGAGCCAGCCCTCACCGCCCGGTAGTAAGTGCTCTTTGAGTTGGGATAGAAAACCCTTCAGCATCATGCTCTCCGGGTCGTATATCGCTCGCTCAATTGGAGAGCTTGGCCTAGCTGGCAGCCAGGGCGGATTACAGACAATCAAAGCCGCCTTTTCTGGAGGAAAGAGATCGGCATTCAGAATCTCAACCTGCTGCGCCAGCCCCAGTTGATGGATGTTTGCGGTAGCGCACTCCAGCGCTCTAGGATCTTGATCGGTGCCAATGATCTTCTGAATACCCCGCTGCGCAAGTACTGCAGCAAGAACTCCAGTTCCAGTGCCGATATCAAAGGCCAGTGAATCTGCTTGTATTGCAGCAGGGAGCGGGGTCGTTGCGACAAGCTGAATGTATTCACCGCGCAAGGGTGAAAACACACCGTAATGCGGAAATAGGCGTTGTGCGCCCTCTTTTAGGAATGGAATCACCACCCCTTTTTTGCGCCACTCGTGGGCGCTGATGACGCCGAGTAATTCGCGTAAAGAAAGCACATAGTCATCAGTAACATTCCCAAATACCTCGAGGCAAGCCTTCGTCACATCGGGTGCCCGTCGCAGCGGAATGGTGTGGTTAGCCAATACGGGAATCAAAATCGCATCGAGGATTCTGGCGCGCTGTGCCTGAGCTTGCCGGTGTTGATTAAAAACGGCTTTTGGCTCCAGCGTAGTCACTGCATCCGGATTCAGCTTAACCTCTTTCGCTATTTTTTTTCGATTGCGCCTCACGGGTCGCTCAGCTCGCCTAGCTAAGGCCTGTAGCAATTGTTTTGCATTTTGATAATCGCCGCGCCATAAAAAAGCACTGCCCTCCGACGCAAGGCGATACGCTATATCAGCTGTTAATGTGTCATCGGCAATAAGCACTTTTTTAGGTGGCGGCACACCTTTTTCCGATTGCCAATGTGCATCTCGTGAAACATCTGCCTCTAGCCAGCAAATGCGGCTTACTTCATCCTGCATTGCTAGCCTGAAGTATGGCTGCTACAAATTGCTCTACCGGTTGCGCACCTTGAACCAAGATTTGGTCATTCAAAATCACGGCTGGTACAGAATGAATTCCGGCATCTAAGTAGTATTTCTGCTGTTCACGTACCGCCTCTTTGAACTCATCGCTCGCAAGTACCTCCTGCGCACGCAGGCGATCTAAGCCTACTCGGTCCACTGCATCCAGCATATTTGAGGGATCATCTAAATTAACGGCAAGCGTAAAATACGTCCCTAGCAACTCGCGTTTTAGGCGGTGCTGCGCTGCGCTTCCAAACTCGAGCCCTACCCAATGCAATAGGCGGTGGCAATCAAAGGTGTTGTAAACCCACTTACGCCCTTCCGGGTGGAACGCAAAGCCGACCTCTGCTGCACGTTTGCGAATTTGCGCTTGATTCTCGCGAACCTGCTTTGGACCAACGCCGTACTTTTCAACCAAATGCTCGATCACGTCCTGGCCGCCCATTGGCATTTGCGGATTTAACTCAAACGGCCGAAAGTGCAATTCAACCTGAATGCGATCACCCAACTGGGTTAGGGCTTGCTCTAAGGCGCCCAAACCCACAGCGCACCAAGGGCATGCAATATCGGATACAAAATCAATCTTGACGGTTTTCATTATTTTTCTATGTCGCCTGGATTAAGCGGGAGGATGATCTTCTGGGCCTACCTTGAGTGCGATCAGAAAACGCGAGACCATATTGTAGGCCGCGATCACGGTGACTAACTCGACCGTACACGTATTACCTAAGGCGTCGCGTAAACGTACCATGAGCTGGTCATCCACTTGAATATTCCGGGTCATCTGCAGCGTAAGCTCAGCAGCATCACACTCTACTGGACTAAAGCAGGCTTTGGGAAACTGCGGCGTACCTAGCAAACGTAAGGCCTCGACCTGTTCTTCGGTACCTCCTGCTTTTCTGAAAGGGGGTGCGTGGTGAAAAAATTCATACTCGGCGCCATTTAAAACCGCAACCCCGCACATCGCCAACTCCCGCAACTTGGGATCTAAAGCCAAGTTATTCCGAATCTCGCCCACAAAGTGATTCCAGCCCTCTGCAATCGGAATGCTATGCAAGAGCATGCGATCGAGATTGATGAAAGCGCCACCGCGACGTTTTCGGATCGCGGCAACCAAGTCCGCAGGTTCGGCTAAATCAATCGGAATATAGGGAATTGGACGGTTTTGAGGGGTTTCAGACATGGCGAGAATTTCGTATCGAAAGAGATTAATTAAGGGTAAAGACTACCACCCAATAAGAGTGTGTTTGATAATAGAGGATGTTATTGATTCCTTGCCACCAATGAAGCCGATTCTCAATATTGCCGCATATCATTTTGTTCGCCTTGAGTCCCTCGAGGAACTGCGCCAGCAAATGCTCGATGCCCTGAATTCACACCAGCTCAAGGGTACTGTTTTGCTGGCCGGAGAAGGCATTAACGTATTTTTGGCAGGTGCTGAACCCATGCTACGAGATTTTTTGGTGTGGCTGCGGATGGATCAGCGTTTTGCGCCCATTGAAGTCAAGGAAAGCTGGTCCGATAACCAGCCCTTTAAGAAGGCGCTGGTCAAAATCAAAAATGAAATCATTCGCATGAATCACCCTGCTATTCAACCTGAAACGGGCAGAGCCCATTTCATTACGCCCACCAAACTGGCGGAGTGGCTCGATCGCGGGACCGATGACTTAGGGCGAGAGGTTGTGATGATTGATACCCGCAACCAATTTGAGGTGGAATACGGTACCTTTGAAAATGCCGTGCATTTCAATATCCAAAAGTTCAGCGAATTTCCAGAAGCCATTAAGGCACATCAAGCTGAGTTAGCAGATAAAACCT
>CANGWV010000035.1 GCA_947457875.1 Burkholderiaceae bacterium
TCGCTGATTGCATCGCGCGCCAGCGATAAAAATTGGGTGCGCGGGATTGGGCCTCCCCCAAGGGATTGGAGGTGGGCAGTTTCTTGTTGGCAATCAATCATCGGCACCTCGTTATCGTAGCACCAGGCGCAAAGCAGGGCTAAGGCGAGCTTCGAGCTATCCCGTTGGCGGCTAAACATCGATTCACCAAAGACCATGCGGCCAAAACTAACGCAGTACAGGCCGCCCAATAGGCGATCGCCTTGCTTGATTGCAATGCTGTGGGCAAAACCGTTTTCAAATAGCTGGCTATATGCATCAACAATTTCATGGGTAATCCAGGTGCCATCCTGGTCTTTGCGTGGGCTTAGGGCGCAGGCTCGCATAATCGCACCAAAGTCACCGTCGACCTCAACATGGCATGTGGGATCGTAATAAAACTGCCGCATGGTTTTTTGCAGTGAGTCGCTCACCTTAAAATTGTTCGGCTCTAATACCATTCGCGGATCGGGCGACCACCATAAAACCGGTTGATTATCGGAATACCAGGGAAAGAGGCCAAGTCGATACGCTGATTCAAGTTGCCCGGGATAGATGCGTTCACTAACTGCAAAGAGCCCCAATACTTCAGGATCTGGATCGGGCATGACCGCTGGATCGGGAAACGCATCATCAGGCCCCAGCCAAGCAATCTGATTCATTGCTTAAATGGATTCAGTGGGGAGGATATCGCGGGATCGAACAGCAATCTCAGCGCCTGCTTTAAGCAGGCCTGCACTGCGATCGGCAAAAAACCACTGCAGGGTTTGTTTGGTGGTCGGAAAGGCCAACTCGGACCAGGGGATTTCATCTTCATAAAAAAGCGCTACCTCCAGGCTTTCCTCACCCGCTGAAAACTCGGGGGTCGGTAGGCTGGCAAGATAAAACAAATGCACCTGCTCAACGTGGGGCACATTGATTAATGAAAATAGTGGGCCGATTTCAACATGGGCCCCAGCCTCTTCTAATGTTTCTCGGGCAGCACCATGGCTCGTGCTCTCGCCGATCTCCATAAAGCCAGCAGGCAACGTCCAAAAGCCATGGCGTGGCTGGATCGCCCTGCGGCAGAGTAATACTTGTTCCCCCCATACTGGAATAGTGCCCACCACATTGCGCGGATTGAGGTAGTGCACCGTAGCGCAACTGTTGCACACATGGCGCTCGCGCGTATCGTCTGCAGGGATGCGCAATGTCACAGTGGATCCGCATTTGGAGCAGTAGTGCATTGGAAAGGATTTCATTCTTTGATTATCCGACTTTCAGAACGGCGGGTAGCGCACCGCGCAGGGCATTGCAAACCAGGATACGGTCAGCGTCCACTAGATCAGCTGCTGTGATCGTGGCCTGACGGGCATTCCACTGGGGGTCATCTAATACACTTTGGCGCATCACACCCGGCAGTACCCCTGCCGATAGTGGTGGTGTAAGCCATTGATTCGATCCTTTGGGCTGAATAAAAATTGAGCTACGACCCCCTTCGGTGACCAAACCCTGCTCATTCAAAAAGACCGCATCAAAACCGCCTAGTGCCACGGCGTTTTTCCATGCCAAGTCATACACGGTGCGTTGATTCACTTTGTGAGCCAATAAAACATTGCTTGATTGCATGACGGCTTGATTTGCATCGGGTAATACTTTGGACGCCCAAAAAATAGTAACTTCATTTGTAATCGGCTCGAGGACTTTGGCTATTGCAGTAACCGAGCCATCGGGCAATAGGTCGATGCGCAAGCGATGGGGTAGTGGACTATTGATTGCTAGGCAGGCCTCTTCAACTGCCCGAGTAATTCGGGACGCTTCAAATGGAATGCGCAGAGCAGATGCGGACTGTTGCAAGCGCTGAAGGTGAGCCGCAAAGCGAAGCGGTTTTTGTTCTTCAACGCGGATGGTCTCAAACAAACCCAGCTCCGTTGGCATCTCGGAGATAAATGCGGATTTCGTTTGACACTCTTGCCACTCTTGCAATGGATCGGAATCAATCGTAATGCCAGCGCCAATTCCTAAGGTGAACTTGGTTTGATGCGCGCTTGGACTTGCCTCCAGATTGAGCGTACGAATAGGAACGCTAAATGCAAAATCCCCATTCGGGTCAAGCCAGCCCAAGGCACCGCAGTAATAGTCGCGGGGAGCGCCTTCTAAGGTTTGGATAATTTCCATGCTGCGTTTTTTAGGAGCGCCTGTAACCGAGCCACATGGAAAGACCGCATCGAGTATCGTGCGTAGGCTTGCATCGGGCTTTGCTGTTGCCTCAATGGTCGAGGTCATTTGCAGTACATTTCCATGCTGCGCAACATGAAATAAGGTAGGGACGGTAACGCTACCCGGTAAGGCCACTCGGCTCAGATCGTTGCGCAAGAGGTCAACGATCATAATATTTTCTGCGCGATTTTTAGGGTCGCTAGCCAATTGCTCTGGACTCTCCGTTCGGGCATTGGCCGTACCCTTCATCGGCATGGCGCGCAAACAGTCCCCATCCCGCTCCACAAACAGTTCAGGTGATTGCGACAGAATGGTAGTGTCGCCTTCGTGCACAAATGCACCAAAACGCCCCGGTTGCCGTGCTCTTAGGCGTGCATACAAAGCGAGCGGGTCGCCATAAATCTCACCCCGTATGCGGTAGGTGTGATTAATTTGATAGGTATCGCCGCAGCGTATCCACTCTTGTATTCGCTCTACATCCGATTGGAACTGAGCCTCTGTAATGGATTCTGTGCAGGAAGCCACGCCACTGACGCGCTGATCATCGGTTAGCTGATTCAGTTGTGTTTCAAGCCACGTATCCACTTCCGCTTTTGTGAGTTTTTTAGGCTGACGGTATGCCCATGCTTGAATCAGCGGTATGTCTGGTGACGCAGTGCTGGGCAGCCGATGAATAACTTGCCCATACTCGTACGCAAGCAGGCAAACCACATAGTGATTTGCCTTTAAGGCCGACTGGATCGCATTAAAGCAGGCGTCAATTTCAGCCGGAGTAAATGCTACCCAGTGTGCGATGGGTTCCTGGTAGAGGCGACTGGTGGGTTTAGTCGCGCCACTCTCGACATCATCGAGCAGAATCATCGCAAAACTCGATTGCGTCTTAGATTACTTTAAGACGGTCGCTGACTCGATCACCACTGCGGTGGTTGGCACATCCGCCATCCGTCCAAATTTAGGCGCTGGTGCGACCATGGTTGGGATTTTACGAATGCGATCGATGGTTTGAGTACCAGAGATGACTTTGCCAAAGACGGTGTAGCCGTTACCCATCGCGTTCGGGAAATCAAGTCCTTGGTTATCACGCACATTAATAAAGAATTGTGCGGTTGCCGAATCGGGATCCGATGTTCTGGCCATTGCAATCGTATAGGTTTGATTCTTTAATCCGTTTTGGGCTTCCGACACCACAGGTGGATTGGTTGGTTTTTGATTCAAATCGGGAGTAAAGCCGCCGCCTTGGATCATGAAGCCATCGATCACGCGATGGAAGATTGTGCCGTTGTAAAAGCCGCTCTGAACATACTTCAGAAAATTATCAACGGTCTTTGGCGCCTTTGCTGAATCTAGATCCACAACAAAACTACCTTGATTGGTTTTGAACTCAACGCGTGGCTCTGCCTTGGCTGCGCCGGTGGAAAATAAAAAGGCGCCAACAAGGGCGGTTAGCAATGCACGGTAAGAGCGAAAAAGGGAGGTGCGCATGGTTCTTCCTAAGTGGTAAATAAATGGCAAATAGAGATCTACTTCATTGTATTGCGTGATGCTTATGCGGGTGAGGGCGGAAGGCCGTTGGGTACCGATGCGGCAGCCTGGTACGCCGCTTGATCAAACATTTCAGGGTGATTGAGGTAGTCGATGACCCAATCGATGGCATCGACCCCCCAAAAAATCCGATCCCCAATCGCAAGGGTAGGCACGCCAAAGGCGCCGCGATCTACAGCCTCTTGGGTATTAGCGATCAAGCCTGCTTTAGTAGAGGCATTTTCAGGACGAGGGGTATTGAGGTCTAAACCGAGGTGCATGCAAAAATCAGACCAGTGCAGATTGGGATCCTTGCCCGTCACCCAAACAAACTCAAACGCTCGCTCAACCATCGGCCAGTCGGCCTGCTCTTGCACTAAAAGGCGCTGTGCTGCAACGGTAATAAAGGGGTGGTGCTCCGGAAACCGAAAAGGAATGCCCAACTTCGCTGCCTGCCACACGCACGATTGATAGGTATACAGGCGCTTTGCGGGGATTTCACCAGGACCTTGGTTGCGTGCGGCGCGCAATAGGCCACCAAGCAAGACTGGCACAGGCTCGATTTGCAGCCGTGGCTCAAGTCGATGGCGTAATTTCACATAAAAATACGCAAAGGGAGAGATGATGTCGAAGTAAAAACGCGCCTTCATTTTTTCGCCGCCTCATCAAGGGAACGTAAAAAAGCCATACGCTCTGCAATCTGCGTTTCAAGGCCGCGCTCCACGGGTTGGTACCAATGCGGTTCAGCCATCCCTTCGGGTAAGTAGGTTTCACCGGCTGCATAGCCATAGGGTTCATCGTGCGCATAACGGTAGGCAGTGCCGTGGCCGAGTTCCTGCATTAGTTTTGTTGGTGCATTGCGCAAGTGATTGGGGACGTCCCGGCTTTGATCGGCAGCAGCAAAAGCACGTGCCTTGTTGTAGGCGACATAGCTCGCATTGCTTTTGGCCGCAACAGCCAAATAGACGACTGCTTGACCCAGCGCCAGCTCGCCTTCGGGTGATCCTAGTCGTTCATAGGTTTCTGCCGCATCGTTCGCCAGTTGGATTGCTCTAGGGTCGGCCAAACCAATGTCTTCCCATGCCATGCGAATAATGCGGCGGGCAAGGTAGCGGGGATCTGTGCCGCCGTCGAGCATGCGGCATAGCCAATATAAGGCAGCATCGGGATTGGAGCCGCGTACTGATTTGTGCAGTGCCGATATCTGGTCATAAAAATGATCGCCGCCTTTATCAAAGCGACGACCATTGGCCGTTAATGCATTTTCAACAAAGGCTTGATCAACGACCTTCGTGGTGGACCCCGGAATCGAAATGGCATTGCGGATTTGTTCCAATACATTGAGTAAGCGCCGCGCATCACCATCTGCATTCGCAATGATGGCATCAATCGCCGCAGAATCAAATTCCACGTTCGGCATGGCATACACCTTAGCGCGCTCGACCAAGGTACGTAGTTCTTCAGCACTTAAGGACTTGAGAACATAGACTTGAGCCCGAGACAGCAGGGCGGAATTGACCTCAAAGGAAGGATTTTCCGTGGTGGCACCGATAAAGGTAAAGAGACCGGACTCGACGTGTGGCAACAGTGCATCTTGCTGACTTTTATTAAAGCGATGAATTTCATCGACAAACAAAATAGTCTGTTTGCCATACTGATTGTTATTTTGCTGCGCCTGATCAATCGCCTCTCGAATTTCTTTAACGCCAGCAAGCACTGCTGAGATGGCAATAAATTCGCGATCAAAGGCTTTGGCAGAAAGACGGGCTAAGGTGGTTTTACCAACACCCGGAGGTCCCCACAAAATCATCGAATGCGGCTTACCCGATGCAAAGGCCAGTTGCAGGGGTTTACCTTGGGCTAGTAAATGCGATTGACCGATCACCTCACTAATTGCACTTGGGCGCAATGCTTCCGCCAGCGGTGGCGGCGGTTTAGTTTCAAACAGACTGCTCATTCGGAATCGATCCGCACTCGATGGCCTCTCACGTCATGGTCACGAGCATGACGATGGCAGCCCATGTCAGGCAGAACGTGGCGATCACAGTCAAGCGTGTGCGCATCACCATGAATTCATTCAATGCGGCTTTACTAGTGAAGTAATACTGGTATGTATTTTGATCAATGCCGCGCTGAACTAAGAGCATGGCTGCCAACATCAGCAAACCCACCGGAATATAAACATGCAATGCTAGCCAAGCCACGAGTGATGGAATAACGCCCCAGATCCAGGCGTTTCGCTCAAACCAGCGTGATCCGCCAATATCGCCAGCGCTGGCTAAATTAGCGCTATCGGCAATATTGCCTAGGTGCCGAAAATTAGCCCCCCAATGGATGGCGCCTAAAAAAGAGCAGATCACAGCGCCGTAGGCGGCAAGGGATTCAGCGCTGACAAAATCAAATGGCGATGGCGCCACTTGGACCAAAATAGCGCAAACAACAAATGGAATTAAGCCGCCGTATCCCAAAATACGAACAATCGACGGTAGGGTGCTGATGGCAGGCATTCTTTAGGTATCGTAGTGGTACACACCACGTCCTGTTTTGCGACCTAAGTATCCGGCTGCAACCAATTCACGCAGTAAAGGGCAGGCGCGGTATTTAGAATCATTAAAGTTACTGAAATACACATCCATAATGGCCAAGCAGGTATCGAGCCCAATTAAATCGGCTAGAGCAAGTGGCCCAATGGGTTGATTGCAACCGAGTTTCATGCCGGCATCGATGTCTTCTGCACTTGCAAGTCCTTCGGCTAAAACAAAAAAGGCTTCGTTAATCATGGGCAGCAGGATGCGATTGACCACAAAGCCAGGGCTATTCTTAACGGTGATGGGTTCTTTACCAATTGCCTTGGCCATTGCAATTACTGCGGCATGCGTAGCATCGCTGGTTTGCAAACCCCGTATCACCTCAACCAAGGCCATTAGCGGCGGCGGATTAAAAAAGTGCATTCCAATAAAGCGCTCTGGCAAGGAGTTCAAAGCGGCTAATTGGGTTATCGATAGCGACGAGGTGTTGGTAGCAATAATGGTTTCCTTGCCGACTGTTTCATCGATTTGCTTCAATATCGTTTCTTTGACGGCTTGATTTTCAGTCGCCGCTTCGATTACGAGCGATAGGCCTTTTAAATCGGCATACGCTGTACTGCCTTTAATGCGCTGTAATGCCTGCTCTTTTTGCGCTTCCGTTAGCGTTTCCTTTTTAATCAGGCGATCAAGGCTGCGTTTAATGTTTGCCATGCCGCGCTCAACGGCGGCCTCATTTATATCAACCATGACCACGTTTAATCCTGCGACGGCGCAAACTTGAGCAATACCATTGCCCATAGTGCCAGCGCCAATGATGCCAACCGATTCAATTTTCATGCTGCTTCCTTCGTGGTGTCATGCTGATTCAATTTAATCGAGTTGCTTAGCGCTTTTTATACTGCGAAGCGCCAAACAACAATTCATTTGCAGTTGCATCAAAGGCGGGTTTACGTAAATCAGTCAAGACCTGCATGCCGCGCTTGACTGCAGGGCGCTGACCGATCGATTCAAACCAGCGTTTGAAGTGCGGAAATTCAGTAATATCGATCCCTTGTTTTTCCCAGCGGTTGGTCCACGGAAAAATGGCGATATCGGCAATGGTGTATTGATTTCCTGCCACATATCGATTGCTGGCTAATTGCCGATCTAAAACTCCGTAAAGGCGCTTTGCTTCATTGGTGTAGCGCTCGACGGCGTAATCAATTTTCTGTGGAGCATACAAGCGAAAGTGGTGATTCTGGCCGAGCATGGGTCCAAAGCCACCCATCTGAAACATGAGCCATTGTAAGACCTCGTATTTTGCCCGCGTACTATTTGGCAAAAAGCGTGCTGTTTTAGCTGCAAGGTATAAAAGAATGGCGCCTGATTCAAAGAGATGAATGGGCTTACCGTCAGGGCCATTCGGATCGGTGATGGCTGGGATTTTATTGTTGGGACTAATCTTTAAAAAGGCCGGCGTAAATTGGTCGCCCTTGCCAATGTCAATCGGAATGGCGCGCCAATCGCGGTCAAGCTGGTAACCACACTCTTCGAGCATGATGTGGACTTTATGCCCGTTGGGCGTTGCCCAGCTATAAACATCGATCATGCCTTGATTTGAATTGCTGTTTTTCTTCATTGTTTTTGTCGTCATTTGGTTTGATTTCGTTCGTGATGCGCCAACACTACACTGTGCCCAGTCGCGACAGCGCTGTTTCTAAGGTTTTCTCTTCTTTAGCAAAGCAAAACCGAATGACCTTGGAGTCGGTTCCTGCACCATAAAATGCCGAAACGGGAATCGCTGCCACTCCGACTTCGCAGGTTAACCAACGGCAGAACTCTGCTTCGCTGAGGGCGCTCTGCGCGATACCGAGCGC
This sequence comes from Burkholderiaceae bacterium, assembly GCA_947457875.1. Classification (GTDB taxonomy): domain Bacteria; phylum Pseudomonadota; class Gammaproteobacteria; order Burkholderiales; family Burkholderiaceae; genus Polynucleobacter. Next base: position 8,123 of record CANGWV010000035.1, read on the forward strand.
GGAGTAATCAACGCACTGAAAATAACTACCCGGCGCAGGCAACAATTTAAAGCGGGTGCTCGCCAAACCTGTTCTAAAAAAGTCGCGCTTGCGTTGATAAAACGCCGATAGACCTAAATAGTGCGCTGGATCGGATAAGTAATGCGCGATCCCAACCTGCATCGGTGCGTTGACTGAAAACACATTGAACTGATGTACTTTTCGAAACTCTGTAGTAAGAGAGGCTGGGGCAGCAACGTAGCCGATTTTCCAGCCCGTGACATGGAAGGTTTTCCCAAAGCTGGACACCACAAAGCTACGCGCCGCTAGGGCGGGGTGACTGGATGCGCTGTGGTGGTGTTGCCCATCAAAGACCATATGTTCATAGACTTCATCGCTGCACACCAATACGTTTGTCTCGCTCAGTAAATCAGCAAGGCGATCCAGATCAGACCGTTGCCACACCATGCCAGTCGGATTGTGGGGTGAGTTAATCAGTAATAGCCGCGTTTTCGGGGTGATTGCTTTTTCCAGGGCAGTCCAGGGAATGGCATAACCTTCCACCATCCCAAGGGAATCGCGTTGCACATCCAGACTCACACTAATGGCCTTGCCACCGGCTAAGTGGATTGCGGGCAGGTAACAATCAAATGCAGGTTCAATCACGATGACTTCATCGCCCGGACTAACGCAGGACAAAATGACCGTGAAGATGGCCTGTGTTGCCCCAGCGGTAATGGTGATCTCACTAGCGTGATCGTAGGACTTACCGTAGAGCTGTTCAATTTTGCGGGCAATGGTTTTGCGTAACTCCAATACCCCTGGCATGGGAGGATATTGGTTATGACCCGAAGTCATTGCCTGGTTAACGGCATTGATTAAGGCGGGATCACACTGAAAGTCAGGAAAGCCTTGCCCCAAATTAACCGCTTGGTGCTCGGCCGCCAAGGTCGACATAACCGTAAAGATCGTTGTTCCAACCGCGGGAAGGCGCGACGGAAATGGGGGAGTGAAGGGCGCAGCAGGGCGCAACAGTGTCATTGGCGTGCTTTATCTCGTGCTGCAGCTTCTGTCGCTAGAATAAGGGGAATCCATCTCTAAATTGTGCCATGCTGATCGTCCTCTCACCCGCTAAATCCTTGGATTACGAGACCCCCGTCCGGATTAAAAAATCCACCTTGCCTGATTTTGTCCCTGAATCAGCCAAGCTGATTGCAGACCTCAAGACGCTATCGCCGCAGGCAGTAGCCAAGCTCATGAGTCTTTCGGACCCCTTGGCCGCCTTAAACGCAGGGCGTTTTCGGGATTGGTCAACGAAATTCACAGAAAAAAACAGCAAACAGGCGATTTTTGCCTTCAATGGCGATGTTTATGAGGGCTTTGATGCGGCGACCCTGAATAGCAAGGCAATTGATTTTGCCCAAGACCATGTGCGGATTTTATCGGGGCTATATGGTTTGCTAAGACCGCTGGACTTAATGCAGCCTTACCGATTGGAGATGGGTACGGCGTTTAAAAATGCCAGAGGAAAAGACCTGGACGCGTTTTGGGGCGACCGGATTACCAACGCAGTCAAACAGCAGCTGGCCTCGCAAAAAAAGAATCCCTTCTTATTAAACTTGGCATCCGAAGAGTATTTCAAAGTACTGCAACCTAAGGAATTGGGTTTTCCAGTGATTGCTCCAGTGTTTCAGGATGCTAAAGATGGCAAGTACAAAATTATTTCGTTTTACGCCAAACGCGCGCGCGGTCTGATGGCGCGCTTTGCGGTTGAAAATCGCATCGCCGATCCGGCCGACCTGCGTGATTTCAATTTGGAGGGCTATCGATTTAGTGCAGCAGAATCTAAACCCGATCGACCCGTATTTCGCCGCGCAGAGAAAAAATAATATGACCGTTCACCGTTCTAAATCATCCCAGCGTGCCTCACCGGAGGCTGAGCGCCTGGTGGCGGATGCGATTTCACTGGCCGCTTCGGGCAGTCAAATCGAAGACCGTTTCTGGGAAGGGCGTCTGAGTGCGCGCCTACTCAAATTGATGAACAGTCAAAATCAAAATGTGATCGATGCTGCGCTGGATCAAACCTTTCGCATTAATACGGTTGCGTTTGAGGTCTTGGCTGACTGCGCTGAGACCTTGGCTGAATCACAAACCATGACCATCGATAAGGAGAGCTGGGATGTGTTGCTCCTCGCTTTGCCGATTGTTGCGCATACCCGCTATCAAATTCAATCGGGCCCATTACCGGTCAAAGTGATTGAGTCGGTGGCAATGGCCATGCATTCATCGATTGCCGCAAGCGATACGCGTTTGGCAATCGTGCCATGGCTGTACAGCATCGATCAGATGCCGCACTCCCATTGCCAAACCCGCATTTTGACGGAGGCCCTGGGTACCGCTGCAATCACCGCAAGCGAAATGAAGCTCGAGCTGCGCAACATGTCAGAAACCATTGCTGTGTTGGCCGATCCCCGTTTTATTATTGCGGCCATTGCTGCGCCCAGTGGCTCACCTCTATTTCGTTGGCAGGCCGAACCACCCGTCAGGCAAGAGCGCGGCGTGAGTTTGATCGAATGGCAAACAGCCATGCGAGAGCCGATATCCAGTTTATTGCCCGGCTGTGAATTCGATCTACTGTTACCCGAGGCGTATTTCACGAACTGCCGCTTGGCCGACAAACAAGTGCGCCCCCTAAGCATTCGGGCAGCCGTTAACTTTCTGGAGACTGCGGTCGGCGCTCAGCCCAATGGCTTGTCTTGTGTCGTGGGCGCCTTTGGTGAAGAGCAGGCAGACGAGTACCGCATTGCATTTAGTCTGAAGGGTTCACCGGATGTGATGTACGGCGTCATTTGGCCCATGTACGATCGCGAGACGGTATCCAACGATGCGCTCAATGACATTAATGATGATGAAAGCCCGATTAAAAAGATTTGCGACGCCCTAAAAGAGGCGGGTGTAGAAGACGTGTTTCGCCATGCTGTTCTGTTCAGTCCCGAGCTCTGCGACGATTGTGGCGCGCCATTGTTTCCGGATCGCCACGGCGAAGTAGTGCATGCGGAGATGCCGGAAGACACCCCAACCCAGCAGCCCCTGTTTCATTAAGAGCGTACCCTTGCGCACATAAAAAAACCGAGGTGGACCTCGGTTTTTTTACTTCTATCCAACAAAGAAAAACGCCTTCTAAATTATTCTTTAGCAAACAAATGAGGCTCTTTACCTGTTTTCATATCCGCTGTTTGGCAAAAATCAGCCAAGCGAACGCCGCTACGAATGTTAAACAGCATTGCCTTGTTTCCCAGCACCACTAAATCTAAACCGGTGTCGTGGTTTTTATAACGCAAGCTACCTGGCAAGGACACTTCCCTTTTCATTTCGTAGGTTTTGGCGTTCCAAACTAGACCAATGTTTGCAGAGCCATCCCCAATCGTTTTTAACTGGTGATTGTTACTGCAGCTCCAGGCATGGGTATCCTTTGGATCCTTGGCATGCAGAGCAGGGTGTGCCAACACCAAGGCAGAGGCAATCAACAGCGCTTTAAAGGGAATGTGCATCTGTGTTTCCTTATGAAAGTAAGTGCTTCACGCCGGCCTGTTCCTCGAGTAGTTCATTCAAGGTATGGGTCATGCGTTCACGCGAGAATGCATCAATATCAAGGCCTTCAATCATTTTGTATTCGCCATTCTCACAGACAACGGGGAATCCGTAAATGACTTCTGCCGGAATCTCGTATTCACCGCGGGAAGCAATACCCATGGTGACCCATTTGCCGTTGGTGCCGAGCACCCAGTCGCGCATGTGATCGATGGCGGCATTGGCAGCCGATGCTGCAGACGATAAGCCGCGGGCCTCAATAATGGCCGCGCCGCGCTTGCCTACGGTTGGAATGAATACGTCTTTATTCCAGGCAGCATCATTAATCATGTCCTTCACGGATTGACCGCCAACGGTGGCAAATCGGTAGTCCGGATACATGGTAGGGCTATGGTTGCCCCAAACTACTAATTTTTCGATGTCTGCGACGGGTTTATTGACCTTGGCTGCAATTTGCGAAAGAGCGCGGTTGTGGTCTAGGCGCAGCATGGCCGTAAAGTTCTTAGCAGGCAAGCTTGGGGCCGATTTCATGGCAATGTAGGCGTTGGTATTGGCAGGATTCCCTACAACTAGAACCTTCACGGTGCGTTTTGCAACGGCGTCCAAGGCCTTGCCTTGGGCGGTGAAAATTTGCGCATTGGCGGAGAGCAAGTCTTTTCGCTCCATGCCTGGGCCGCGCGGACGGGCACCTACCAGCAGGGCAATATCAATGTCTTTGAATGCGGTCATCGGGTCTTGGTGGGCCGACATTCCGGCTAAGAGCGGGAATGCGCAGTCATCGAGCTCCATCATCACGCCTTTTAATGCCTTTTGCGCTTTTTCATCAGGAATTTCAAGGAGTTGCAAAAAAACAGGCTGGTCTTTTCCAAGCAAATCACCATTGGCGATGCGAAACAAGAGGGAATATCCAATTTGACCGGCCGCGCCTGTAACCGCGACGCGCATAGGGGTTTTTGCCATTACGTGTAACTCCAAAGGAAGGTTGAAATGTGTTGCTTACGTGTTGTGATGCAGATTATCCCTGCAAGTTTATGAAGTTTACATTTACACTGTCAATGATGTCTTCTATAAGACAGCAGACTAGTTATCCTAAATACCCTTTTTGGAACTGCTTTGCCTGAAACAACCGCTCCATTGGCTACCTTTAGCCCCTTGTACCAGCAGATTAAGGCGCTGTTGCTGGATAGCCTTCAATCCGGCGAGTGGCGACCCGGCGCTCCTATTCCCAGTGAAATGGAGTTGGCAGCCCGTTACGAGGTCAGTCAAGGGACTGTCCGCAAGGCAGTAGATGAGCTGGCCACGGAAAACCTCCTAATTCGTCATCAAGGCAAAGGCACCTTTGTTGCTAGCCACCATAGCGAGGCCTGGCAATACCGCTTCTTTAGTTTGATGCCAGA
>CANGWV010000036.1 GCA_947457875.1 Burkholderiaceae bacterium
GCTTTTTCTGCATAGCCAACGAAGGTAGGGAGGTCAATTGGGCTGCTGTTCCAAAAGATTTGACCGCGCGCATCAATCGATACCTGAATCGACTCGGGCTTGGTTTCATTGCGCGCGCTATTGGCTTTGGGCAAATCCACTTTCACAGCTTGATGGATTACCGGCAAGGTAATAATAAAAATGATGAGCAAAACCAACATCACGTCCACGAGGGGCGTCATGTTGATTTCGGTCATCAGGGGATCGTCACCTTGATCGCCTGAAGGATTGCTAAAGGACATGCTTACTCTCCCGCCTCAACGCGAGCGCCAGTAACAAAGTAGGCCAGCAAATCGTTACCAAAGCGATTGAGGTCAGCAACGATTAACTTATTGGCGCGGTTAATCGCATTAAAGCCAAGTACCGCTGGAATGGCGACTGCTAGGCCAATGGCCGTCATGATAAGGGCCTCACCAATCGGGCCCGCGACCTGATCAATTTGCGCACTACCTGAGCTACTAATGGCAACGAGGGCGTGGTAGATACCCCAAACCGTTCCGAACAAACCCACGAATGGCGCCGTAGCTCCAGTGGAGCCCAAGAACGTTTGGCCTTTTTGCAAGAGGGCGCTGCAAGCATCAATGCTGTTCTTAATGCTGCGCGACATCCACTCGGAGTAATTCAGTGCTTGCAGCAACTCGCGGCGGCTAGAGGATTGGCTTTGGTGATGCTCGGATGCGCTCATGGCTTCTTTGGCAATCCGAAAGTAGGGGTTGTTAGCTGGATCAGAAAAGCCAGCTAGGCCTTGTGCAAAAGAACTGGCACGCCAAAACTGCTCAGCTTCGGGCTTGAGGGCGCGCAGTGTTTTGATGTTCCACAAACGGCTAATCAAAATGACCCAGGTAATGATCGATGACACCAATAAGAGAATGGCAACAAAACGCGTGACAGCATCGCCTGCCATCCATAAATTCATTAAGCCAAATGGGTTGTTCATTGCATTAGTTCTTTAAGTTAAACTTAATCAGGAGGTTGGTTGAAATGCGGGCGGGATTGCCATTCACGCTATAGGGTTTAAAACGGTAACGCCTGCCAATTTGTTCGGCAGCGCGATCGAGTCGCGTAAAGCCGCTCGAACGCAGTAAGGCTACATCTTCCACAATGCCGGTTTCATCAATGATCAGTCGCACTACCACTTCACCTTGTTCTCCAGCTCGCTTTGAAAACGAAGGATAGTAGGGATCCGCATCGGGCTGATAAACCACAACTAGTTTACCAATATCAGTTTGGATCGGCGTGCCAGCTGTACCCTGACTAGTAGCCGGGGCAACGGCTGCGTTGGGCATTTGACTCTCTGCCGCTTTGGCAGCTTCTGCTGCTTTGGCTTGGCTTGCATCGGCCGGTGGCGTAGTGCTTGGATCGGGTGTTTTTGGTTTTGGCTCTGGTTTGGCCTGAGTTTTGGGTTTTGCTTCTTGTTTTGGTTGCGGCATCGGCGGCGTGGACGCGGGCGGAGCTGGAGGCGTTGGGGGTGCGACTAAATTGGCCATCACGCGTACTTCGTTTTCGGACGGATCATTTTTCACGTCGAGCCCAAGGTCAAGGCTGACAAAAAAGAAGCCATGAAGCACGAGTACGATGGCAATCACAATCCACTCCTGCCGAGTAAACAGCAGGTGTGTTTTTTGAGTTGGCTGTGCTAGCGGCATAGTGCAGCAGGGTCCAGGCCCACTGTTCTGAAATCGATACTGAGTTCAGCCATATTGCTGCGTAGTAATTGCATCGCCATGCTGTGCAGGCGCGCACCATCAGCAGTGCTCAGCAGCAATACGCTGCGCTTACCAGCTACTTCACTCGGAATGCGATGGGCCTCTAATTGCTTTGCCAACTGTCGCACTACCGCTTCGCTGGTATCCACGATCAACACCGACGACCCCAATTGATTCAGAATCAATGGCACTAAAAACGGATAGTGGGTGCAGCCCAAAACAAGCGTGTCAATACCGGCGGTACGCATGGGCTGCAAATGCTGTGCGAGCAGGGCAGCTGTTTCTGGAGCATTTAATTGACCGGATTCAATCAGCGGCACCAGACCTGCCCCAGCTTGTTTGATAAATTGGCAATCCCTCGGCAAGGTGGAAAGCAGGGCATTGAACTTATCGCTGTTTAATGTCGCCTCTGTGGCCAACACACCCACCAGGCCTTTTTGGCTTTGCAGTGCTGCCGGCTTAATTCCGGGCTCGACCCCAATGATCGGAATGGTCTTCAGCTCAGCCCGAATATGCTGAATGGCTTCTGCGGTCGCGGTATTGCAGGCAATGACGATCGCTTGGCAGCCTGCCTCGGCTAGAGACTGGCACACTGCCAGGCTGCGCTCTGCAATCCATTCCGGCGGCTTTTCGCCGTAAGGAGCATTGGCGCTGTCCGCAAAGTAAAGGTAATCGTGATCGGGCAACTGCCGCAGAGCCTCATCCAAAATGGATAGGCCTCCTACGCCCGAATCAAATACCCCGATGAGTGCCAATGCTTGCCTAAAAAGTTACGCGACGACGACGGGGATTTTTCCAATTCGCGCCTGCCACTCTTTTGGTCCTTCATTGTGCATCGATGTCCCCTTTGAATCGACTGCAACCGTCACCGGCATGTCTTGCACATCGAATTCATAAATCGCTTCCATGCCTAAATCGGCAAAGCCAACCACTTTTGATGTCTTAATTGCTTTGGAGACTAAATACGCTGCGCCGCCAACTGCCATCAAATACGCCGACTGATGTTTCTTAATCGCTTCAATCGCAACGGGGCCGCGTTCAGCTTTACCAATCATCGCAATTAAGCCTGTTTGAGCCAGCATCATCTCCGTAAACTTATCCATGCGAGTAGAGGTGGTGGGACCAGCAGGACCAACGGCTTCGTCGCGCACCGGATCAACTGGGCCGACGTAATAGATCACCCGATTTTTAAAGCTCACCGGAAGCGCTTCGCCTTTGGCTAACATATCCTGAATGCGTTTGTGCGCAGCATCGCGCCCCGTGAGAATTTTTCCGTTGAGGAGCAAGCGATCACCTGGCTTCCAGCTGGCCACTTCGGCCGGAGTCAAGGCATTTAAATCGACCCGCTTGGATTTTTGAACATCCGGCGTCCAGGTAACGTCGGGCCAATCTGCTAGGGTGGGCGCCTCTAATTTAGCGGGGCCATCGCCATACAAATGAAAGTGAATGTGCCGGGTTGCTGCGCAATTTGGAATCATGGCAACGGGCAGGGATGCAGCGTGGGTCGGGTAATCCAAAATCTTTACATCCAAAACGGTGGAGAGACCCCCAAGGCCTTGCGCACCAATCCCAAGCTGGTTCACTTTTTCATAAATCTCGAGGCGCAATTCTTCTACGCGGTTTTGTGGTCCACGGGCAATCAGCTCTTGAATGTCGACTGAACCCATCAGTGCTTCTTTGGCGAGTAAGGTTGCTTTTTCAGGCGTGCCGCCAATACCAATGCCGAGAATGCCGGGAGGACACCAGCCAGCACCCATAGTCGGAATGGTTTTCATCACCCAGTCGACAATCGAATCGGATGGGTTAAGCATAATCATCTTGGCTTTGTTTTCCGAACCGCCACCCTTGGCTGCGCAAATCACTTCAATGCCATCGCCGGGCACGATTTCATAATGAATCACAGCAGGGGTGTTGTCGCCCGTATTTTTACGTTTGCCAGCAGGATCAGTGAGAACCGAAGCGCGCAGCATATTGTCGGGATTGAGGTAAGCGCGGCGCACACCTTCATTCACCATATCCGTGACGCTCATCGTGGCATCTGACCACTGCACATGCATACCCACTTTTAAGAAGACCACCGCAATGCCGGTATCTTGGCAGAGCGGGCGATGCCCTTCGGCGCACATCCGGCTATTCGTCAAAATCTGCGCAATCGCGTCTTTTGCGGCTTCGCCTTTTTCCAGCTCGTAAGCCTTGCCCATGGCCCGAATGAAGTCAGCGGGGTGATAGTAGGAGATGTATTGGAAGGCGTCAGCAACGCTTTGGATGAGGTCTTCTTGTTTAATATTTGTCATAAATTTCATCAAATTAATTGGATTTCTCTATTTTAAGGGTTTGCCATAGAGCAATTCACCCTAAAAATCCCTTATCTTAAGTAGAAAGAGAGTGGATTTACACTATTCTGCATGGATTTTGCAGCGTAGTAATTATTGTCATTTAAATAGAGGCTAGGACAGCATGGAACAGTTGATGCAAGAAAATCGGATTTTTAATCCTCCCAGTGATTTCGTTAAAAATGCTGCCGTGCCTGGAATGGCTGCCTACAACGCACTTTGTGCCGAGGCGGAAAAAGATTACGAGGGATTTTGGGCGCGCCTCGCCCGTGAAAACCTCTACTGGAAAAAACCCTTTACTAAAGTATTGGATGAGACCAACCCACCGTTCTATAAGTGGTTTGAGGATGGCTTAACCAATGCCTCGTATAACTGCCTGGACCGCAATTTAGAAAACGGCAACGCCCAAAAAACCGCCATTATTTTTGAAGCCGATGACGGCAAAGTAACGAACGTCACTTACAGCGATTTGCACGCACGCGTATGCCAGTTTGCCAATGCTTTGCGCAAGATGGGCATTAAGTCAGGTGATCGCGTCATTATTTATATGTCGATGTCGATCGAAGGCGTCGTTGCAATGCAGGCGTGCGCTCGCATTGGCGCAACCCATTCCGTTGTCTTCGGCGGCTTCTCCGCAAAATCATTGCAGGAGCGCATCGTCGACGTGGGCGCGATTGCAGTCATCACTGCGGATGAGCAAATGCGCGGTGGCAAAGCCTTACCACTCAAAGTCATTGTGGATGAGGCACTAGCCTTGGGCGACTGCGAAAAAGTCAAGAACGTCATTGTGTATAAGCGCACCGGTGGCAACATTGCGATGACAGCAGGGCGCGATTCTTGGATGCATGAAGTTGTAGCCGGCGAGGCCAAGACCTGCGAGCCAGAGTGGGTCAGCGCTGAGCACCCCTTGTTCGTCTTGTACACATCCGGTTCGACCGGCAAGCCAAAGGGCGTGCAGCACTCCACCGGGGGCTATTTGCTCTGGGCCATATTGACCATGAAATGGACCTTTGATATCAAGCCCAGCGATGTCTTTTGGTGTACTGCCGACATTGGTTGGGTTACAGGACATTCCTACATTACGTACGGCCCACTCGCGGTTGGTTGCACTGAGATTGTGTTTGAAGGCGTGCCGACCTATCCGAATGCAGGCCGTTTTTGGGACACCATTCAGAAGCACAAGGCAACGATTTTTTACACCGCACCGACAGCGATTCGTTCATTGATCAAGGCAGCGAGCGTTGACGAATCCGTTCATCCAAAGAAATACGATCTGTCATCTTTGCGTCTCTTGGGTTCCGTTGGTGAGCCAATCAATCCAGAAGCTTGGATGTGGTACTACGAGAACATCGGCGGCTCGCGCTGCCCGATCGCCGATACCTTCTGGCAAACCGAAACCGGTGGGCACATGATTTCCCCATTACCAGGCGCAACGCCGATGGTGCCGGGTTCGTGCACCTTGCCATTGCCAGGCATCATGGCAGCGATTGTGGACGAAGCAGGGCATGACGTGCCGAACGGTAGTGGCGGTATCTTGGTTGTAAAACGCCCATGGCCTTCGATGATTCGCACCATTTGGGGCGATAACGATCGCTTCGTGAAAGCCTACTTCCCAGAAGAGTTGGGCGGTACCTTATACCTTGCAGGCGATGGCGCGATTCGCAATAAAGACACAGGCTACTTTACGATCACTGGCCGCATCGATGATGTGCTCAACGTATCAGGCCACCGCATGGGCACGATGGAAATTGAATCCTGCTTGGTTGCTAATCCACTGGTTGCCGAGGCCGCTGTGGTTGGTCGTCCCGATGAGATGACGGGCGAAGCCATCTGTGCTTTCGTGGTCCTCAAGGGCGGTCGTCCTACGGGCGAAGACGCGAAGAAGCTGGCAATGGAGTTGCGCAATTGGGTTGGTAAGGAAATTGGCCCAATCGCAAAACCAAAAGATGTGCGCTTTGGTGACAACTTACCGAAAACGCGTTCGGGCAAGATCATGCGCCGTTTACTGCGTGTGATTGCGAAGGGTGAGGAAGTGACGCAAGATACCTCGACCTTGGAGAATCCAGCCATTTTGGATCAGCTCAAGCAAGCGCTGTAAGCCAAGAAGCAGGTGATTTCAACTTAAACCGCCGTTTTCATTTCGAACCGTATAATCTACTGTTTCGGAGAGGTGGATGAGCGGTTTAAGTCACACGCCTGGAAAGCGTGCGTAGGGTTAAACCTACCGCGGGTTCGAATCCCGCCCTCTCCGCCATGGTTACTATGCCCTCATTCCGGGGGCATTCCCCTCGACATTGCCTTGGCTGCAAAGTAGGCTAAAGCACCTCTAGGGGTGATAGACTTGCCCTCATGAATCTATTCTTTTTTTCGCGCTTCTCCCTCGTTGCCTTAATCGCCCTCGGTTTGAGCGGCTGCGGTACGGTGGAGTCTGCGGCCCGCGATGATTGCACCTCCATCGGCTGGAGCATCGGTAGCGCTGGTTACGAGGACTGCTTTCGGGCGCGTGTTCGTGAGCGCAATATGGATTACAGCCGTCCATCGGATTTGACGCCAAAGCCCAGTCTGATCTAGGCGCTTGCCTTCTATCCGCAATATAGGGTAAACCCTTAGTATTACCCCCACAAAAGGCTCTTGAGCGCCGTCAAGGACTTGCTCTTATAAATCCACCAAAATCATGTAAACGAAATGGTTGTGCGCGCGCAGGGCTATTTCTAACCGAGAGTAGAGATCAAAAGACTATGAATCACCCTAAGCCATCCGAAGCGGTCGAAGCTGTTGCACTTGCGACGGTCAATGATTTACGGGAAACCATTCGGCGCAAAAGCAAGTTAAAGGGTCGTCAAGCCGACGATGCATCGATTGCAGAAGTGCGCCAGCTGATTGGTGAGGCGCCACACCGCCGTGATCTCTTAATCGAGCACTTACACAAATTAAACGACGCCTACCGCGCATTGCATGATCGCCACTTGGTTGCTCTCGCTAAAGAAATGAATTTACCCATGGCAGAGGTGTATGAAGTTGCCACTTTCTACCACCACTTTGAAGTGGTCCGTGGCGATGATCCGGTTGCCGACATTACCGTACGCGTATGCGATGGCTTGTCATGCGAACTTGCTGGTGCAAAAACACTCTTAAGCCGCTTGCCTACTATCTTGGGCAACCCAAAAGTCAAGGTGATTGCAGCGCCGTGCGTTGGCCGCTGCGAACAAGCGCCAGTAGCAGTGGTGCACCAATACCCCGTCTTGTTCGCTACCGCAGAGACAGTTGTGGCAGCAGTGGCCAACAAGCAGTTATCCCATCCACTGGCGAGTGATAGCGGTAATTTCGAGCCAGCCGATTTGGCAGAAAAAGGCGTATCGCCCCAAGGCCCTGATCAAGCGGTATCGCCCGATTACGTTGGCTATGAGACCTACCGCGCCAAAGGTGGTTACGCCTTGGCAGCAGCGCTTGCTAGTGGTAAGCAGGATGGCGAGCAGATTATCAAAGCCATGGAAGACTCTGGTCTGCGCGGTTTAGGCGGCGCAGGATTTCCGGCGGGACGCAAGTGGCGCATTGTTAAAGATCAGCCCGCACCTAAACTCATGGCAGTCAATATTGACGAAGGTGAGCCCGGCACATTTAAAGACCGTACCTATTTAGAGCGCGATCCCCATCGCTTCTTAGAGGGTTTACTGATTGCCGCCAATGTCGTTGGCATCGATGCCTGTTACATCTATTTGCGCGATGAGTACCACGGTTGCCGCGAGCTCCTCGAGCGTGAAATCGCTAAGCTGCAAGCCAATCCCCCATGTAAGTTGCCCTTGATTGAACTTCGCCGCGGTGCAGGCGCGTACATTTGCGGCGAAGAGTCAGCCATGATCGAGAGCATTGAAGGCAAGCGCGGGGAACCCCGCATGCGTCCACCGTACATTGCGCAAGTGGGCTTGTTTGGTCGCCCAACCCTTGAACATAACTTTGAAACTCTGTATTGGGTGCGCGACATTGCGCAGCGCGGGCCACAGTGGTTCAGCAACTACGGCCGCCACGATCGCAAAGGCCTACGCAGCTTTAGCGTTAGCGGCCGCGTAAAGTTGCCTGGTGTCAAATTGGCCCCAGCCGGCATCACTATTCAGGAGCTGATTGATGAGTATTGTGGCGGCATGCAAGACGGCCACCGCTTCTATGGCTATTTACCTGGTGGCGCCTCGGGCGGTATTTTGCCTGCCACCTTAAATTCTATTCCGCTGGACTTTGATACCTTGCAGCCCTATGGCTGTTTCATTGGCTCTGCCGCTGTCATGGTCTTTAGCGACAAAGACAAAGCGCGCGATGCAGCCCTGAATGTCATGCACTTTTTTGAGCATGAGAGTTGTGGTCAATGTACGCCATGCCGCGTGGGTACCAGCAAGGCAGCCGAACTCATGCAAGCCAGGTCATGGGATAAGACTACCTTAGAAGATCTGGCCGTCGTGATGGTCGATGCCTCGATCTGCGGCCTTGGTCAAGCAGCACCTAATCCGATTCGCTGCATTGCGAAGTACTTCCCAGAAGAGGTCGCTTAAATGAACGCCCCTGTAAATCCAAACGAACTCCAGTTGCAAACGGTTGAGTTCAAGCTTGATGGCAAGACGATTATTTCGTATGAGGGTGAGACCATTCTCAAGGCGGCGAAGCGACATGGGGTGGATATTCCCCATTTGTGTTTTAAAGACGGTTACCGCGCCGATGGCAATTGCCGTGCATGCGTAGTCGAGATCAACGGTGAGCGCACCTTAGCGCCGAGCTGCTGCCGCAGCGCGACGCCTGGCATGGATGTCAAAGCCAATAGCGAGCGCGCACTTAAGAGTCAAAAATTAGTACTGGAAATGTTGTTATCCGACATGCCAGATGAAGGGTATAAGTGGGTAGGAGACAGCGACGAAGAACAGCGCCAACAACAACACGGCGAACTGAGCACTTGGGCTACGCGCCTGGATGTTCACGTTCGACCAGAACTAAAGGCGCTGCGTCGCAAACAGCCGGCTGCGGATGTATCGCATCCGGCAATGGCGGTCAATTTAGACGCCTGTATTCAGTGTAATCGGTGCGTCCGCGCTTGCCGTGAAGAGCAAGTCAATGACGTTATTGGTTATGCGATGCGCGGTGCGCACAGCGAGATCGTATTTGACTTGAGCGATCCGATGGGCGAGAGCACCTGCGTGGCATGCGGTGAGTGCGTTCAGGCTTGCCCAACGGGCGCATTAATGCCCAAAGGATTGATCGGTTCGCAAACCGTGGATCGCAAGGTCGATTCGGTCTGCCCATTCTGCGGCGTCGGTTGCCAAATTACCTATAACGTCAAAGATGAAAAGATTGTCAGCGTGGAAGGCCGTGATGGCCCAGCGAACCACAATCGCCTTTGCGTGAAGGGCCGCTTTGGTATGGATTACATCCATAATCCACAGCGCCTAACCAAGCCCTTGATTCGCAAGCCTGGCGTAGCAAAAGACGAGCATGCGATTCAGAACCCAGAAGACTGGTCGAGCATTTTCCGTGAAGCCACCTGGGAAGAAGCCTTGGATTTGGCGGCTGGAAAGTTAAAGCAGTTGCGCGATCAGCATGGCAACAAGACGCTGGCTGGTTTTGGTTCAGCCAAAGGCAGCAACGAAGAAGCATATTTATTCCAAAAACTGGTACGTACTGGCTTTGGCAGCAATAACGTCGACCATTGCACCCGCTTATGCCATGCATCTAGCGTTGCTGCATTGCTCGAAGGCGTTGGTTCAGGCGCGGTAAGTAATCAGGTAAACGATGTGGAGCATTCCAGCCTGCTCTTCTTGATTGGATCAAACCCCACTGCAAACCATCCAGTAGCAGCAACCTGGTTTAAGAACGCTGCTAAGAACGGTACCAAGATTGTGCTCTGCGACCCCCGGATGACGGATATGGGCAAACATGCATGGCGCACGATGCAGTTCAAGCCCGATACCGATGTAGCCATGCTTAATGCGATGATTTATACCGTGATCGAAGAGGGCTTGTGCGATGAGAACTTCATTCGCGATCGCGCGAATAACTTTGAAGCCTTAAAAGAAAACATTAAGGGCTATAGCCCAGAAGCGATGGCGCCGATTTGCGGTATTCCGGCAGAAACCTTGCGTGAGGTTGCCCGTGAGTTCGCTACCACCAAGTCAGCGATGATCTTGTGGGGCATGGGCGTGAGCCAGCACATTCATGGCACCGACAATGCCCGTTGCTTAATTGCACTCGTGAGCATTACCGGTCAAATTGGTAAGCCAGGCTCTGGCTTGCATCCCTTGCGCGGTCAAAACAACGTGCAGGGCGCTAGTGATGCCGGATTGATTCCGATGATGTTCCCGAACTACCAGCGCGTTGATAATCCCGAGGCACATGCGTGGTTTGAGAAATTCTGGGATAGCCCGCTGGATAAAAAGCCCGGCTATACCGTGGTTGAGATCATGCACAAGATCACAGCGCCCGATAGCGACCCCCATAAGATTCGCGGGATGTACGTCGAGGGAGAGAACCCGGCGATGAGTGACCCGGATTTGAACCATGCACGCCATGCCTTGGCATCCCTCGAGCATTTGGTGGTGCAGGATATTTTCATGACGGAAACGGCATTGTTGGCAGACGTAGTATTGCCTGCGAGCGCATGGCCAGAAAAGACCGGTACCGTCAGCAATACCGACCGGATGGTGCAAATGGGTAAGCGCGCCGTCAATCCGCCAGGCGATGCAAAGTCCGATTTATGGATCATTCAAGAAATTGCGAAGCGCATGGGCCTCAACTGGAACTACCAAGGCCCAGAAGCTGGCGTAGCAGCGGTCTATGACGAAATGCGTCAAGCAATGCACGCTGCGATTAATGGAATTACCTGGGAGCGTCTTGAAAAAGAATCCAGCGTGACCTATCCGTGCTTATCGGCAGATGATCCAGGTCGCCCAATTGTGTTTGACGATGCATTCTCTACGCCGGATGGCAAAGTGAAGTTAGTGCCAGCCGATATTATTCCGGCAAATGAGCGCCCCGATAGCGAGTATCCGTTTGTTCTGATTACCGGTCGTCAGTTAGAGCATTGGCACACCGGCAGTATGACGCGCCGCGCCACAGTACTCGATGCGATCGAGCCATTGGCTACTGTGTCGATGAATGGTGCTGATATGACGCAGCTCGGCGTAACGGCAGGTGATGTCATCACCGTTGCCTCGCGCCGCGGCGAGGTGGGTATTCATGTACGCCGGGACGATGGCACGCCACGCGGTGTAATCTTTATTCCGTTTGCTTACTACGAAGCAGCTGCCAACCTCATTACCAACGCAGCACTGGACCCAGTAGGCAAGATTCCGGAGTTCAAGTATTGCGCTGTGAAGTTAAGCAAGGGCGGTCAGGCAGCCACGGAAATTGGTTATGGCACCAACGACCCAAAAGGTAAAGCAGCGGTTCCAGCGTGATGGGCTAGCCTTCATTTGTCAGTAAGACAGTAAGACAGATCAAAGGCCTCGTTTCTAGCGAGGCCTTTTTCTTTTATCGAGAAGGCTGCATGAGTACCGCTTGCGCCGTAAAATTGAGAAATGCCTACTCAAGCCAAATCAGCCGAAACCATCCCCCACAGTGATGTGGCAGACTTGCCTGTTCTCATTATCGGCGCCGGCCTAGCCGGCCTGACGGTAGCCTTGGATCTCGCCAAGACGCAAAAAGTAGTGCTGATGGCCAAACGTAGCCTTGCCGAATCTGCTACTGCTTGGGCGCAAGGCGGCATTGTTGGAGTAGTCGATAAAGAACATGACAGCATTGATGCCCATGTGAGCGATACCCTGAATGCGGGAGCCGGTTTAGTAGTGGAGTCGACTGCGCGTTACATTGCCGAAGAAAGTGCCGCAGCGATTCAGTGGCTGGTCGATCAAGGGGTGCCCTTTACGACCGATAAAGACGGCCCAATGGGTTTGCACCTCACACGGGAGGGTGGACATAGTCAGCGCCGTATTGCGCATGCAGCGGATTCGACCGGTAAGGCAATCCATGAAGTCTTGCTAGACCATGCTCGCGCTAATCCCAACATCACCATTTTGGAGCATTGGATTGCGCTAGACCTCATCACCAATCGCCACCTTGGCACAAAAGAAAAGCGCAATCGCCCCAACCGCTGCTACGGCGTCTATGCCTTGGATATCAATACCAATCACGTTGAAACCATTGCGGCGAAGTCCGTCGTTTTAGCAACGGGCGGCGTTGGTAAGGTCTATCGTTACACCAGCAACCCCGATACCGCTACCGGCGATGGCATTGCCATGGCCTGGCGTGCAGGGTGCCGCGTGGGGAATATGGAGTTCATCCAGTTTCATCCAACGTGCTTGTATCACCCTAGCGATCGTACCTTCTTGATTACGGAAGCGTTGCGCGGTGAGGGTGGCTTACTGAAGCTGCCAGATGGCACGCGCTTCATGCCGCAGCACGATGAGCGCAACGAGTTGGCGCCACGTGACATCGTAGCCCGCGCCATCGATTTTGAAATGAAGAAACACGGCCTTGATTATGTGAACCTCGATGCCACCCACCTAGGTGAAGCCTTCATCAAGGAACATTTCCCGATGATCTATGCGCGCTGCTTAAGCCTGGGTTTAGATATTACGAAAGAGCCTATCCCAGTTGTACCGGCGGCGCACTATGCCTGCGGTGGCGTGGTCACGGATTTACATGGCAAAACCGATTTACCCGGACTCTATGCGGTGGGTGAAGCAACCTATACCGGACTGCATGGCGCCAACCGATTGGCAAGTAATTCTTTATTGGAGTGCGTGGTGATTGGTAAGGCGGCGGCGCAGGATATTGCCACAGCACAAACACCCCAACTACCAAACTTGCCCCTCTGGGA